>JACPRD010000003.1 GCA_016190145.1 Planctomycetota bacterium | reverse complement strand
GGGCGGGAGGGCGGAAGGGCGCAGGGCGAGGTCCTTCCCTTTCGCCCTCTCGCCCTTTCGCCCTGCTCTTCCGCCCCGCCCTTCCATCCCCCCATCGAATCACGCGCGGCATCTGGCATAATCGATCCGTCCTTCGGAGGAATCACCATCCGCTTCGCCTGCGCCTGCGGCCGCCTGCTCGAAGTCCCCGACGCGCTGTCGGGGAGGCGGGCACGGTGTCCCGCGTGCCGCGAGGTGCGCGAGGTGCCCGATCTCACGATCCGCGACGCCGCACTCGTGGACGCCCCCGCCGCGCCGCGCCGGCTTCCCTCCGCCGGCCGCCCCGCCCGCTTCGGCCTCTTCGAGTCCGCCGTCTTCGGTTTCATGCTCTCGTGCGCGGGCGTGCACGCGGTTCTGGTCGCGGGGGCGCTGGGCCCGCCGGTCACGTGGGTGGTCGCGATGACCGCGGCCGCGGTTTCCGCGCTCGTCTTCCTCGGGTGGATCGAGCTGCCGGGCGGAAAACTCGCGGGCGGGACGGCGATCAGCTTCGCGGTGGCCGGCGCGATTCTCGTAGCCGCGGGCATGCCGACGCTCGCGACGGATCCGGGCGGGCGCGAGAGCCGCCGGCGCGAGTGCGAGGAGCGGGTCCGGAGCCTCGCCCGGCGCGCGCAGGTCGACGCGCGCGTCACGGGTTGCGGACTCCCGCTCACCCTCCGCGACGTCGATCCCGCGCTCGACGGCCGCTGCCCCGGCGGCCACCCGTACGAGTGGAACACCTCGGGGCCCGACGGCGTCGTCTCCTGCCCGACCCACGGATTCCGCGCCGGGGCGCACGCGCCGCGCGGCGCGGACCGCGGCGGGCGCCTGAAGTCGACCCGCGAATCCTGCCGCGAGCGCCTCGCCGCCCTCGTCGCGGCCCTCCAGGCCACCGCGCGCAATGCCGGCGGCTGCATGCCCGCCTCCGTCGACCCCCAGGCCCCCTTCCTCAAGGGCCTCACCGACTGCCCCCACGGAGGCGCCTACGCCTTTGAACCGGCGGGAGGCGTCGGCTGGGTCTTCTGCGAGTCGCACGGACTGACGGGGCGCGCGTGCCTGGAGGAAGAGCCCCGGTAGCCGGATCCCGCGGCGCTTTCATTATCCTTACGATTCCGGGAATCCGCGCCCGCGTCATTCGTTTAACGAATGTGGTATGATCTGCGTACCCGGATCGGCGCGCCGTCCATTCCCGGAGCCTTCCATGTCCCTCGAGTTTACCTGCCCCTGCGGTCGAGCCCTCCAGGTCGGAGCGGAACTGGCGGGGAAGCGCGTTCGTTGTCCCGCCTGCCGGATGATCGTCTGGGCGCCGGTGGAGGACGTGCCGGTCGCGCAGCTCGCCCCTGAAGCCGAGCCCCGGGTCGTCGATCCTCCTCCGCCCGCGCCGCGCCCGAAGTTCCGCCTCGGGCCGCCGGAAGTCCCTTCCCCTCCCCGTACACTCCTGAGCCGCACGGCCAATGTGCTTGCCGTCGCGGGGTTCGTCGTGTTCGGCCTCGCCCTCATCGCGGTCGCATTCCGGCCGGGCGCCGGGCCGGGCCGGCCGCTTCTCCTCGGCGCGGCCGCGTTCTTCCTCGTTCTCGCCGGATCGCGCGGCGCCCGCGCGTCTTCGCCGCCCGCCTCCGCGTCCGCTCCCGCCGCGGTGCGCTCTTCGGGCGGGAGCATCCTCGTGCTCTTCGCGATTCTCGCGGGCCTGGCGGGGCTCGGGGCCCTCATGGTCGTGAGCAACGCGCCTTCGTCTCCGCGGAGGGGGTGGCGCGACCCCGCGCGGCAGAACGGGGTGCGGTACGCGGCGTTCACCTGCGAAGGGCGTCTGCGCGCCGCCGCGGAGTCCATTGACGAGTGGCAGCGGGCGCACGACGGGGCCATGCCGCCCGCGGTGGCCGCGGTTTCCGCCGCCGACGGTGCGTTCACCTGTCCGTCCGGACTGGCGTACGTCTACCGATGCGAAGGCAACTCGTCGACGATCCGCTGTCCGCATCATCACGAGACGTTCTGGCGCATCACGCCGGATGATCCGAGGTAGGCTCGGCCTGATATAATCCGTCGACCCCCGAACGAGGAGTACACGCCATGGCTCTCCAGTTCCCCTGCCCGTGCGGCCGTCAACTTCAGGTTTCCGAAGACCTCGCCGGAAAGCGAGTCCGCTGCCCATCGTGTCAGCGGGTCGTGTTCGCTCCCGCCGGTCCGGTGCCGCAGGCGACGCTCGTGGACGCGCCGGCCGTGCCGGTGGTGGAGGCGCGCGCGCAGGGGAAGGGGCCGGAGCCGGTTCCCGTCGCGGTCACGCCGGCGTCGCCGGCCCGCGCCTGCAATCCATGTTCGGGGGGCGCGGTGGGCGGGTTCGTGATCTCGCTGTCCTCGCTCGTGTTCGGCGTCGTCACGGTTCTCGGGCCCATCACGTGGATTCCGTTCGGCCTGATCGGCGCCGCGGTTTCCTGCGGCGCGCTCCGCCGCATCCGCACCGGACAGGCGCCCGCGGCGGGCGCCGGGCTCGCCCGCGCCGGCGTGGCGATCGGCGTCGGACAGGCGCTGCTCGCCGTCCTGCTCTGGGCCGGAATCGCGACGATGTGCGTGAAGTCCGGCAAGTGCCCGACCTCGCGCTGCGGTGGTCCCACGATCGTCCCGCCGCACGAGAGCCGCATGATCGCGCCGCCGAAACCTCCGGCGCAGGTCGACGGGGTCGGGGAGAAAGAAGGGGAAGAGAGCGAAGAGGGCGAAACGGACAGGTAAGGCCCTCTACTTCTTCTTTTTCTTCCCGAAGAGATCCTCCAGCAGGCTCCTGCCCTTCTCCTGCAGCTTCGGGTCCTCGATGATGCCGCCGATCGCGCCCTTGAGGGCCTTTTCGTAATCGATGTCGATCTTCGGCGAGTCCACGGTTCCGCCGAGCGGAAGTCCCCCCGCCTTGTTCAGAACGTCGACGACCGTTCCCGTCGTCTTTCCCCAGCGCGTCGTCGGATCGCCTTCGACCGTGATCCGCTGCTGCATGTTTCCTTCGAAGTCGGTCCATCCCGCGATCGTGAGGTCCGCTTCCTTGCCCGCCCCCTGCCATTTCGACCACTCGTTGTGCACCTTCTGCTCGGCGATCCTGAACTCCTGCGCCATCCCGTCGAATTCGTATTTCGCGGCCTCGCCGATGCGGAGCTGTTTGAACAGCTCGCCCAGCATCGGGCTTCCCGAGATCGTCCCGCGCTCGAGCGCGAGCTTGCCCCGCCCGGTCAGCGTTTTCTTCGCTCTCTCCATATCGAATCCCCGTCCCGCGAGGTCGATCTCCCAGCCCAGATCCGCCTCGATCTGCCCGCGCTCGGTGGCGTAGAGCGCCGGGTTCAGGAGGCCGAGGATCTTCGAGAACACGTACGAGTACGCGACGTGCGTCCCCCGGTTCGCGATCGTCCACGCGGGATCCTCCGCGTCGAACAGCACCCGCCCGCTCGTCCGCACCTCGCCGTCGTTCAGGATGAACTCCAGCGTCCGGATGTCTGTCACCTGCTCGCGCACCGACAGCTGCATCCAGATCTGCTTCAGGTCGACCTCCGCCGACTGGATCCAGGGCGCCCGCATCTCGAGATCGAGCGAAATCCCGTCCAGCGACGCCCACGCCCGCCCCGTCTCGGCCGCGCGCAGCTCCCGGCGCTTCAGGTCAACCTCCCCGTGCGCCTCGAACTTCAGGAACCCCGGGTGCGGCACCTTGTAGTGCGATTCCTTCCCCGCCTCGTCTACCGTCGTGAACACGTAGCTCGTCACCTCCGCCACGCCGTCGATCGCGAGCCGGTCCGTGTTCTTCCCGCGGATGTTCCAGGTCGAGCGGAGCGGGCCTTTGTGGATCTGGCCCCCCACGGAAGCGGGGAACAGCTCGTCGAAATGCGACGTCTCCCCGTCGAAGCGCGCGACGAGATCCACGGGATTGTCGGTGTCGCCGTCGTCGGCGGGCAAGTCGATCGATCCCTGCACCTGCAGGTCGGCGCCCGCGAGCGTGATCTTCATTTCCCTGATGTCGATCCGGCGGCCGGCGTTCCGGAGCGCGAGCGCCTGGTGGACCGTGACGGGCGACTGAAGCGTCGCCGGCTGACCCGCGTCGCCCCACACCACTCCGGGCAGGCGCGCGTCGACGGTGATCGTCCGATCGCCGCCTTTGTCCAGCCGGAACGCCACCGTCCCCTCGCACGCCCCCGTGCGAAACTCCCTTCCGGGCTCCGGCTGAAGCGCGTTCGCGACCGCCGCGAGGTCCAGGCCGCCGAATTTCAGCGAGCCGTTTCCCGTGATCTCCGCGCGCGGCCGTCCCGCGTCGAGCGCGAGCAGCGTCGCCTGCGCTTCGAGCGTGCCGGTCGCCGCGCCGGAGACGTCGATCTTCGATTTCACCTCGGCGACGATCTCGTCCGGCGTCGCGCCCGGCTTCGCGTCGAGCGTAAGGCCCGTCGCCGTCGCGGTCCGGCCGGTCGTCTCGTCGACGAATCGCACGCTCACCTCGCGCATGGCGACACGGCCCATCCGGAATCTCCCGCCTTCCGGAGCCGGGGCGGGCTGTGGGGCGGGTGCGGGCGCCGGCTCGGTCGACGGCGGCGGCGCGGGCTGCTCGCCCAGGTCGTCCGTGCTCAGGCTTCCGTCCCGGCGCCGCACGATCCGCGCTTCGACCCCCGTGATCTCCAGCGACTCCAGCTCGACATTCCGGTCCAGCAGGGGCTTCAACGGGAGCTTCGCCACCACCTTGTCGATCCTGAGGAACGGCGTCGTGCCGTCCTTCTCGTAGACGACGAGTTTCTCGCACGTGACCGGCGCCCACCAGCCGACCGAATGGCTCTCCAGCGTCACCCGGCGCGCGAGCTTCTCCCCCGCGGCCGCCTCGATCTTCCGCGTCACCCAGCCCATCGACAGGATCGTGGGCAGCAGGAACACGAGCAGCGCGAGCAGCGGCGGCAGCGCCAGGGCGAGGCGCAGGATCCACCTCCGCTTCCTTTTCGGAGCGGGAACGGCGACTTCCTTGAGAAGCGCCTCGCGTCCTTCGTCGCGCGCGTCCTCGGGATCGGCGGGGAGGTCTTCGGTCATCGGGTTCCTCGGAAGCTGTTCCCATAGGTTAACCGCGCGGTCCGCCCGCCAGAAGCCCGCTTCAACTTCTCAGGAACTTGCGCCACTCCCGGTGGAACAGTCCGGTGAGCACGCTCAGCACGAGGCCCGCTCCGGGCGCGGGGTCGTCGCGGCGGAAGTAATCGTCGCGTGGCGCGAAGTCGAGGAGCGGCGGATCCATTTTTCCGCGGTCGGGGTTTCTGAGAAAGTGCATGACCTCGCCGGGGAAGAAGACGCGGGCGCGCACGCCGGTCCGCCAGTCGGTCACCGGCGCGAATTCCTCCCCGCGCGCCCACCGCGCGAGCAGCACGGGGAAATTCACGCCGGCCTCGACCGCGAGCGCGAGCGAGCCCCAGAACCGCGGGTTGATCTCCATCAGGTGGAAGCCGTCCGGGCGCTTCTTGAATTCGACCATCGCGACTCCCGTCCAGCCGATGTGCCGGAGCAGCCGCACCGCGGCTTCCTCGAGGGCCCGGTCGCGCGCCGACTCGCGCAGCGTCGACGGCCCGCCGGTCGTCGGATACTCGCGCAGCCGCCGGTGCGTGAACATTCCGAGCACCGCGCCGCCCGCCCCCATCAGGACCGAAACACCCCAGCCTTCGCCCTCCACTTTCTCCTGCACGAGGCACCCCGGCCGCCACGCCGCCG
This sequence comes from Planctomycetota bacterium, assembly GCA_016190145.1. GTDB lineage: Bacteria > Planctomycetota > MHYJ01 > WSZJ01 > WSZJ01 > WSZJ01. The sequence continues at coordinate 77,503 of JACPRD010000003.1, read as the reverse complement.
CCAGCCCCGCCCGGTCCGTGTGCCGCAGCCCCCGGGAGCCGCTTCCGCGCCCCGGCTTCACCACGAACGGCCCGTTTCCCTCCGCCGCCGCCGGCTCCGTCCACGTGCGCGGCACCGGCACGCCGCACTCCGCCGCGCGCGCGAGCGTCCAGGCCTTGTCCCCCGCGCGCCTCACGAGCCCGGCCGACGCGAACGGCAGCGCCGCCGGTATCTCCGCGCGCCTGTCGAGCGCGAACAGCAGCGTGTCCTCCTCCATCGGCATCACCACGTCGCACCCGAACCGCCCCGGTCCCTCGCGCAGCCAGCGCGCGAACTCCTCCGGGCGGGATTCGGGGGAAGGGTAGACCACGGCGCGCGCGTGGCGGGAGAAGAGGGCGGGGGAGAAGTGGGTCCTTTCGCCGACCACGACGAGTTCCCCCGCGCGTCCCAGGGCACGCACGGCGGCGAGGGTCTTGCGCCAGTATCCGTCGGTGACGAGGATTCCGCGTGGCAAGAACGCATATTAGCACTGTGAGGAGCAGCGAGGGGTCGGCGGGCGAACACCCGTTCAAAATCCGGCAACAATCGTCCGGTCTCGCGCTACACTGAGCGGTCCCATGAGGCTGCCCGCCCTCCTGTTTTCCCTCGCCGCCGCCTCTGCCTGCGCCGAGACGCTCAACCCCACGCTTCAGATCGAGCCCGCCGGCGGCAACCTCAGGCTGCACCTCGCGGGCACCGCCGACCTCCCCCGCGACCTCCTCCGCGACCCCCTCATCCACGTCGAGTTTCTCTTCGTTCCCCTCCGCGTCGAACGCCGCGCCCAGCGCATCCCCGGCGGCTTCGATCTCCCCGTCGTCGGCCTCACCGAAGGAACCCCCGTCTCCCTCGGCTTCCGCCGCGCGCGCGCCATACCGGATGCCGTGGATCCGGAAGGCGGGAAAGTCCCACCGTCCCTCATCGAAACCGAACCCTTCACCGTCACCGGTCAGTTCGCAGGCGTCTACCGCGCCCGCGTGACCTTCGACCCCGCACGCCAGACCGTCCAGCTGAGGGCCCGGAATCTCCCCGTCGCACGCGCCGAAGCCCAGATCCCCTGGGGCAACCCCGCCGATTTTCCGCTTCAGCGCAGGCGCGCGAAGCTCGAACTCGAGGAAGACTGCGCGACCGCGCGCCGCCTCGCCGCAGACCTCGAGAGCCTCTGGACCCTCTACCGCCGGGCGCCGAAGGGGGACGCGGGGTGGACGGAATCTCTGGACGCGTGGCGCGCCCGGCTGGCACTTCTCGAGCCGCGCAACGCCCGCCGTCCCGCGCACGCCATCGTCGAGACGATGCCGGCGCTCCGGAGTTCGCTCGCCGGCGTGCTCGAGACGCTCTCCGCGCAGTCGGACCAGTTCGCCGCCCGCATGGCCGTCCCTCCCGCCGAGCGCCCGACGCCCGACCCCGCGCGCGAATCGCTCTCCCGCCGCGCCACGCTCGCCCTGCGGGATCTCGAATCCGCCCTCGGCACCCCCGCTCCCTCCGCGGACGAAGCCCTCAGCGCCCTCCTCGCCCTCCGCCACGCGCCGCTCGCGCTCCGTGCCTGGCACTCGGCATGGCTGGGGAAGAAGCCCGGCTTCGGCTCCCTCGACTGGGAGTCCTGGGCCAACCGCCAGGAGGCCGACCTCGTCGACGCCCTCTTCATCGCCGGCCGCGCCGCCCCCGCCACGGCCTACATGGAGCTCGCCCTCGCCGGCCGCGCCCTCCTCGCCGACTCGCCCCCCGGTTCGGGCAGAAGCCGCTCGCTCTTCGCGACCTACGCTTCGCGTATCCTTGAAGAGACCACCACTCCCCTCGACTCCGTCTGGATCGACTCCTGCGAACGAGAGATCGCGGAGCGACTGGCGCGCGTCGAGCGGGCCGTGCAGGAGGAAAGGCCACCCCGATGACGACACCGCACCCGGAAGAGAAGGACCTGATCTACGACTGGAATCTCGACGAGCCGACGGCGGGCCGGCCGATGCAGGACCGCCACGTCGAGCTGGACGACGAAACGCTGCGCGACGGCCTGCAGAACCCGAGCGTGGTGACGCCGACGAAGGAGGAGAAGCTCGCGATTCTCCACCTGATGGAGCGGCTGGGGATCGACGCGCTGGACATCGGGCTGCCGGGGGCGGGGCCGAAGCACGCGGAGGACGCGCTGGCGCTCGCGCAGGAAATCGTGCAGCGGAGGATGAAGATCGGCGCGAACTGCGCGGGGCGGACGGTCGAGAGCGACATCACGCCGATGGTGGAGGTTTCGCAGAAAGCGGGGCTGCCGATCGAGGCGGCGCTGTTCATCGGGTCGAGCCCGATCCGGCAGTACGCGGAGGACTGGACGCTCGAAAAGATGCTCGACCATTCGAAGAAGGCGGTGACGTTCGCGGTGAAGCACGGGCTTCCGGTCATGTACGTGACGGAGGACACGACGCGCGCGCATCCCGAGACGCTTCGGACGCTCTACACGGCGGCGATCGACTGCGGCGCGCGGCGCGTTTGCCTGTGCGACACGGTGGGGCACGCGACGCCCGCCGGGGTGCGGCGGCTCGTGGAGTTCATGAGGGGCGTGGTCGAGAAGACGGGCGCGAAGGTCAGGATCGACTGGCACGGCCACAAGGACCGCGGGCTCGATATCGCCAACACCATGGCGGCGGTCGAGGCCGGCGTGAACCGGGTCCACGGCGCGGCGCTCGGCATCGGCGAGCGCGCGGGCAACACGCCGATGGAGCTGATCCTCTGCAATCTCTACCTCTACGGTTACATCCACCGCGATCTCACCGCCGTCGGCGACTACTGCCGCGCGGTCGGCGACGCGTGCCACGTTCCAATCCCGCACAACTACCCGCTCGTGGGCCAGGACGCGTTCGAAACGGGCACCGGCGTCCACGCCGCCGCCGTCATCAAGGCGCTGAAAAAAGGAGACCGCTGGCTCGCCGACCGCATCTACTCCGGCGTCCCCGCCACCGAATTCGGCCGCGAACAGCACATCCGCGTCGGCCCCATGTCCGGCCGCTCCAACGTCCTCTTCTGGCTCGAAAAACGCCGCATTCCCGCCACCGACGACCTCGTCGACCGCATCTTCCAGGCCGCCAAAGCCTCCAACCGCATGCTCGAGGACGCCGAGATCGAAAAAATCTGCGCGGCGCCCGCGCGGAAATGAGCGGGAAGGGAGCAAAGCACGAGAGGAGGGAGCGCGCCCGCGAGCGAAAGCGCCTCGCGGACGCCGCGGGCGAAGCTGTCGCGGGGGATCAGACCCCCGCGCCCGACGACGGAACCGTCCCCGCTTCGCACCTCGCCAACCTCCAGCCCGCCGACGCGCCCGGCGCCGCGGTCGCGGATCCTCCCACGGCGCCCACCCGCCGCGAGGAAACGGGCACCCGACGGACGGAGAAGAAGCGGAAGTCGCGCGCGCCGCAGGTGACGTCGCGGACGACGCGGGAACCCGAGGTGAAGAGGGAGCCGCCTCCTCCGCCTCCCGCGCCCGTCGAAAAGAAGACGCGCTCCTACGCCGACCGCGCGACCGGCACCCTCGCCAGCTTCGTCAGCGCGACCCGCCGCTTCCTCAAGAACTTCACCGCTCCCGCGCCCCCCGAAGTCCGCATCACACTTCCCAAATCCGGCGACATGCGCCTGTTCCACCTCGCGGGCGAGCTGGACGAGCGCCTCGCGCTGCAGGCCGCGACGTGGCTGATTTTCGTGCAGGCGATGAAGGCCGACGCCGACGTCGTGATGACGGTGGACTCGCCCGGCGGCTCGATCACGGCGGGCCTGTCGCTCATCGACGTGATGCTCAAGGCCACGTGCCGCGTGCGCACGCACTGCCCGCGGCAGGCGCTGGGGATTTCCTCGATCGTGCTCGCCGCCGGCACCAAGGGCTACCGCACGCTCGCGCGCTCCGCGCTCCTTTCCGTCCCGGGCTCGCCCATGGCCGGCGACGGGCGCACCACCTCGATCGCTTCGCCGCGCGTCGTGCAGGCGGTCGCGAGCGCGACGGGACGCACCGCGACGCAAGTCGAGAAGGAGATTCTCAAACTCCGGTCGCTCACGCCCAAGCTCGCGGTGAGCCACGGGCTGGCGGATGCGGTGGCGGTGTCGTAGGGAGGGGGGGGACGCGGGGGCCGGGCGGCGGTGCGGGAGGAGGGCGCTCCGAAGCGGTGTTTCGTTCCAAGTTCCTCGTGCTTCGTTTCTCGTTTCGCGCGAACCGGCACGCCGGACTCACCACGGGAGCACGTCCGCAAGATTCCAGACGAGGATCATCGTCGTGAACGTGACTACGAAGATCACCACGATGCGATCGAGGAGCTTCGATTCGCTCCGCCCGGCGAAGAGAATCCACGAAATGGCGGCGGCCGGCGCCGAGGCGACCAGGAACTCGGCGTGCAGGCTGCGGCACATGTGGGGGATCAGCGGGACGAAGAGGGCGAGGAGGAAGGAGGCGAGGTAGAGACGGTGGCGGACCCGGTCCCGGGACTTCCGGACGTCTTCCCCCGGAGAGCAGAGTTCCTGCGCGTGGCTCACGGTGTTCATGCTCCCTCCGACACAGACCTCGAATTCCGGCGATCCAGAAGCCAGAAGGCGGAGACTTCGGGAGTACGACGCTCGACAACTTCGATTCCTTAGAAGAATCCCAGGGAGTCGTTCCGGCACGGATTACTGCTTGAGATCCGCCGGCGCCGGCCCCAGCTCGATCAGCGAAGCCGCGACGTGCGACCTGGGTCCCGGCCATCCGGCGCGCCCGCCTACCTGGCGATCAGCGCCGCGCGCGTTTTGCCGGCGTCCGAGAGCCTCAGGAAGAAATGCCCCACTCCCGCCACGCCGTTCATGTAGGACTTGTCGGCGATGCGCCAGTAAACCTCGTCTCCTTTCTCGACCGCGAAGGTTCTCGCCAGTCCGGCATGATCCGTCGCCATGTCGAGGAACTTTCGATCGCCCAGGACCCGGTAGGCCTCGATGAAGACGTCGCCGTTGCCGGGCGCGCCGTGGCAGAGGCTCATGTCCGCCCTGTAGTACTTTCCGGGCCGCGCCGCGGTCAGCGCCGCTTTTTCCGCCCATTCACGATAGACGGGCTTCCCGGTGACCTCGAACAACTTCAGGAACATCTGGAGCATTCCCGGAGACCCGTGGCACCACTGGAACTTGAGCTTCTCCGGCTGGGGCGTGTACTTCGCGTGCCACTGCCAGCCCGCGCCCAGGGGCTGCGCCCGGTCCATCACGCATTTCGCGCCGCCTTCGGCGTATTCAAGGTACTTCTCATCGCCGGTTGCGCGAGACAGCTCGGCCAGGCAGAACGCAATTCCCGCGACGCCGTGCGCAAAGCCCGTGTAGTGAAGCTCCTTCGCCGAAGCGTCCCATGGTTCCATCGTCCACCACCACGCGTCCTTGCCTGCGGGCTCGGCCCATTTGACGAGGAAATCGCCGGCCCGCCGGGCTTCCTGGACGTAGAACGGGTCGGGCTTCGCGGCGTTCATCTCGATCAGGAACAGGATGTGTCCGGCCGCGCCGCAGTACACGTCCGTCGTCCAGTACGGCTGCTTGTTCTCCTTGTAGACCCAGTCTCCGGCAAAGTGCCGGACGAGCCCGTCGGCCATCTCCAGGTACTTCTTCTCCCCGGTGGCACGGGCGAGCTCGAGATACAGTAGCCCCTTCCCGGAATCGCCCACGAAAAGCCCGGGAACGCGGTCGTCGTCCTTCTCGGTCACGTGCGCAACCCACTCGGCCGCCTTCACGGCGCACTCGAGGTACCGCCGATCCTTCGTCGCGTTGTAGAGATGGACCATGAAAATCCCCGCGCCCGCCGTGGACTGCCCGTAGGCGGCCTCGGCTTCCTTCTCCTCGCCGGTGAGGTTCCAGCCGTCCCTGGATTTGGCCGCGTGGGCGATCAGGTAGTTGGCCGCTTTCCGGGCGACGTCGATCGGCTCTCCCGCGGCGGGCCTGAACAGGAACTCCTGCGGGTCGCCGAAAAGCACCAGCGCGTCCTGTTTCGTCAGCGGGAAGAGGACCGGATGAGTCGTCTGGAGCGTGTCGTAGCCGGGGACCTCGCCGATCCAGTTGTCCCGGCCACCGAAAAGACCGCCGCCCTTCGGATTGTTCAATCTGTCATTGACGTGCTTCTGGATCGCCTCGCCCAGAGTGAGGTCTTTCGAGATCCCTTCAAGAGGCGTCGTGATCTCGGCCAGGGCGGCATGAGGCATGCCGAAATATCCGAGCGCCCCGTTGCGGAAGAACAGCAGGCCCAGCGGAATGGAATTGCCCCCGTAGTGCAGGTTGTCGCGGTTCTTGTCGTCGCACGTCGCGCATCCGTTCGAGCTGGCGACGCAGTAGCCCGCGTCGAAATCCATGGGGAAATTCTGCGTGTTGTAGTTGCTCTCGGGCCCCTGGTAGCCCTTGTGGGCGTAGCTGGACCAGCCCCATCCGGCGTTGTGGTAGCCGAAGTCGTTCGCGAAGAAAACCCGCGCTCCGCCGATGTGCCGCAGAAAATCCCCGCCCCAGGTCGAACCGACGAACGATGCGCAGTCATATCCGCCCGCGGCCTTCAGCAGCCGGGTGGCCTCCTCCTCGGCCGTCTCCTCGCCGGGCTCGCCCCGCTCATTCCCCCAGGAGCCGAAGACCAGCAGGGCCTTGTTCGCCCTGTATCTCTCCGCGTCTTCCATCCGCTCCCTGAACATCACGCGACCGAGATAGGACGTGATTTCGTCCGTGTTGCCGATGATCCGGCCGACCGCGGCGTCCATCAGGCCGTCCTCGTCAATGTTCGCGTAGACCGAAGCATCGGCGAAAAGGACCGCGTCCTTCTGGAAGGTGATCAGCGGGAAATCCTCCTTCGGCCACGCCCCTCCGGCAAAAAAGGTGCAGGGGATGCTGTGGTCGCCGCCGAGAAGAGTCAGGTAGGGCTCGTTCGGGGCGCCGATGCCGAAGTGATTCAGCCCGTCGATGATCTCCTTGCGAGTCCTGGCGATGTCTTCCCACTGGAAGGCGCACAGGAATCCGTTCACCCCGAAGTAGATGTTCTCCAGCGTCCGGCTGTCCTCGAATCCTTTCAGGTCGCCGCCGGTGACGAACACGATCGCGGACCTTCTGAAGATCGCATAGATCGGGGCGGCGAGGGACGACCGCGGATAGGAGTAGTGCGACGGGAACCCGAGGTCCCGCGGATTGACGACGACCGCGTTGCTGATGGTGTGCCGGTCGCAGGCGTTCTTTTCGGCCTCGAGATGCGTGACCACGGTGAACGCCACGTGCGACAGCCCGGGGTTCGCCGCAAGCGCCGTCACAAGCCGCTTGCCGTCTTCGCTTCCCTCATCGCAGATGACCGTCGCACTCTTCGGTCCGATGTCGGCGATTTTCCGGGCCGTTCTCTCGATCGAGTCCGTGTGAACCACATGCGGAACGCCGTCGAGGCCCGCGATCTGCGCGCCGACCAGGGCCGATGGGTACGAAGTCGAGATCACGACGGCGGCGGCCTTCTCTCCGCGGAGCAGGAAGGGATCGCCCGGTACGAGGTCGTAGCGTCCCGACAGGTAATCCTGCACGGGAGCCGGCAGGCGGCTCATCGCGAGGATCCTGGTCGCGCCGTAATCCTTCATGAATCTGTCGAGCACATCGAGGTCCCAGCCGGAGACCCGGAACCGCAGTCTCAGGACGCCCTTGGGAGCCTCGGTGGTCTTCATCCGGAGGACCAGAAGCCACTCTCCTCCGGGCGGCCTGGGAAGCGCGAAACCCGGCTCCACCTTGTGGTCCGCACCGCTGGCGATGTGGTGCAGGGTGGCGGACACACCGTCGAGCCCTTCCGAAGACAGGAGCTCCAGCTGCTGCGTCAGGTTCGGCAGGCGGATTTTCTGGCGCAGTTCCTCAACAGATTCCTGCACCGTGGGGATCGCGTCCTTCGAGTCGCCTTCGGCCCTGAGGACCAGTTTCGAATCCCGGATGTGGGTCTCGATGTCGATGTTGTACGGGCTGAGGTCTGGAACGGAGATGAAGGGTCGCTTGTCGAGCCTGTCCCAGGCGTTGTAGGACAGCGCGGCGGGCACGGCCTCGAGAAATGCCGGCCAGTCACTGTCGAGGGCGACCATGACCGCCGTCCCGGCGGATTGCGGCTGGGTCGGCGGCTCCCCCTCGGCAAACGTCGGCCGCGTGGCCGAACACACCAGGAGCAGGACGCCGGCGAGGGCGGCCAGAATACGTCCGAAGTCCGCCAGACTCCGCCTCCCGGGCCGGCTGCTGCATGCTGGCTTCATCGCGCAAGCTCCTGTTTTCATTTCTTCTTTGTGAACCGCAGCACACCGCGGTTCTTGTCCAGCTCATAGGACAGGCCGAGTTCCTCGCACAGGCGGTCGAGGCCGCCGCGGAGCGACTCGGATTCGAGTTTCAGGCTGACGATCTTCTCGGCGGCAGGACGGGCGCTCTCGTCGAGCTCGAAGGCGATCTTGCCCACCCTCTGGACGCCGAGGTTCTTCCCGTAGGACTCGTTGACTTTCACGATGAAGTCGAGAACGTCCTGGAACTTCCACTTCGTCCATTCGTAGCCCCAGGGTGAATCGAGGGCCTTTTCGGCGAGTGCGCCCGCATCCAGCGCGGGAGCTTCCGGCTGCGTTGTCTCGTTTTCGGGTTTGTGCGTGGGGCCGGTCGAGCCGATTCGGCGACGTTCTTTTTCGTTCTGTGCGGGTTCGAGCCGGAAGAGCAGTTTCTGCCCCTTGCTCGCGCCGAGTCCGTCCTTGTACGCGTCTTTGGACGCGAAGGCCCCGATGTGCAGCCGCACGCGTTTTCCGTCGCGTTCTTCCGCCCAGCGCACCTCTTCCATGGCCGTCGGTTCGCCGGCCGGCCCGACGCTGCGCAGGCCGGAGGCGGCAAGTTCCTCCGGAAGGTCCACAGTGAAGAAGACGCGCGAGCGGTATTGCCCGCAGTCGAACTGGTCCACCCAGTCCGGCGCGTTCGGATTGAGCACTTCACACTCGACGGAATACGAACCGTCGCCGGCTTTTGCGAGCTCACTCACGGCCAGCGGAGCGACATCGAGCTTCCGGAACGGCGCGAATGCGGGGTCGCCGAAGAGAACGCGGTTCGCGGCGCCTCCGCGCATCATCGCCGTGACGTCGGCGTCCGCATCGCGCCCGGCCTCGACGTCGTACAGACCCAGCTTGATCTCCCCGCCGTAAGCCAGCACCAGTTCGTCGTAGCAGGACCTCATCACCTCGCCCAGCGGCGCGCCCGTGGAGTACATGCGGAGCACCTCGACGTCCGTCCGCCAGCCGTGATTGGGTCCGACCGGCAGAATCGCCGCGGTGATCCCTGCCGAGAGCCAGGCCAACCCGAGACTCTTCTCCGCAGGCATCTCGTAAACCTCGACCTTGTCCGATCTGCCGAACGTGGAAACGATGTCGCCCTCCACGTACACGCGTCTGAGTGAGCCGCAGTGGCATGTGCCGCTGGTGAGCACCGCCGGATACAGATTCAGGCCCTTCAGCGTCGCGGTGTCGATCCAGAACATCTCGTCACCCGGATTCTGGCCGACCTTCTTCGGATCGTAGGGCCAGTGCTTCTCACGCTGGCTATTCCTCCTGTCCTCGAAAAGCCAGATGCGCTCCGGGTCGCCGCAGCCGGTCATCTTGATCAGGCCCTGGCCTTCGAGGTCCGGTAGGTGCTCGCGGAGGAATCCCTTCAGCACATCCCGGTCGTCTTTGTATCCCATCGCCACGCGGGCCGTCTCGTACCCCGCCGCGTTGAGCCAGGCCGGGTCGGACCCCTTTCCGGCGCCGCTCTTGCCGCTGGTCACGCAGGTGTACGTGAACTTCTCCGGCAATCCCTCCGCCTCCGCCTTCATCATGTTCCTGACGAACTTCACGGCGTCTCCGGCCGTGGCACCGGTGATGTAGCCGCAGGCGAAGTCGCAGAAGGGGTCGTCATCGAGGCGCGTGCTCATCATCAGAAACCGTCTGATGAAGTTCGTGTCGATGACTTCGGGCTTGACCACGACGGCGACGAACCGGGGCTGGAGCTTCGCGAGACTCGCCCCCAGGTCATCCAGCCGCTCCGGGTCGAAGGTGACCACCGTCGCATCCCTGTGCTTCGCGAGCACGCTCACCGCCTCGTACCACGCATCGGACTCCGCGATGTCCGTCACAATCACGTAGCCGCCCCGGCCCGCGGTCTCCCCGGGATCCTCGGACTGCGACGTGCCGCCGATGAGAAGCGCCAGCGCCGACGCGGCCGCGCAAACGGCCATGCCTTTCACGGTTCGGAATCTCATGGTCCCCTCTTCTTTCGCGGTGAAATCCGTCATTTCGCATCCGGCTCATGATCTGAAAGCCGTCACCGTGGGGTCCCGTAGAAGATTCCGCTCAAACCAGCTTCGCGCACTGGGCCACGAAGAAGTCACGGCTCCAGAGATCCAGCGACGGCAGTTCGATGGGCTTCACAAAACGCCGGACGTCCTGGCGGGCCTGCGCCCAGTCTGCCGCCTCGATCTTCGCCTTCAGTTGTCCAACGCACCAGTCGCGATCCGTCCGGATCTGCCGGCCTTTCCACGGGCCCATCTGCGTCAGCGCCGACGAAAGGAGGCCGTGGTTGATCGTAATCCTGCGGGCCGTGTACCAGATGAAGTCGTACCAATCCCGACCTTTCAGGTATTCGCGGCACAGCAAGGCGTGGAGCTTGCCTGCGAAGAGGCTGGGCAGATCGAACGTGCAGACGGCTGACGGGAACGGGAAGTCCAGGTACTTCATCTCGAACGAGGCGCCGCCGGGCGGGTCGCAATCCACCTCCAGCTTGATCCGCAGCTTGCGGGACGGTCCCGTTGCGGGCTTGTAGTTGAGCCGAAGCAGGTTTCCCAGCGAGTCGTCTTTCACGAAGGCCATGCGGACGGCCTGGTCCACCTTCGAGCGATCGTCTATCTCAAGGTCATACCCATAGGCCATCAACTCCCTGGCGAGGGTCACCAGGTAGGACTTGAGAACAAAGGACCCATCCGCCGACTGCAAGGCAAAGTCCAGGTCCTCGGAGAACCGGTTGACGCCATGAAAGACGCGAAGGCAGGTCCCTCCCTGGAATGCGGTCTTCTGGAAGAAGTCAGTTCTTCCCAACGCCGCCAGGACGATCTCCTGGGTGATCTCGCGCAGGGCCTGTTCCTCTTCCAGGGTCGATCGGCATCCATAATCGTCCAGCCGGTCCTGGATCATCTTCACGCTCATCGTCTCAAGTCCCTTCTCAAACCCTGGAGGAACCGCCGCACTCTCCGGGAAGCGTAGTTGGCCAGGAGTCGATCAACCGCCGTGGCGTCCACGCCGGAGAGCAGACCTTCGTCGACACGCAGGCTCTCGACGACTGGTCGGGCCGAGGTCCAGTCGCAATGGTGCACGTAGACGTAGTCGACGAGTGCCTTCAGCGGCGACGCCAACAGAAAGCTGCCGCTTCCATTCGTCTCCACGCGGAACACCTCGGCGTAGAAAGTGGTCTGTGGAACACGTGTGAAACTGAAATGCCCGAGCGGCGTGTCGATTTCGCGAGAGCGGTCCAGCGACACGCTGGTGGTCGCATAGACGGCTTCGGGGATCCAGCCGTGCCAGGACAGGGCTGTTTCCAGGCTGATGTAGCCCGGGCCGTAGATCCGCTGGGCCAGGACGAGGGGATCGACCTTGTGCCGCATGTACTTGGCTGCGAGGCAGTACAGTCCGCGGTGGATCCGCACGACTTCGCCGCTTGCCATGGCCCGCTTGAGCAGGCTGAATTGCCGGCCAGGGCTGCCCCCCATCCAGCAAGCCACCTCTGGCCTGGAGAAGATGCCGGTGGGTGCTTTTCCAATTGCAGTTTCCGTCAGACGTTGCACGGACGTATGATACTGGCAATAATCGCCAGTTTCTTACATATTAATGGGCCCGCGCCGCCCTGCGTTTGCGGCTACATGATCCCGCCTCCAAGTCAGCGTTTCTTGCTCTCCTCCCACCACCGCTTCGCCGCCTTCGCTTTCTCCGCTTCCGGATCCCAGCGGAACCCCTCCTTCTCGAGTTCACCGGCCGCCCACGCGCGCGCCTGAGGCTCGGGGTTTTCGAGGAGCGCGACGAGGTCGGACATGCACTCGCGGTCCCCGAGCTGGCGCAGGGCGAGGACGCCGTGATAGCGGACGAAGTCGACCGCGTCCTTGCAGAGAGGGCGGATGTCCGCGAGCGCTTCGCGGTCCCCGAACTTCGCAAGCGCCTGTGCGGCCGCGCCGCGGACGTAGGCGTCGTCGTCCGTGAGGGCCTTGCGGACGTCTTTCCTGTTCTCGAGGGTGCCGTGGTAATAGAGGATGCGGATCGCGATGCGGCGGATGGAGAGGCGGCGCGAGGCGAGGCAGGTCTCCATGATGCGCATCGCGCGGGGCTTGTCGGCGCCGAACTCCATGATGAAGGGCGTGAGCACGCCGTCGGTCGTGGGGAGCTCGGAAGGGTCGCGCTCGGCGGGCGCGAGGAAGGCGGCGTCTTCGAGGTTGTCCAGCAGGGTCAGGGTCGCCTTGCGGTGAAGGGCTCCCGCGTGTTCGAGCGAGTCGACGCGGCGGTCGCGCGACTCGACGGCGATCGAGATCTCGTTCCGGACGGTGTGCAGCGAGGCATCCACCTCGGGGTCTGCATGCGACTCAGGGAGTTTTGCGAGGACGCGGTCCGGATCGGCCTTTCCCCACGCCGTCAGGCGGAGGCGCGCCGCGATGCGCACGTCCGGCAGGTCGTCTCCCAGTTCGGCGACGGCGGCGGCGATCTGCGCCTCGGCGGGCGGCTCGGCGGGCGCGGCGCTTGCAAGGACCAGGGCGAGAATGAGGATCTGGCCGAAGGTACGGACCATGGCGGCTCTCCGGATGGCGTTTCCCCCTCGATTAGACGATAGAACGGCTCCCGAGTTCGAAAAAACAGCCGGAGGGAGCCCTCTACCCGGGGGGCCCGGAATTTCCGCGGGATTTCCCGGCCCCAGTTGTCTTTGATGTCGCGTGCTGACGATGGAGCCCCCAGGAACCGCCTTCGCCGGGACCGACTTTGCCGCGTTTCTCGCGCGGGTGGAGCCGCGTCTCATGGCGTACCTGTGGAGCCTCCTCGGCCGCCGCGAGGACGCCGAGGACCTCTTCCAGGAAGTGGGGCTGGCGCTGCATCGGGAATGGCTGTCGGTACGCTTCCTTGATCGGCCCGAAGGCTGGGTTTTCCGGACGGCCCACAACATGGCGGCGAACTTCTTCAAGCGGAAAGAAGTGGAACGGCGGGCCCTGCGCGCCGCGGGGGAACGCGCCCCGGACGCCGCGGGGCCCGACCCTTCGCTCGAGCGTTCGGAGATCCACGCGAGGGTGCGAGCGGCTCTCGCCGGACTGGCGGAGGCCGAGCGGGAGGCCGTGACGCTCAAGGTCTGGGGCGGCGCCTCCTGGGTCGAGATCGCGCGGATCCTCGACGTCTCCGAGGACGCCGCGGCGCGGCTCTTCGCGCGCGGGCTGCGGTCGGTCGCGCCGCTTCTCAGGGAACTCTCGGAGGACGGACGATGAACGACTCGCTCAGGGATGCGCTGGCGGCGCGGGCGGCGGGCGAAGGCCTGCCGGGGGCTGCGGATCTGGACCGTGCGCTGTCGGAGTCGAAGGAGGCGCGCGCGGAACTGGCCGGGCTGGAAGCGGCCCTGGCCGTTTTGCGGGCGGCGGTTCCGGCTCCCTCGGAGGAACGCCGCCGGCGGGTTTTCCAGGCGGCGCAGGGCTCCGGGCGCCGCTGGATCGTGCGGCGGTCGGCCCTCGCGGCCGCCGTTCTCCTCACGGCCGGCGTCGCCGTCTTCGGCGGACTGCGCCTCCTGTCGCGCACTTCACCGGTCGTTCGCCCCGGAGACAGGGAGACCCTCGCCGGCCCCCGGTCCTCCCGCCTCACCCTTGCGGACGTGCTCGCCGATCTGCGGCCGGAGAAGCCGTCAGGGCCGCCGCTGGGTCCCGGCGACGTGCGTCCGGCCGGCCCGTCCCGCTTGGGCGGCGGTGGTCGCGGCACCGCCGAGAGCGCCTGGCTGGCTCCGGTCGCCCGACAGGCGGGCTTGCGCGGGATCCGCCCCGCGATGCTCCCCGGGCCGCTCTCCCTGGCCCGCGCCGCCGTCCTGCGCGCCGCCCCCGGCGGCCCCCCCGCGGATGTCCTCTGGCAGCGCTACGCCGGCGACGCCGGGGAGATGATCCTCCTCCAGGCCCCCCGCGAGTCCGCCGCCTGGCTCGAAACCGTCCCGCTCCCGCCCGGCTGGACCCGCCTGGTCGCCGAGTGCCACGGCTTCGCGGTCCTCCTCGCCTCACCCTCCGCCGACGAGCCGGCACTTCGTAAGGTCCACGAAAACCTCGTCCTCCTCCCCGAATAATCCGGAATCTCCGCGGGATCGACCCTTCTCGATTGTCCTTGCCCGTGAAACCTGAATCACAGGAGAAACGAAATGAGGACGATCGCCGTCGTGCTGGCTTTGCTGGGGTCCGTCCTTTCCGCCCGCGCCGACATCGGCCCGAAACCGCGGATGTACGCGGGGGGCATGGACGCGCGCGGGGACATGGCGGGGCTGGAGATCGAGATGACGTCGGAGGAAGTCGACGTGACGATCGAGGCGACGGGGGAGGAGCGGCACGAGAAGCTCGTCGTGGACGCGGTGTTTCAGATGACGAATGCGGGCGAGGCGGTCGAAATCGAGGAAGGGTTCCCGGTCGGTCCCTGGCCGAACATGCGGGATTTCCGGGTGGAAGTAGACGGGAAGGCGGTGGACTTCGAGCTCGTGAATCTCGGGAGACTCGGCGGGGAGAAGAGGCGCGGCGGCGGCGCCGACGAACCCGGCGACTACTGGTACGTCTGGAAGGCGAACTACGCGGCTAAGTCGCCGTGCCGCCACGTCGTGCACTACGAAGTGGACCTTCACCACCGGATGTACACGGGCGTGGAGACGAGTTACGTCCTCCACACCGGCGCGCCCTGGAAAAATCCGATCGGGAAAGCCGTCGTCCGGCTGCGCACGAAGAACATGCCGGCATCGCACGTCTTCGCCGTCTCCCCGACGCGGGGGTTGTCGCGCGAAGGCGACGTCTGGACCTGGACGTTCGAGAACCTCGAGCCGACCGCCGCGGACGACATCCGCATCGGCTACGATTCCGATCATTCCTGGGAAGCGGAAGTCGAGGAGCTGGTGTCCCCGGCGGAGCAGTACCTGGGCGCGAAGTTCCGGATGTGCGCGCGCCGGCTGGAGGCCGCCTCGCGCAACGGACGCACGACGATGACGGACGAAGAACTCGCCCACGCGTGCGGCGCGCTCAAGGCCGCCGTCGCCGGGGCCGTCATTTCGGCCGAGGGCGTGCAGGTGCAGGCATTCCCTTCGGACAAGTACCCGACCACGTCCGCGCGCTGGGCCGAGTTCCTCCTCGAGACGTACCCGGCCGTCGTCGAACTGGCCGAGGCTCACCCGAAGAGCGCGGAGGCGGCGCAGGTTCTGGAGGCCTGGACCCCGCTGGCGCGGGCCCTCTCAGAGGGGACGCTGGGCACCGGGAAAGACAAGGTCAAGATCTCCGCCCGGCTCCCCGGTGGTCAGAAGGCGGCGTTCGACGAGGCGCTGAAACGGGCTTCGGCACTGCTCAAGCCGAAATAGTCTGCGGAGGCCCCGCCCGGGTGGACCGGGCGGGGCGCTCTCGTTTCCACGCCCGCTCCTGCGATCGATTTTTTCACGTGCTCAGGAAGTGCTTTGCCGTCCGGAGTTTGAGCGAAAACCGAACGTGGCCGCGCGACTCTCGCGGTCGTCCCCGCCTATTTCCCGCCCGGGGCTTTCCGGTACCGCTCCAGCGCCTGCCGCCAGGCTTCGGCGTGAGTGTCGTCGTCGTAGTCCTCGAGAAGCGCTTTCACCACGACGGCCGCTTCCTCGATCCGCCCCTGCTTCTCCAGGATGGCCGCTTCTTCTTCCCTGCGCCGGGCGTCGTTTTCGGCCTGGAAACGCCCGCCGGGGGCGCCGCGCGTGATGGCGATCGTGACCGCGCGGGAAACGGCGGGGTCCGAGTCGTTCGCGGCTTCGCGGAGGGCGGGCATGGCGGCTTCGCGGAGGTCGTCGTCGTCGCTGGAGAGCCGGCCGAGGAACCTGGCGCAGGCGGCGCGGACGCCGGGGTCGGCGTCCTCGAGGAGGGCGTGGAGAACGGTGGCGCAGGCGAGCGCGCGGTCGCATTCGAGCCGGGTGAGCACCGCGACGGCCTGCCGGCGGACGGCGGGTTCGGCGTGGGTGCGGAGTGCGCGCTCCAGGATCCAGACGGCGAAGTCCTGCGTGCCGGTCCGGTCGGTGTTGTCGATCGAGGAGAAGAGGAGAAGCGCTTTGGCGGTGTCGGGCTCGCGCAGGGCTTCGACGAGGGCGGTTTCGCCGGCGGCGCCCAGCTTTCGGACGAGGATCGGGGTGACGGACCACGCCGTTTCCTGCGAGCCGTCCATCGCGGCGCGGGCGAGGGCGGAAGCAGCGGGGGCGGCGGCGCTGCCGAGCTGGCTGATCGCCTCGATGGCGGCGCGGCGTTTTTCATGGTCCGGATCGGCCAGCGCGGGGATCAGCGTCGGGAGCACGTTTTCATTCAGCTGCCGGAGGACGTCCTGTGCCTGCCGGCGGCGAAGCGGGTCGGGCGAGTCGAGTTCGCGGAGCCAGTCCTCGACGGTTCGCGGCTGTGGGGGCGTCTGGACCGGCGTCGTGCGGGTCACCGGCGGCTTCGGTGCGGGGGGAGCTTTCTTTGCGGGCCCGCGATCGCAGGCCGACACGGCGACGACCAGGGCGATCGCGGCGAGGCGCTTCACTTGAGGTCCTCCTCGCCCGCGCCGAGACTCTTCAGCGCTTCCAGGATCGCCGCGCGCGCCTTCGGATCCGGGTCGTGCCGGCCCTCGCGGAGGCCGCGGACGATGTCGGGGCGGCGTTCGGCGGCGGCCGTGGCGAGCGCCTGCGCCGCGGCGATCCGCACGTCGGGGGATTCGTCGTCGAGCGCCGCCTCGATGAGCGCGCGTTCTTCGTCCGGCGTGCCCAAGTGGAGCCGCCGGATCACGCGCGCGGCCTGCCCGCGGATCGCCGGCTCGGGGTGCTTGCGCAGGGCGTGGACCAGCGCTCCGACGGCGCAGGCATCGCCTCCCTTGATCTGAACTCCCGGGCCGGAGAGCTTGTCGAACGCGCGCGCCGCGAGGAGGGGCGACGGCTCGCGGAGCTGCTCGACGAGCGCGTCGCGGGCCCCTTCGCCGAGAGCCGCCACCGCCCACGTCGCGGCGACCTGGTTCCGGAACGACGGGTCGAGCATCTGGCGCACGAGTTCGGGGGCGGCGTCCTTCGCGGCGGGCCCGATCCGCCCGAGTTCGTAGGCCGCGCGCCACCGGCAGACGTCGTCGGGATCGGAGAGCACTTTCAGGATCGCCGGCACCAGCCTTCCCCCCGCGGCCCCGAGATTTCCGGCCAGGGAAATCGCGTATTCCCGGACTTTCGGATCCGCGTAGAGAATCAGCGCTTCGAAAACCTCCTCGTTCGCCGGCATCCCTCGGACCAGCTCCTCGCCCGCGCGCGACCGGACTTCGCCGTCCTCCGAAAGCAGATGCGAGGCCACTCGATCCGCGAGGTACCTCGTCGCCTGCGCGTCGCGCCTCGGGGCCCCCTCGGGATCCGACCGGAGCGGGACCATCGGAAGAGCGGCCAGGGCAAGGAGCAGGATGAGGCGTTTCATGGTGCGCGTTTGACGCGAAGCGGGCGCGATGGTTCCCCTTCTCGTGCCTCCACGACCCCCGACACGACCGGCACCAGCCACACCCCGTATCCGCCGGGATCGCGGATCGTGGCGATCTGGTCGTCGAAGTGCGCGCGCACCTCGGCCTCGGAAAGCGACGTCCTTCTGCCGATCGCTTCGCTGTAGCCGTCCCGCCACGCGGTCCAGATCTCCGCGAACAGCTCCCGTGGCACGCGCAGGGGATCGACGACGACGAAATCTACGGTCACGTCCCGCAGGCCCAGCCGGCGCAGGATGGCCGGACAGCTCCGCCCGACGCACAGATCGATCCCCAGCGCCGGCCCGAACTCTCCGCACACCGCGCGCCAGAGCTCGTCCGGCTCGAGCGTCCGCCTGGGGAAGCGGATCATCCCGTAGTCCTCGGCGATCACGTGCAGCCGGCCGCCCGGCCGCGTCACGCGCGCCAGCTCGGCCAGCGCGCGGTCCGCGTCGGGAATGGCCTGGATCACGTGCCGGCAGGCGACCAGGTCGAAGCTCGCGTCGGGCAGCCCCAGCCGGAAGACCGACCGGTTCTCGAAGCGGACGCGTCCGCCCAGCCGCGCGAGCCGCGCGCGCGCCAGGTCCAGGTGGCCGTCCAGGATGTCCACCCCGACCACGGACGCCCGCGGATACAGCTCCGCCAGCCGCCCCGACGCTTCGCCCGTCCCGCACCCCGCGTCGAGGATCCGGATGTCGTCCGCCAGCCCGTACCGTTCGAAAAGCCGTTTCTCCTGCGGCCAGATGCACTCGATCTGCGCCGCGAGGTTGCGCCGCATCGACTCGTCGGCCATCTGCTGCGCCTGAGGATTGAGGTCCCGGGTCATGGGCGGATTCTAAGCCGGGCCGCATGGTTGCTGAAGCGAAGTCCGGACCGATTCGATTCCGACGGAAACGAATTTCGCCGGCCCTGCGGTCCATCGCAGGGCAGGCCGTTCGCGCCTCGCCTCAGCGTCCCGGGTGCTCCCCCAGGCGGGCCGCCATGCGTGCGTAGAGCGCCGGGACCCACGATTCAGCTTCCATTTGCTTTACAGCCATGACCCGCCTTCGCTAACTTTCGCCCATGAAACGACTCCTCCCCCTGCTCCTCGTGCTCGGCTGCGCATCCGACGAACCCAGGGATCAGCCCGGGGCTGAGCCCGAAACGAAGGCTCCGCCTCCGTCCGCTCGCACCGGGATCGCCCTGCCCGGCAAGGACAAGTCCTTCCACCGCGACGGAGAAACCGTCTATGTCCTCGCAGGCGACGGCATTGCCGTCCTGGATCCCGCCCAGGGAAAGGTCCTGCGGACGGTCGTGGCCGAGAAAGGTCGGCACTTGAGCGTCCAGGGCGGGCGGGCGTTCATCTCCGGCGACAAGGGCGTCGCCGTCTACGACCTCGCCTCGGAAAAACGGACTCACTTCGTCGCCACCGGCGCTGCCGCCGTCTGCTCGGCCGCCTGGAAGGACACTCTTGCCGTCGCCACCCGTGCCGGGGTGATCGAGATTCTCGACATCCCGTCCGGCCGGAAACACACGGCCATCGAGGTCAGCGGAGTCCTGGAGGACGTCGACGTGTCGGGCGAGCACGCGTACTTCGTCAGCCGCTACTCGGGATTCCTCCTGGAAATTCACGTGCCGACGCGCAAGGAGGTCTGGCGCATCGAGTCCGTGAAGGAGTGGTTCGACTACATCCGCGTCGTCGATGGCGACCTCGCTTACTGCCGCAACATCAACGGGCCCGACTACTGCGTCTACGACCTCCGCCGCCAGGCGCATCTCCGCACGCTCAAACTCCCCGGCACCCAGAGCGACTTCGCCGTGGACGTGGCGTATTCCGTCGATGGCGACAAGGTCATCGCAACCCGCCTCTCGGACATGCAGGTCCTCTGGACCGAGGAGGTGCCCGGTGCCCTCGAAGTCCGCGCCGCGGGTGCCCATGTGTGCGTGCTTACCGAAGCGGGAATCGTCGTCCTGCCGGCGGGTAAGCCTTAGGCTCCGGAGTTTGAAGAGAGACCGGTCCGGGAGGTTTCGTCGGTCGACCCGGGCGCCCATACGAAGGTCCTCCCGACGAACCGGACGCACCGTCAGACTTCCATTGCGAGGTGCCGCGTGGCGCGAGGAATCCCGGGTAGCCTGCTGCTCGTGGCCGCCGCGGCCGTCGCGGCCGCAGAGGAACCTGCCCAGGATGCGCTGAAGGCGCGCGCTTTGAAGGCGAAGGAGGAAGAGAAGGCGCATCAGGCGTCGCTGGAGGAGGCGGCCGCCGAGCGGCGCAAAGCGCTCGCGGACCTCGGCGTCGTGGAGGTGGCGACGCTCGGAGGCGAGGCCGATCCGGGGCGCGTCGTGGATATCGCTCTGGTCGCGGACGGGTTCACGAAGGACCAGCAGGCCGCCTGGAAACCGATCGCGGACCGGATGGCCGCGAATTTCGCGACGCGCCCGTTCGACGCGCACGCGGCGCGCATCCGGATTCACCGCATCGACCTGATCTCGAAGGAATCGGGCTATTCGTCGGACGAAGCGAAGATCGACACCGCTCTCGGCGGCAGCCTGCGGGCGTTTCCCGGCGGGAAACTCCTCCAGTGCGACACGAAGAAGGCCATCGACCTCGTCGTCGCCGCCGTACCGGAGGCGGACTACATCCTCGTCGTCCTCAACACGAACGAGAAATTCGTCGCGAGCGCCAATTCCGGCGCGTTCGTGCTGCTGAGCACCGCAAAAGTCCACCAGGGCTCGCTTGTCGTTCACGAATTCGGTCACCACTACATCAACCTGGTCGACGAGTACGTGGATGAGAAGCAGTCCGGCGCGGGACCGCCTCCGGAGGGCATCGAGCAGACCTGGAATGCCACGCTGCAGAAAAACGTCTACCGGACGAAATGGCACCACTGGAACATCCCGGAGGCCGTCTACCGGGGAGAGAAACGAGGGAAGCCGTTCGTGTGGGAGGACAACGTCCGGTGCTACGAAGGCGGGGCGACCTACCCCGACGGCGTCTACCGGGCGGAGGAGCTGTGTCACATGCAGCGCGGGAAGGGGAAGGAGTTCTGCCGCGTCTGCACCGAAATCTGCGAGCTGGGCCTGTACAGGTTTTTCCCGCCGATCCTCTCCGTCGCGCCCGTCTGGACACTTCAGAAAATCGCCCTGAACGAGTCCGTCGATTTCGAAGTCGTTCCGCTTCCCATGGGCGCAACAGGTCCCGCGGCGCGCGTGGCGTGGTACCTCGACGGGCGTCGCGTGGACGCGAAAAAACTGAAGGTGATCGAGCCGAAGCCGAAGGAGCCGGGGCCGGTGCGCCATCAGCTCAGGGTGAAAGGCGCGGACTTCGGCGAGGGGACGCACCAGTTGACCGTCACCGTGGCGCTCGACACGCCGCGCGTCCACATGGACGAAGGAATGTTGAGCGCGGCGTACACGTGGACGGTCGAGGTGAGTGCGAAGGGGCTGGCGGTGAAGGGGCCGGCGGCGGTTCCCGCGGAGGCCGGGAAGCCCGTCGCATTCACGTTCGTCCCGGCGGAGAAACTCCCTGCGTGCGCGAGCGACGGCGAGTGGATGCAGTTCGGGCTGCACATCGCGGACCCGAAGTCCCAGGCGGAGGCGCTCAAGCGGCTGGACGGCGCGCCGGGCATGGTCCGGTTGACGGAGTCCATCCGCCTGCTGCGCGACGGGAACGGGAATGTGTCGGGCACGGCGCTCGCGACGCTGAAGAGCCTGCTCGCGGAGGCGGCGGAGGCGGCGGACGACGCGGGTCGTCTCTGGCCGCTGGACCATTTCTTCGACGAGATGCCGCGCCGCGTGTGGCAGTTCACGGACCGACCTGCCATGCTCGACGGCTTCGCGGAACTGTGCGCCGCAATCAAGGGGATCCCGCAGCTTCCGGCAGCCCGCGGCAAGGACGCGGACGCGCTCCTGGAGGACATCCGGGCGATCCGCGACTACAACCGGGAACGGGAGACCAGGGAGCCGAAGCCACCGATCACGGACAAGAAGCTGAAGTAAGCCCGATCCGGTTTCCTGAAGCGGTTACTTCGGGAGGAGTTTCACCGTGACCGTCGACTCAAACGTTTCCTTCACGCTGATCTTCTCGTCGCCCTGTCCTTCGAAGCCGCCCGCCACGTAGGACCACGAGAACTCGTCCGAGACGGAGCAGGTGGTGGTGCCGGTCGCCGCATCCGCCTCCAGGACCGCGGCGCCTTTGGACTCGGCGGGCGGGAGCGCCCCCCGCTCCGACTTGCCGTCCCAGTCGATCTTCTGCGGTTTGCCCGTTGCCGTCACGCCGGGCTTCGTTTCTTCGAGCTTCATCTCGAATCCGGGGATTTCGAGCAACGGGAAGATCGGCGTGCGCCGAATGCCGGGCACGACCCATCCTGCTTTCCCTTCCTTGCTGGACGCCGGCCACGCCAGCATCATCCGCGCCACCTGGATGTCTGGATCCTCGACCCCGAACAGCGGCTCCAGGGCGCGCCGCGGAAGCGCGAAGTTCCCGGCGGCATCCATCGTTCCCTCGGCCTTGAAGTCCGCGAGCGCCTTCCCGCCGCGCTTGTAGCTCCGCTCCTCCGCATAGAACCCATCGCCGGCCTCCTCCTCCGTGCCAGCCGATTCGACGATCTTCACACCGCCAGTCGCGACGCCCTTGTCGTCGACTCTGGCTACTGCGAACCGGAAGCGCATCTTGAGCTCCGAGACGCGGGATTCCGTTCTACCGCCTATGGTCGAGTCGTACCGGAGCTTCGAATTCAGCGTGAATTCGAACTCGTCCCCGGCCGCGAAACTCCAGCGGGGAGGTGCGGCGTCTTCCGCCCGGGCCGGCAGGGCGAGGAGCGTGGTCAGCAGGCTCGAAAGTACGCTGAGGGAAAAGCGCATGGGCGTTCTCCGGGTTGGCGTTCCGGATTGAACGCTGGATCCTTGCGGCAGTTCACCCCGTTCGGAAGTTGTCAACGATCTTAAGGAGTCTATAGCAAGAAAGTCGGGAGAACCCCGGCAGGTGTCCAGTGAGAGTCGACGGATGCCCTGCTGGAGTGGGAGAAGTTGCTGTTCGAGCGTCAGCAGTATCCCTTTTCACCCGTTTTCATCAGCGACCCCGCCGTTCCTATCTCTTTTAATCCTCCGAAGCGGCGATCACGCACTCGGGCTCCCGCTGGTCTTCGGACCGATCCGCGCGGAAGAAAAGCAGGCGATGGAGAAGCTCACGGGGAGAAAGACGTGATGAGGTTGAAAAGCAGGATGAAAGCCGGATAAGAACGGCGGAGTCGCGGATCGGAAGGGATGGAAACGGATACGGCGACGAGAGCGAACTTCGAGGTTTCAACCTGCCGCTGCGTCCCTCAGACAGGTGGGAGTACGGGAGAGAGAGAATCTCCCGATTTCGCGGCTACAATCTCGTTTTAAGACACCGGCGTCTGGCAGGAACTGAAGATCGACCGCGGCGGCGGACCCGTGTCACTTTCCGGCGCGGGAGACTTCAAGCCGGCTCTTGAAGTAATACGCGTGGACGAACGTCCCGAGGTCGGACTTTTCGACCCGGGCCACGCGGCGCTCCTCGACTTCGCAGAATCTCAGGTGCCCGGCCGCCGGATCGAATTCGGCCGTCCGGCGATACTCGAACCGGTTGAGGAACTCCCTTCCCGGCCCGACCGCGCCGGCATCATAAGGGGAGGGTTTCGCGCCCGTGATGGCCGAAGCCGACGTCTGCCCGGTCGCGCCGTGCTTCGCCAGCACGAACCGCTCCTTTCCGTACACCATCTCTGTCCGCGCCGACGCCACCCAGGAGGATCCCTCTTTTACGGGGCCCTCGGGAAGGGCCGGCACCAGTTCGACAGGAAGGCGCGACGCCCAGGCCCAGACCTCGTTCGGACCCTTCTTGTATCCCCCGTACCCGAAGAGGATCGGACCGCCTTTGATGAAGACCGCCGTGTCGTCGAGGTCTTTCATCTCGGCTTCTTCGTAGACGATCGGCTTGTCGGCCGAGCCGGCGGGCGGGCGGATTTCGAAGTGAAGGAGGTGGATGTCGGCATTGACATCGCCGGACGCGTCCGAGTGCGCCCCGCGGACCGTCAGGCGCATTCGGGCGATCGTCGTCGCGTACTTCTCCGGTTCGATGACGAGGTCCTTCTCCACGGCGTCCCGCATCCGCACCGACCGCCCGGTATGCTCGGTGGTCTTCAAGGTGACTTCGAAGACGTCCCCGGCGTTGAGTTTCCACTCCAGCCGGGTTCCGTCGTCGGCGATGGCGGAAGCGGCGAAGAGGAAGGCGGCGGCCGTTCGCACGAAAGGAGGCATAAGGTATCTCCGGCAGGGCACGTCCCCCGGGAATCCCAACGGGCCGGAAAGGCGGAGGTTCAGAGAATCTGCGGAAAGGGCTTCAGACCCGACCCCCCCCTCGTTCCTCCGATCGTTCGCCTACTTCCCCACGGTCACCACTTTCCACCAGATCTCCTTCCCCTTCACCGCCCCGAACATCACCGCCTTCCCGTCCGCCGTGAACACGGGCACCCCGACCACGTCGAAATCCTCCCCTTTCTTTCCATCGAGCACGATGCAGTACTTTCCGCCCGCAAGCGCGACATAGGCGATGTGCCTTCCGTCCACACTGAAGACGAAGCATTGCACGCTCTCGAAATCCCGGTCCTTTTTCCCGTCCACGATGACCGCGCATTTCTCTCCGCGGATCCCCTGGTACGCGAACCTCTTTCCGTCCGGGCTGAAGACGAGGTCGCCCGCCCCGACCGCGTCGAATCGCTCGCCTTTCTTCCCGTCCACCACCGTAAACATCTTCTCGCCCAGCGCGGCGGCGAACGCGAACCGCCCGCCGTCGCTGAACTGCACTGAAAGGCCGCCGGTCTCCTGCCCCGTGCTCTTCCCGTCGAAGAACAGTTGCGCTTTCCCGCCCTGTTTCCCGCGGTAGGCGTAGTGCGCGCCGTCAGAACTGAAGAAGCACTCGAAGGCGGAGAATTCGATGCCGTCGGGAACTTTTTCGAGAAGGCGCTGGGCGGGTTCGGCGGAAGCGGGGACTGCGAGGGCGAGGAGGGCGAGCGCGCGCAACACGGGATCTCTCCGAAGAAGCGGCCGACAGGAAGGATAGCGTGCCGGGCTCCCATTCGATCCGGGAGAAGTCATCGAGGTTCACCGGCACTTCTCGCGCACGGCGGCGAACCGCGGTTCTTGACGCAGTGCGTCAAACACTTTCTCCCCGTCGAGCCGCCCGCGGTCCTCGAATCCCTCCTCCAGCGCCGCCTCCAGCTCCGCCAGCGCTTCCTCCTTCTTCCCCTGCGCCGCCAGCGCCCTCGCCTGCTTGTACAGCACGTTTCCGCAGCGGCGGATCCGCAGGTGCCGCTCTCCCGCCCCTGCGGAGCGCTTGAGCAGGTCCTTGCGGAAGTAGAACTCCTGAAGCGCCCAGAGCATCACGCGCAGTCCCTCGCGCGCCGCCGCTGTCGAGTCGGCGTCCACGCCGGCCTGCATGATCGCGAGCTGCAGCATCGCCACGATGCTCTCCGCGCAGTCCCCCGCCTCGAGCGCGGACCCCGCCTCCCGCGCGCGCTTCTTGAGCCCCACGAAGGACTTCTTCACCTGCTCCTTCACCCCCTCCGGCACGGGGGACCGCAGGAAGCCGAGCTCGAGGAATTCCATGGCCTCGGCGTAGCGGTCGAGCATGAAGAGGGTCGCGGCGGTGTTGCTGTAGGAATTGGGGTTGGAGGGATCGGCCTTGCGGGCGGCCTCGAAGTCCTCCAGGGCTCCGGCGTAGAGGCCGCTTTCGAGGCGGGCGATCCCGCGGTGGGTGTGGGCGTTCCCGGCGGCGCTGTGGGCGACGGCGGCGTCCGCGGCCTCGAGCGCGCGGGCGGTGTTGCCGCACATCCACTCCGCCCAGGCGATGTCGGAAGCGTGCGCGGACCAGAGCGCGGAGCGGGGCGGGAGCCGGCGGTACTCGCGCGCGGCGTCGGCGTGGCGGCCGCCCTCGGAGAAGGTCTCCCCGCGCATCGCGGCGGCGTTCTCCGGGCCGAGCAGGGCGGCGTGGGCGTCCACGAGGGCGAGCGCTTCGTCGTGTCGGCGGACCTGGAGGAGGAAGAGCCACGTGAAGTTGACTGCGTAGAGTTTCTCGGGATCGGAGCGTGCGGCGGCCGTCGCGCGGCGGGTGAAGTCCCCGGCCGCGGCGACCTGGTTGGCGGACAGGAGGATCCAGCCGGCGCGCACGAGGAGTTCGAGTTCCTCGCGCCCTTCCATGATCTCCGTGACGACTCGGGCGGCTTCGGCGCGCTCCCCGAGGACGGCGAGCGACAGGGCATAGTCGAGCGCGGCCTCGGGATTCCGGGGCTGCAGTTCGTAGTAGCGCCGGCGCCAGGGGAGCCCCTGGCGGGCGTCGCTCGAGCGCCACTCGCGGATCTCGGCCTGCGCGCGGAGAACCGGGACGAAATACGGGTTGAGCGCGAATGCGCGGTCCAGCTCGGCCAGCGCCTCCTCGTGCTTCTCCTCGAAGTAGAGCCCCATTGCCTTCCCGTAGGCGGCGCGCTCCGCGACGGCGCCCGTCGCGAGGACGCGACCGAAGTCGCGCGCCGCGACCTGCCGCCACTGAGTGTCGGTGTCGCCGGTCCCGCCGGCGCGGACCACGTGAAAGGTCGGTTCCTTCGTGACGCGATACCCGACGACGTTGGGGCGCGTCAGCCACACGTTCCGGAACACCGTCCCGCGGAGCCGGAGGAACTCGTCCTGCGCGATCAGCCCGTGTTCGAACCACGCGAGGGAGTGCCCGGGGTTGAGGCGGACGGCCTCCTCGAGCGCCGCCAGCGCTTCCGGCGCCTGCCGGGCCCGGCGGCACGCCCGGCCGAGGTCGAACCACAGGTCGGCGTTCGCGGGCTGGACTTCCACGGCCGCGCGCAGCGCCGCCACGGCGCGCTCCGCGAGGGCGTTCCGCTCCGCCGGCCGCCCGTTCGCCTCCGCGGCGTCGGCCTGCCGGATGAGAAGGGCTCCCTCCTGGGCGAGCGGGGTCACGCGCCGGATCCGGTCCGCGCGGTCCTCGTCCGCCGCGCGCCGCGCCTGCTCGCGGGTCCACCACTCCCGCCCCGACCAGGCAGCGATCGCGAGCAGCGCGAGGGCCGAAGCCGCCGCCGCCGCAACCGCCGCGCGGTGCCGCCGCGCCCGCGTCGCCATCCGCTCGAGCGAACCCACCGGCCGCGCGTGAATGGACTCGCCCCCCAGCCACCGCCGCAGGTCCGCTTCCATGCCTCCCGCCGATCCGTAGCGGCGCGCCGGGTCCCGGTGCATCGCCCGGAGGCAGATCACCTCGAGATCGGGATGGATCCCCGTGCGCATCGCCCGCGGTGGCGGCGGCTCCGCCTCCACCACCAGCTTCACCAGCTCCATCCCCGTCGCCCCCGCGAACGGGAACCGCCCCGTCAGCATCTCGTACAGCGACGCCCCCAGCGAGTACACGTCGGACGCCGGCTGCGCACGCCGCCCCCCGTGCGCCGCCACCTCCGGACTCATGTACGCCGGCGTCCCCAGCGCCGTCCCGCTCACCGTGAGCCCCCCCGGCCCCACGATGTCCTTCGCGAGGCCGAAGTCCGTCAGGTACGCCTTCCCCGCCGCGTCCAGCAGCATGTTGTGCGGCTTCACGTCACGGTGCACCACACCCGCCCGGTGCACGAAATCCAGCGCCCCCGCAATCTCCGCGCAGATCCGCGCGGCCTCGCGGCCCGGAAGAGGCCCCTCCTCCGCGATCCGCTGCTTCACCGAGCGCCCTTCCACATAGTCCATCGTGAAGTACAGTCGATCCGCGACCACACCGACTTCGTGTATCGCGACGAGGTGCGGATGCCCGCCGAGCCGCGCGACGAGCTCCGATTCGCGCCGGAAGCGCTCCGCCTCCGGCGCGCTCTCCGCCGCCGGCTGCAGCATCACCTTGAGCGCCACCTCCCGCCCCGTCTCCCCGTGCACCGCGCGGTAAACCGCCCCCATTCCCCCGCGTCCCAGTTCCTTCACCAGCCGGTACGTCCCGAACCCCTCGCCCTCCCTGACCCCGGGCGCCGGCACGCGCGGCATCGAACCCCCGGGAACCCCGTCCACCGCCTCCCACAGGGACACCGTCTGCTCCACGGTCAGAAGGCCCGCTGCCTGAAGGGCCTCCGCCAGGTCGCCGGCGACTTCGGACGAAATCTCATCCAGCGCCTGGTCCGAAACCCACCCGCGCGCGCGCGCGAGCTCGACGAAGGCGCGATCGCGCCGGGACAACGCCTGCGGGTCGAAGCTCATCTGAAGGCTCAGTCTACCTGAGAGCCGGCTGAAGCCGCCTCGCATGGAAGCGTGCCGCGGGAGGTCCTGATCGTGACGCAAGTCGCATTGCCTCTGCGTTTTGTGACGATCTGAAGAACCTGGCAAATTCCGCAAAGGAATCCCGGGCTCCCTTCTCTATTCTTGTGGTGGCGGGACATCGGGAGGTGGACGATGCAGGTCAGCCAGGATCTGGTCGGGAAGGCACGAGCCGGGGATCGGGAAGCGCTGGAAACGCTGGCGGTCGCGGTGTATGGCGACGTCTGGCGCCTGCTCCGGTCCGAACTCGCGCACGAGGCCGACGCGGAGGACGCGACGCAGGAGACGTTCCGCGAAATGGTCTCTTCCATTCGATCCCTCCGGGAACCCGCCGCGTTCGCAGGTTGGCTCTACCGCATCGCGCTCGACAAGGCACGGCATGTCCGCCGCGCCGCCGTTGCGCTCCCGCCCGCCGCTTCCATGGAATTCGAGGGAGGCCCGACGCCGATGGCGATGATGGAGCGTGAAGAGAGGACGGTACGGGTGAAGCGCGCCGTGGAGGGGCTGGACGAAGACCTGCGGCGGACGGTGCGGCTGAGATACGAGCACGCACTGTCGTACGGCGAGATCGCGGCGGCGATGCGGGTGCCCGAGGGGACGGTCGCGTGGCGGCTGAATGCGGCTCACGAGCGGCTGAAGCGGGCGCTCGCGGGAGCCGGCGTGGCGCTGGCGCTCGCGGCACTGGAGACGGAGCTTTCGGCGGCGGCGGCGGACCCCGCGCCCGACCGGGTGATGCGCGAGGTGAAGCGGATTGCGAGGGAGACGCCGCTCGCGGGTCCGGTCCCGGTCGCGGCGGGACCGCGCGCGCGGAGGCTGGCGGCGGGCGTGATGGCAGCGCTGGTGCTGACGTTGTTCGTGGCGTGGAGGCTGCGCGTCCGCCGCGGAGAGCCGGGGGGCGAAGAGGTCTCCGGCGCGGGTGGCCCCTTGTCGCGGCTCGCGGCATCGGAGGACGCCGCGACATTGCCGGCGGCTCCGGGAAACGACGCATCGGGCGCGCGGGAAGAACACGCTCCAATTTCCATGCAGGCCACTTTCAAGGGAAGGGTGCTCGACCGCGATTCGCGCCACGCCGTCCCGGACGCCGTCGTTCGTCTGACCCCGTTCAGCCACGAGCCCATTCCGGAAAAGGCCGACGCTGTCGAAACGCGCACGGACGCTGCCGGGAACTTCAGCGTGCCGGCGGCGGCCGGCACCTGGATCGTCACGACAATGGCTCCCGGCTACGTCCCCTTTGCGACGGAAAGGTGGGTGGCCAACCGCAGAGCCAGAGGTCCACAAGCCGATGCGGATTCGGTGGAGTTCACGGAGAACCGCATCGAGCTCGCCGGCGGACTCGAGTGCATCCGCGACCTCGAAATCGTCCTGGGACTCCCTATCCGCGGGCGCGTCGTCAATACCGCCGGCTTCGCCGTCGCCGGCGCCCGCGTCCGGTATTCGCAACAGGTGCCGGTACCCCGCGGCTTCGTCGGGCTGTCCGGCTCCAACTTCAACGGCCCCGACCCGGTTCTCACCGACATGGAGGGACGCTTCAGCCTCGACGCCGTCCTGAGCGAGGGCGACCTTCAGTTCGACGTCGACGCGCAGGGCTACAAGCCGGAGACCCGGACCGCCGACGCCGGCCCCGGGATGCCGGAAATCGTCGTCGAGTTGACGCCGAGACCCTCGCTTCGCGTCTGGGGCACCGTCCGGGATCGCGAAGGCAGCCCGCTGCCCGGCGCCCTCGTCCTGGTTTCCGACGGCAGCGCCCTCAACCCGCTTCCCACCACGACCGACGACCTGGGACGCTTTGATTTCCCCGCCGTCTTCTCCGACGGGCCGATCGCCGTGTGGAAGGAAGGATGCGGGATGGCCGTGTTCCCTTCGGATTCCATCGCCGCCGGCGGCCTGGACGTCCGCCTCCGCGCCGCCGACGCCGAAGTCCGCGGGATCGTGGTCGGCGAGGACGGCCGCCCCCTCGCCGGCGCGCATGTCTCCGTCTCCGCCATCGGCATGACCTCCGCTGGCGCGACGGCGTGGCTGGGCTTTGCCGACGCCCCCGCAGGTCTCAGCCTCGGCTCCGGTGAATCCGGCTCATTCCTGCCCGGCCGCCTGAAGTCGCCCATCATCAAGACCGGCGAAGACGGCCGCTTCTCTTTCAATGGCTTCGCCCTCGGCGGCGGCTGCGGCGTGCAGCTCGACGTCATGCGCGAAGGACACCATCGGCAGGAGCTCAGGATCCTGGAGAGCGGGGAGATTCAAGTGGAGATGAAGAGGTTTTGAGCCGCCGAGGGTTTCAGATTCGTGTCGCCGTGGACGCCTTCGATCAGCGAACCGTCGCTTCCCGCGCCCACCCGAATTCCGCGCGCGCGCCGAAGCGCGAGATCCGGTCGGGCTCGCGGGGGGTAGCGCCGGCGAGTGCGGAGGCGAGCCGTCGGAAGGCCTCGAAGCCCAGCGAGCGGTGGCCGTCGGCGGAGCGGACGAGCCAGGTCAGCGAGTTGCCCCAGTCGAAGAGCTCGTAGTAGTGGACGCCGCGGAATCCCTGGTGGGCGAGGAGGCATCCGTTGCGGAGGAGCGCGAGCGCGGCGCGCCGCTGCTGTTCGGCGTCCGCCTCGCGGGGTAGCCGGTACCCGCCGAATTCCGTGCAGTAGAGCGGCTTGCCGCCGTGCTTCTGCAGGAGGCGCGCGAGGTCCGAAGGGTCGGCGGCGCGGTCGAACGCGCGCCACGCCTCCGGATCCGGCCCGGGGAGCTTGCCGCTCGGGAAACCCAGCTCCTGCATCACCCGCATGTCCGCGAGCACGCGCTCGCCCGCCGCGCGGTCCGGCGCCACCGTCAGGTGGCTCAGGTCCTTGTCCTTTCCGGGGACTGGCCTGGGGGAAGGGCCCTCGCCGCGGACCGAGGCAATCGCGCCCTCGAGTTCGAAGTGCTCGGTCAATCCGAAGACGACGCCCTCCTTGTGCAGCGTCACCGCGACCGGGACGGACACGAGCGCCTCGCGATCTCCGCACGCGACGGCGATCTCCAGGCGATGATCGTCGGGACCGAGCGTCTGCAGCAGGATCTCGATCCTCCGCTTCCCGCCCGCATCAACCTCGAAGTCCTCGCGCTCGGCGACGATCCGAACGCGCCCGCGCGCGCCGAGCCTCAGGCTGCGCGCGGACCGGTCCGCGTTGGCGACCTCGACCGCGCACCGCACTTTCCAGCCCGTCACCAGTTCCAGCGACTTCGGAGTCGACCCCACCCGCGGCGCCCCGTCGCGGATCTCGATCTCGAAGACCGGCGGCGCCTCCTCCGCGGCCAGCCGCGCGGTCGCCGCGAGCAGGAACGCGACGGCGAGATGCGCCCGTCTCATGCCCGGCCAGGGTTGACGCCCCATGACCGCCACTCTAAATCTGCTGAGAGCCCGAAGTCGAGCGCGAACAAGCCGGCGATTTTACCCGATGACCCGCTCCACTTCTTCGAGCGACGTCACGCCCTCGTTCACTCGCTCCATGGCCGCGAAAAGTACCGGAACAGCGCCGTCCGCCTCGGCGGCTTTGCGCAACTCGCTCTCGGGCGCTCTTCCCGCGATGAGCGGCCTCAGCCGGTCCGTCATCTTCACGAGCTCGAACACGCCGACGCGCCCGCGATAGCCGGAGCCGCCGCACGCCTGGCAGCGGCCGGCGTCGAAGATCGTGCCGCTGATGAGCGAGCGAAGCGGATGGTCGCGCAACTCGCGCTCGGGGACGGGCCTTCGGCAGCGCGGGCAGAGGACGCGGACGAGCCGCTGCGCGAGCGCGAAATTCAGGACGTCGGCGATCAGGTGCGGCTCGACGCCGAGGTCGGCGAGGCGGGTCACGGTGCCGAGCGCGTCGCGCGCGTGGACGGTCGAAAGAACGAGATGGCCGGTCAGGCCGGACTGGATGGCGATCGACGCCGTCTCGGCGTCGCGGATCTCGCCGATCATGAGCACGTTGGGGTCCTGTCGAAGGGCGTTCCGGAGCGCGCCGGCGAAGGTCGTGCCGGCGCGGGCGTTGACGGCGACGTGGGTGACGTACTCGATCCGTGACTCGACGGGGTCCTCGATGGCGATGACGTTGCGGCGCCTGCGGTCGACGGCCCGGAGCATGGAGTGAAGGGTCGTGGACTTGCCATTGCCGGTCGGGCCGCTGACGACGAGCATGCCCTGTGAACGGGCGAGGAACGCCTTCAGCTCGTTCTCCGAGCGATGCGACAGGCCCAGCTTGCTCATGTCCTGCGCGGCCGACTCCGCCTCCAGGATGCGCAGTGCGAGTTTTTCGCCGCCGATTTCCTCTAGAGTGGAGACGCGCATCTCGATCGGCTTGCCCTTCACCGATGCGGAGAACGATCCGTCCTGCATCGGGCTGCGCCCGGCGATGTCGAGGTCGCAAAGCACTTTGATGGCCGACACGAGCCGCCCGCCCGTGTCCCCGTCGAGGTGCGCCACGTCGCGCAGGAAGCCGTCCACGCGCGCCCGGACGCGCACCTGCGCGCCGTCGGGCTCGAGGTGCAGGTCCGTCGCGCGCATGTCGAGCGCGTCGCCGATCATGCGGCGGAGATGGAGCCCGATGCGGCTGTCGTCGGCGCTCGAGAACGCCGGCTCACCCGACTTCTTCCGGATGACCACGTCTTCCGGCTGGATCATTCTCCCTCCGCTTCCTCGCGCGCCTTCGCCCTCTTCTTGAGCTGGGCAATCATGTCGTCCGCCGCATCGAACGACATTTTCTCGGACGCGGAGCGCGGCTGCAGCGCTTCGTTGAATTCGAAGCTCATCAGCTCCTCGTCCACGCCCGGCGCCCAGGGCTGGAGGATCAGCGTCAGCCGTGCGAACTCCCGCGGCGCCGCGTTGAACACATCGATCATCTTCCGGAGCTCCTCGCGGCCGGCGAGATGGACATCCTTCTCAGAAGCGGCCTTCGCGGCAGCCTGCGAAAACTCCGCGTTGGCCACCAGCACCGCCTTCCGGCAGCGGTAGTAGTCCCGCGCCTCCGCGAGATCCCGCACTACGCCTTCCCCCACCGGCTCCTTCGAGAGCTTCGCCAGCACCGCCGTTTTCTCCCCGGTCTTCTCGGCCACGCTCACCGCCGGCCGATCGACCGTCGAGGTCATCCCGTGAACGACGTGCCCCTCGGCCTGGTACATCAGACCCACCAGGAGCTGAAAGTTCGCCGGCGCGACCCGGTCAACGTCCTCAAGTCGCACGGATTTCGACGCGGGCGCGCTCTTCTCCAGCTCCGCCTCGAACGTCGCGAGGCGTTTTTCTTTTCGGATTCCCTCGATGCGCGCCCAGAGCGCCTGCGTTTCGGGTCGGCGGGCGCCTTCGTCGAGGTACTGCTGGAGGAATGGCAGGCGGGAAGCGTCGGCGTCGGCGGAGGGGAAGAGCGAGGCGTAGACATCGAAAGTATCGGGGTTGGAGAGTTCGAAGCGAAGGAACTCGGCCTTGAACTCCTGGTAATCGGCGCGAAGGGCGCACGCCGCGAGAAACTCGTAGATGTGCTCGCGGCGAAGCGTGAATCCCTGGCGTGCGACGAGCGTGAGGAGAAGGTCGATCTCGTCGGCCGGAATGAGGTCGGCGGTCTGGCTGAATCCGGAGTGGCGCTGGATGAAGGGGATGAGGTAGCGCTCTTCGACCTGGGCGACGAGGCGCTCGTCGGCGGTGTCGGGAGAGGCGCTTCCACGCAGGACGGGGTGGAGAACCTCGAGGGCGCGGCGGGCGAGCAGGAGGGCCGCGTACGACGCGAGCGCGCCTGCCAGAGCCGCTGCCACGCCCAGCCCGAACACGATCCTGCCCGTGAGCGCGCCGCGCGCCGCGAGCCACGCGCCCGTGCCGGCGGCGGCGAGCACGGCGACGAGCAACGCGCACCGCCGGAACAGCGACAGCCGCCGTCGCGCCGCCGCGATTGCGCCGACCGCCACGAGCCACGAGCGGTCACGCCCGCTGTTGACGTCGGCGAGCCGGACGCCGATGGTCGCGGCGCCGCATTTGGGGCAGGGTTTCGGCACGTCGAAAGTCGTCAGAGAGCACCGCATGCACCGCCGCAGATGTTCCTGCGGCGGGACGAAGTCGAGGTGGAGCGCGCGTTTGCGCAGCGCCGACCAGAGCTCCCCAAACGTCGTACGCTCCGCCGCCGCGGCGCCGACCCGCGACGCCATCGCCTGCGCCGCGCTCGCCGGCCCGCGCGCACCTTCGGTCGCCGGTGTGTCCGCAGGCACCGCGATCGACCGCCCGCATCCCGTGCAGCGGATCGTCCGTCCGCGCGCGGCGTCGGGTCCGCGGAATCTTTTGCCGCACGTGCAGGTGACGCGGATCATCGAAGTGCGAGTCTACCTTCGCCGCGGGCGCTATCGAAACTTCTTCACGTCCCTGTATTTCCCCAGCGCACGCTCCGTCCCCGGTCCATCCGGCACGACGTCGAACGCCGTGCCGTTCTTCAGCAGGCGCTCCGCTCCCCGCCCGAACGGCCCGAGCGCGCGGTCGAGATCCTCGCGGCTCACAGGGTCCTTCCAGAACCCGAATTCCTCGTCGACGGGTTTCGGGCCCGACGGCGCCCAGAGGCCGGCGGGGATGTAGAAGCCGCGGGGCAGGACGAGCGCCACCTCCGGCTTCGGCGGCGCGCCGCGGTGCGCGCGGATCGCCCGCGCCAGCGTCATGGCTTCGTCGTCCTCGAGCGGGGCGTCGTCGTGGAAGGACCAGAGGAGGAAGAGGCCGGCGCCCTGGGCGCGCAGCGCGTTCACGAGGGAGGCACGCTCGCCCATCCACGTGCCCTGGTACAGGCAGGCGCCCCAGATCATGCCGTGGACCGACGCCGCGCCGCGCAGGAACGCGGCGTCGAGCGAGACGGCGTTCGCCTGGGTGAGCGGGATCGACGTGCCGGCGCGGCGGTTGAGCTCGTGAAGCGGCTGGAGCTGCGACTTGCCGAAGATCTCGAGGGCGAAGCCGATCAGGGGCGTGGCCTCGGCGTCGCAGGCCGCCACGCCCGCCGGATAGTTCGCGGAGATGATGGGGCGCTTCCAGGAATCCGCCCCCCAGGGATCGCTCCGGCCGTAGCCGCGCACGAACTCCTGATAGCGGCCGAGCAGGTCGGCGGCGGAGAGGGGCGTGCCGTCGCCCTTTTTCGTGCGCGGGGAGAAGTACGCCATGGGCTCGTCGAGAATGCCGTAGCCGCCGAGGAAATTGCTGCGCAGGCGGTCGAACTCGTCGATCTCGCACGACGTGGGCTGAGCCCAGAACGCCGGCGCGCGGGCCATCGCCGCGCGAAATTCAACGGCCAGCGCGCTGCGCTTTCCCAGATCCTTGTGATGGACGTGCCAGGCGGGCTCGAACCAGTTGAAACCCGCCTCGATGAGCGCGGGAATCCGCTTGAAGTCCTCGTCCCCGAGCCTGGCCGTGAAGTTCGCGATGTCCCACTTCTCGACCTTTCGCGGAACCAGCGTTCCGACGATCAGCCCCGGGTCGATCGTCACGAGGTGCCCGGGCGGCTCCACCGCGACCGCGGGTCCCGCGCCCGACTCGACGAGTACGAAGCGCCTCTCTCGGAAGGAGTCGCGCGACTCGCCGCGGAGAACGCCGGTGACGGGGACGCCCGCGTGGAGGGCCCAGCCCTCCGGCGATTCTCCCTTCGCTTCCGCGATCGGTTTCACGAACAGGTCCCAGTAGTCGTTGTTCGGGAGCAAGGCCATTCCGTCCGGCCGGCGGAACTCGATCCACTCCGCGCCGTCGATCGTGACCTGGTAGCGCCTCACCTCGCCCAGGGCCGGACCTTCCACGAACAGCCTTAGCGCCGCCCGGCGCGGCCGCGCGATCCAGCGGCTCCATTGCGTCTTGGCCTCGGCGTCGACCGGCGGCATCGCGAACCAGAACCCCGGCCGCTCGACACGCGCTTCCAGCCACCACCCGTCGCCCTCGCGACCCAGCACCGTCATCGTGACGGCGCCTCGCTGAGGGAGGAGCTGAAGGACCGGCCGGCCCTCTTTGTCGGGGAAGGGTCTTGTGCCGGGCACGGCGACGGACTCGATCACGACATAGCGGGCGAAGTCGCCGGGCCTCCACGCCACGCGTCCCTCCGGATTCCCGGCGGCGTCCGCCTGCCGCGGCTTGGGTTGCGCGTCGAAGTCCGGCGGCGCGGCTTCGTCGCGCAGGACGTCCGGCCACGGCGGCCGCGTCCACTCCTCCGCACGGCAGATTCCCGCGAGCAGCATCGCGGCCAGGATCGCAAATTTCATGTCAGATCAACGCCCGTGCGTCCGGGATATTGCCCGCCGCGAGGAGCTTGGACGGCGCCGCGTTCACGGCCCGAGGGACGCCAGGAACTCCTCCGCCTCCCGGCGTTCGCGATCCTGCGGCCCCGCCAGATCCGCCGAGGCGCGTGCGTCGGCTGCCGCGCCTGCACGGTCGCCCGCGGCCGGCGTCGCGTTTCCGGCATCCTCGCCTTGACGTCCTCGCCGTCCGCCAGGCTGCGCATTTCGGCGACCAGCGCGCCGCCGTCCGGGTAGCGCTTCGCGGGGTCCTTCTCGAGGCACTTGAGGCAGACCGCCTTTGCCGCGCGCGAGATGCGCGCGCCCGGTCGCTCGGGGGGCTGGGGATGCGCGTGCAGGGTGGCGTGAAGCGCGTCGACGACATCTCCCGGGAACGGCAGGCGGCCCGACAGGGCGCGGTAGAGGATGACGCCGAAGCTGAAGACGTCCGACGGCGGGCCGATCCGGTTCGATCCGCCCGAGGCCTGCTCCGGTGACATGTAGTGCGGCGTCCCGACGACGGCGCCCATGCCCCCGCGGCCCAGTTCGCGCCGGAGCCGGTAGCGACCGAACGGCCGGTCTTCCGGCTCGCGGGCAGAGGCGGACGGCGACGCCTGTTCCAGCCGGCCGCCCAGGGACACCGGCCGGGTCGTCCCGCCGCACCTCGGGCACGCCGGGGGCTGTTCCGGGTTCAGACCCGCCACGGTGAACACCTGCCCGCAAGGCGCGCAGGCAACCAGTGCCGGCGGCGCCGGCGTCCGCGGCGTTGAAGGGGGAGATCCTTCCGCGGGGCCGGAAAAATCGGAGGGCTGCCCGCGGAGGCAGTCGACCTGCGCCGCCTGCTCCTTCGACAGCAGGCCGCGCTCGAGCAGGTATCGAATCCAGTCGTCGTGGTCGTTCATGTGAGGCCGTGAGTTCGGACGATACCACGGGTGGCGCCGAATCCGGCGCCGGTCTTCGTCCCGCCGCAGCCGACCTGCTAAGCCGGGCCGATGATGTCCGTTCGGACCGGCGGGAGCTTTCCGCCGG
Source organism: Planctomycetota bacterium (assembly GCA_016190145.1). Classification (GTDB taxonomy): domain Bacteria; phylum Planctomycetota; class MHYJ01; order WSZJ01; family WSZJ01; genus WSZJ01. The sequence goes on along the minus strand of JACPRD010000003.1, from coordinate 40,295 downwards.
CCCGGCTTACCCTGAGCGAGCCCGCAGGGCGAGTCGAAGGGTGCCGTAATCCGGGTCAAGACATGTCGGAAGGAAATTACCCAAGTCCGCTTAGCGCGACGTCTTCGGACGCTTCACCCGAAGATTCTGGAACGCCCGCGGATCGACGTCGTCGAACACGCCGAGATCTTCCGACCGCGACTCGACGCCGACGCGGAGCTGGACGGCGCGGAGGTCCTGGGGGATCCAGATTTCGAAGCGGCCGTCCTCGCCGGTGTGGATGGAGTTGATCCACTCGCCGCCGGCGTAGACCACGACCTGGAGATCGCGGCAGGGCTCTCCGGCCTCATCGACGACGCGGCCGGTGACGGGGAGCTGCCGGGGAAGGCGGAGCGTGATGGTCTGTCCATCCGGGACGACGACGAGCTCGGCGCTGCCGATTTCGCCGTCGATGCCGTCCGGCAGCTGGGCCCAGGCGCGCAGGCGTGTGCGGGGCAGGCCCTGCACGCGGACTTCGCCTTTCTCGTCGGTGGCGACCTCGGCGAGGAGGCCGGCGTCGCCGAGGCCGAAATCGTCGATGCCCACGGTGGCGCCGGCAAGCGGGGCGCCCTCCGGATTCTGGACGACGACGGTGACGCTGCCGTCGATCGCGATGTCGGGTGCGCGCAGTTCGATTCCGGTGGATCCGGGGGCGACGCCTGCGCGGACCACGACGCAGGCGTAGGGAGATCGGGTGCCGCCGTCGCGGCTCGATTCGGGGAAGCGGACTTTCGCGTGGAGGTCGACGGGCGCCGCGGAGCGGACTTCGATTTCGAAGGCGCCGTCCTCCCCGGTTTCGACGGCGTCGCTGCTGAGGAACGGGGGGGGGAAGCCGGCCTGCGCGAACTTGACTTCGGCCGCGGCGGGGCTGCCGTCGGCCATGAGCACCCGGCCGGAGATCTTCCGAGGCGACGGCAGAACGAGCCGGGCCGTGCCCGAGCCGGCGCGGACTTTCAGATCCTCGAGACCCGTGTAAAGGTCGCGATCAAAAACCCAGATCCACGCCGACTCGCCCGTCGGGCGGAGGCGCAGGCGGCCATGTTCGTCGGTCCGTCCGCGCAGAACGCCGCCCTCGCAGGACGCGACCAGCTCGAGCCCCGCGACCGCCGCGCCCGTGTCGTCCACGGCCTCGACGTTCAACGGCCATCCGCCGTCGAGCACGATCTCGAGCGACTCGCGCGCCGCGCCGGGAGCGATCCGGACGGGGCGCTCGCCGTTCGGCCACCCCTCGGGGCGGAAGGAGAGGACGTAGGGGCCGGGGGCGAGGTCGGCGAACCGATACCGCCCGTCGGCGTCGCAGACGGCTTCCTCCGCGACGTCGCGATGGACCCACGGGCGGCCGTCCATCGGCAGACCCCAGATTTCGTCCGCGTGGCCGGTGAGCAGGAGCTCCAGGCGCGCGGCGGGCGAGCCGTCCTCGAAGGACACGCGCCCGGACAGAATCGCGCCCGTGCCGAGCGCGATGTCGCCCGCGTCGAGCGCCTCGCCGTCCTGCGCCGGGAACTCGCGGAGGACGCGCGCCGCGCCGGGGGCCGTGGCCTCGAGGCGAAGCGGCAGGCCGCGGGGGAGGTCGGGGATGGTGAAACGCCCGTCCGCGCCTGCCTGGACGGGCGAAAAGCCCTGGACGCTCTGCGCCGTGAGCGCGGCGGCGCCGACGAGCGCGCCGGGGACCGGTTCGCCGCAGTCGTCGACGACGCGGCCACTCACGGAGACGCCGCGCTCGAGCCGGATCTCCACCGGCGAATGGTTCGAAACCCCGCGGAACGGCGCGAAGCCGGGGGCGCGGCACCAGAAGTAGCGGCGGCCTTCGGGGGCATTGCGGAAGTGGAACGAGCCGTCCTCGCCGGAACGCACGGAGTCTCCGAGAACCATGCCGATCTCGTCGCCGTCCATGCGGCGGCAGACGACGGTCGCGCCGGGAACCGGGGACCCGGTCGTGTCGAGCACGCGGCCGGCGATGTCGCTTCCTGGAGAAAGCACGACCTCCAGGACGTCGCGCTCCCGCAGCGCGACCGGGACCATCGACTCGACGAATTCCGGGTGCCGGACGGAAACCAGTGCGCACTCGCGATCGGGGAGGCCCGCGAAGGACGCCACGCCCGCGGCGTCCGTCGACGCCTCCGCGCGGAACATCAGCTCGTTCGCGTCGCACGTCGTCGGCACGAGCCGCGCGTCCAGGTCCAGCGTCGCGAACGTGTGAACGTTCGGCATGACGACGACCCGCGCGCCGCCGATCGGCCCGCCGTCCTCGGCCGCCACCTTCACGCGCAGGGCGCGGGCGTCCGGCAGCACGATCCGGAGGTCGTCGTCGGCCGAGCAGTCGAGAAGCGTCACCGGCGCGCGCCCTCGGGCTTCCACGCTGACGTCGATCCGGCCATGCCCCGCGGGGATCGAGAACCTTCCGTCCGGGCCGGACGTCGTCGCGCGGCCCGGCCGGCCGCCGTTGACGCGCGCGACGCAGGTGCCCGGGAGCCGGCTCAGTTCCTGTTCCTCGAGCCTCACCGCCGCGCCCGCCACCGGAACTCCGCGCGCGTCCACGACGACGCCGCGGACCGTCGACGACCGGTCCAGCTCGCCCGACGCACGTGCCCTTCCCCGGTCCGCGTCCGGCCCGGCCGAAGCCGCTTCGCCTCCGCCGGCCGCCGCAGCCGCCGGCCCGCCCGCGTCCGCCGGCCTTCCCCGCCGGTCGATCAGGAAGAACAGACACACCAGGATCGCCGCCGCCAGCGGCACCGCCACGACCCGCGAACCTCCGCTTCCCTCCGCCCGCCCGGCCCCCGTCCTCGCCGGCAGTCCCAGAAGCCGCTCCTCCATTCCCGCCGGCACCGGCGCCGGCTCGCCCGCCGACAGCTCCGTCTCCAGCGAGGCCGCCAGCAGCACGAACCCCGCGCCCGCCAGCGCCGCCCGCAGCCGCTCCAGCCCCGCCTTGAGCCGCGCCGACACCGTCCGGTCCGACACCGCCAGCGCCGACGCGGCCTCCTCGAGACTGAACCCCCGCAGATAGTGGAGGTCCACGGCCAGCCGCTGGTCTTCCGGAAGGGCTTCGACCATCACCCGCAGCTCGCGCCGCTCCGCCTCGCGAATCGGATCCACCGCCACCTCCCGCACGCACAGAGCCTCCCGCCGGTCGCGCCGGCCCGCCGCGCGGCGCTGCATCAGCGCCCGGTGAATCACGCACCGCGCCAGCCAGGCTCTCAGATGCCGGGACTCCGCCGCTTCCCCCGGCCGCCGCAGCAGGTCCAGGTACACCTCCTGGACGGCGTCCTCGGCCGAGGAGGAATCGCGCAGGATCCCCAGCGCGATCCGGTACAGCACGGCATGGTGGTCGTGCACGAGCGTTTTGAAGTCGATCATCGCGGCACCCGCAATCGGAGAGTCGATTCTATGATGCCGCCGGGGCGAAAAGTCCGAAGGCGATTCCGAAGAAGTCTCGAAAGCGGTGTGGCGGCGGGATCTTCATTGAGGTCCAGGAGCGCGCCGCGCGGCGGCCTCCGAAAGCGGCGCGTACACGGGGACGAGGAATGTCGCATGGAAGTCGAGTCCGGGGCGCCGGCCGGCGACGTCGAGTTCCCAGTAACGCGGCTCGGGCGCCGAGAGGCGCGTCGCGAGCGCGGGGTCCCCGGGCAGCTCGAACAACAGCCGCATCGGATCGGACGGACGCGGCACCGTCTGCCCGGCCATCCAGATTTCCCGGCGGACGAATTCGTTCCTGCCGAACGTGTCCTCCCGCCGCTCCTCGATGCAGCGAAGCGTGACCTCGAGCATGTGGAATTCCCGCGCGCTCGCCGAGGTCCGGAAGACCACGTCCAGCGGTCCGCCGAGGAAGAACGGGAAGGAAGCGAACGCCAGCGAAGATTGGCCGAAGCGCACGCGCCGGGCCCCGAGATACAGGCCGTACGCGAGAAATCCGACTGCGACGAGGTTGCCCGCGGTCATGATCGCCCGCTTCTTCCAGTTCGAATCGGGGAAGAAGAAGGCGACTTCAGTGTAGGGCGCCATCAGCAGCGCCATCGCGATACCGACTCCGAGCGGCCCGATGGCGTCGCGCAGCGTCTCATCCCGCGTCCCGGTCGCGTCCCAGGAGTAGTCGGCGTGCCAGGCCGTCGGCGGTACCCGGCTCAGCACGCTCCACCGGCGTGGCGCCTCGCGCGACGCCCGCAACCCTTCCGCGAATATCCAGACGCCGACCGCCGATGCCAGTAGCGCGGTTCCGACAAGGACCGCGGGGTGCTGGGGAAGCTCATGCTCCTGCCGCGGGCGGACGCCCCTCAGCGCCCCCGCGAGCGCGATCAGGCCGATCAGAACGACGAGCGGCCCGATCACGAGCGCGATCGGCGTCTCCCGACTCGCGCGCGAACGCCCCGGCAGCACCTTTCCATCCACGGCGACATGATAGATGGCCGCACGCCGCACCGCACGTAACTCGGGAAGGCCTGTTCCCCGGATTCTCCGGACTCTCCCACTATAGACTCAGGAAGTTCGGGACTTACTGATCAGGATTTCCCGAATTCCTTCCTGAACTGCTCGAGGAGCGGCCGGACCTCGGTTCCGCGTCCCTGAATGAAGAGGCTCAGCAGGTGCCCCGAGCCTTCCGCATGGGCCCATTCGACTTCGACGACGGACTTTCCGTCGCGGTTCGCCTCGATCCGGGTGCGGTCGTGCAGGAGGCCCTCACGGTCCTCGGTTTCGCCGTCGATCTCGATGATCTGCGAGCCGGCGGGGGGGCCGTAGCGCCGGCTCTTCGCGTAGCCCGGTTCGCCGTGCTCTCCCGAATGGCCCGGTTCGAAGCCGGTCAGGGATGGAACTTGAAAATCGGGATCGAGGCGGCGGGCGGCTTCGGCGACGAAAGAACGAAGCGCTTCCCATTCCACCCGGTGTGCTTCGAACTTGAGGCTGCCGCTCTCGCGGGGCAGGAAGTCCGTTTCGGAATCATAAGGAGCGAGGAACGCGTGGAGAGCCGGGAAGACGTCCGACAGGAGCGGATCCGAGCGCCGCAGGACTACCCGGTCGGGAATCTCCTCCATCGACTGGAATTCGATCGCGTCGCCGCTTTCCGTCACGAATTGGAGCCATGTGCCTTCCGGCACGGGCACCGTGGAAGACCCGGCTTGAAAGCGCCGGCGCACTCGGTATTCCACCCCGGGAACCAGCGTCAGGCCGGAGGGAAACGCCTGCGCGACGCCTGACTCGAGGTACTTCTGAGGATCCTTCATGACGTTGATCCCGTCGCCGGGAAACCGGGTGCCCAGGCGGACCTGCGCGCGAAAGGATTCGCCCGTTTCGAATCTCCATTCGATCGGTTGCTCCGTCGAGCGCTTTCCGATCAGCTCCAGCCGCGTACCCTTCCGGATCACCCGTTGCAGCGGCGACGACGCTTCGAAATCCCTGAGCACCCGGTACGTCGCTTTCCTGAATCTCAGGCGCTTCAGGAATTCCTCCGTCCGCTCCACCACGGGATGCGCGGGGAGGTGCCCCCCGGAGAGAATCTCGAAGCGGGGGCGCATTTCGGGCGGAGGAGCCGCGAGACTGGACCGAGGGAGGTCCTTCGCGCGATCGTAGAACTCCCACTCCTCCAGCGGCGGCGCCTGACGGCGTTCCACGAACTTCAGGATGGTCCCGGCAGGAATCGGAATTCTCGAGTCGGTGACGGGCAGCGTCTTCAGGACGCGATAGAGTCTGCGCGGTTTGAGCTGAAGGGACATGCGCGGCCAGTGTAATCGGGGAGCGCCGGTTTCTCATCCTGATGTCAGGCTGATTTTAATGGAGCGAGGCAGGCGCTCGAATTCTCCACGCGCTCTCACTTGTCCTGGGGAATCGACTCCCACTCGATGAGGATCCATTCGCCCGGCTTCATGTCGACGACCTTGAACTTGAACGTCTGGTTCACGCTCTCGCGCTCGTCGAGACAATGCTCGATGTACACGTGGTCCTTCTCCGCGACGAGGCTCGTTCCCCAGAGTTCAGTTTCCGCCGCATTCGGCGCCGACTTCACGGCGGCGTCATCGACCGTTCCGAGGTCCCGAATCGTGTTTTTCTGTCCCCCGTACATGACGACGTCGAGGTTGTCGCCGCCGTTGCCGTATTGGAGGCTGACGGCCGTTTCGTAGCCATTCATGTTGCGGGGAAAACTGAAGTAGCACAGGTATTTGTATGCGTTGGAATGAAGACTCTTGCGTGCGGCCAGCGCGGCGAAGTGCTTCGTCCCCTTCGGGTCGGCGTCTTTCTCAAGATCGTCCCTCCGCCTGAGCACGGGTTCCAGGCGCCGTGCCTCGGCTTCCAGCGCTTCCATGTTGGCCAGTTCTTCGACGAGGGGTGCCAGGCGCAGCCGGAGGCGCACGTCGGTCGCGGGGTCGATCTGTCTGAGTTGCTCGGCCACGAGCTCGCGGCAGGACGGTCTGCGGGCCAGGATTCTGATCCTGGCGGCGAGGTAGACCTCCACGTCGTCCCTGAGGAGTTCCGCCACGTCCTTGTCGGCGGGGGGCTTCTTCTTGTCTTCGGAGCCGGCAATGGCAGGAAGGAGGGCGAGGGCGAGGGCGAATGCGAGCCTTGACTTGATCGTGGGGGTCATGGCTGATCCTCGAGGTGAGATGTGAGTGAATGATCACTCACATTCTACCCCGCTCCCCGCCCCTTGTCAATCCGGACTCTCAAATCGCCCTCCCGGCGACGTGATCACCCTGCCAATCGGGCGGCCACCCGCGGAAACTCGATCATGAGTCCCTCGGGCCCGCCCGGGCAGGACGAAGCTCTGCACGTGGATAGGGAGACGCTCCAGCTGATCCGCAGGGGCCTGGACTGGATGAACGAGCACGGCGCGGCGGAGACGAACACGGGCATGCACACCTGGACTTGCGAGGACATCCGCAGCATCGCCATCTTCGTACCGCGAATCCGGGCACAGGGCCGGAGGGCGGCTGCTAGGATGATCCGCTCCGTCCGGGAGAAATGCCGCATGGACCACAGCTCCGAGCTCCAGTTCGGCCTGCTGGCTCATCAGCTGAAAGTCGTCTCGAACGAGCAACTGCTCGAGGCCGTCGCCGCGTGGTTGAACGACCTCAACGTGGCGTGCCTGGTGCCGGGTCACCCCGCGCGCAACCTTCCGGGACACCTTGCCGAGATCGGACACCTGTCACCGGAGTCCCTCGAAACCGTGGAGGCCGCGCGGGCGGCCCAGGCTTCGGATCCTCCGTCGGTGGATTCCGGAGTCCGGCAGGCGCTGCTGGACCTGCATCCGCCCCCCGAGCTCAGAAAGTGGCTTTTCGAGGCTCCCGTCCGGAAAGGTGCGGCGCTGGAATTCCAGCCACGGGTCCGCGGGGAACGCTACGAGCTGGGCGCTGAGATCGCGCGGGGCGGGCTGGGCCGCGTGGTGGAAGCACGAGACCGGCATCTCGAGCGAAACGTGGCGATCAAGCTGGTGCTCGACGGCGTCTCCCGGGATCTCGCGGAGCGCTTCGTGCGCGAAGCGCGCCTGGCGGCCCGCCTTGACCATCCGAATATCGTTCCCGTCTACGACTTCGACGAGTTGTCGACGCCGGAGGGGGAACGGCGGCTCTTCATGAGCATGAAAAGGATCCGCGGCCAGGACCTGGGCGCGGTGCTCCGGGGCCTGTCCGCCGCCGATGGGAACGCCGCCGGGCGATTCTCCCGCGCGCGACTCCTCGCCATTTTCCAGGACATCTGCCTCGGCATCGCGTTCGCGCACTCCCGGGGTGTCGTGCACCGGGACCTGAAGCCTTCGAACATCATGATCGGCGACTACGGGGAGACGCTGATCGTGGACTGGGGGCTGGCGAAGCTGGCGGGAGAGACCGCACGAGAAACGGGAAGTCCGGAATCGGGCCTCGCGCTGAGTTCCCCGGAGCTGACGCTCGAGGGAGAAGTCGTGGGAACCCCCGCTTTCATGCCCCCCGAACAGGCCGGAGGGCGGCGGGAGGAGGTCGATCATCGAAGCGACATCTTTTCCCTGGGAGGGATTCTCTACGCGATCCTCACGCACCGGCCGCCCTTCGAAGGAACGTCGCAGCGCGACGTCATCGAAAAGGTGAAGTCCGGACGGATCGAACCGCCCTCGATCCGTGTCCACTCGCTGCGCAGGGCGAATCCTCATCGAGACCCCGCCCCCTCCGCTCCCGAACCCGTGCCTCCGGAACTGGACGCCATCTGCATGAAAGCGATGGCCTTCCGCACGAAAGACCGCTACCAGACCGCGACGGAGCTTCACGACGACATCCAGCTCTTTCTCGAGGGAGTCAAGGAGCGGGGAAGGAAACAGAAGGAGGCGCTCGATCGCATCGCGAAAGGGCGGAGTTGGGTCCTGCGCTTCCGCGAGCTCCGCGGCGAAATTACGGCCCAGGAGAAGGCGGTCCGGGAATGGAGCGACCGGATCAAGCCCTGCCAGCCGATCGGGGAGAAACGGCCCCTGCTGGACGCGGAGGCGCGCCTCCGCGCCCTGAAAGAGGAGCGGATCGACGCCTTCTCCAGGGCGAGCGCCGAATTCGGCCAGGCGCTTGCGGTCGATCCGGAATCGAAGGAAGCGGCCGATGCCCGATGCGACCTGTTTCTCGACCGCCTGCTCGAAGCCGAGCAGAGGCGCTTCCGCGAAGACGTGCTCCTGTACCGCAACATGCTGATCCAGAGCGACACGGAAGGGCGGTACCGCCGTCGGCTGGAGGCGCCGGGGACGCTGGCGATCCGGACGTTTACGAGGGATTGCGAGTGCCTGCGGCCCATTCGGGATCCGGCGTGGCGGGTGGAGATATCGGAGAGCTGCACGGTCGCCTGGCGGGGCGGCCGCCCGCGACCCGGTGTACCGCTCACCGACATGGACAACCCTGTGCCGGAGGTGCGGACGTTCCCGGACGGCGTCCGATTCGGTCACTCGGAGGAATGCCTGCGCCGCGAAGTCGCGGGGGTCGAGGTCTCAATCGCCAGATACGAGGAAGTCGACAAGCGGCTGGCGCTGGGGCCGGAGCGCGTCCTGGGGATCACGCCGCTCGCGGGGATCGAGTTGCCGCGCGGGTCGTGGCTCTGCGTCCTGCGTGGCGCCGGTTTCCCTCCGGTGCGGCTGCCCGTCTGGATTGAACGAGGAGGGTCCTGGATTCAGGAGGTGAACCTGTACCGGGAAGACGAGATTCCGCCTGGCACCTGCCTGGTACCCGGCGGGCCGTTTACGTTCGGCGGACGCTGGGCCGGGGGGAGACGGGACGAACAGGTGCGCATCATCGACGACTTCTTCATGGCGAAGTTCCCGGTCACCTGCGCCGAGTACCTGGAATTTCTGAACGACCTGGTGTCCACGGGCCGGGCTGAAGAAGCGCGCAGGCGCCAGCCCCGCGAAGGAGAAAAGAAATACTGGATCGCGGACGGGGCGCGATTCCGGCTTCCGTCGCCGGCGGAGGATCCCAGGATTGAGTGGAATCCGGGTTGTCCTGTTTTCTCCATCGACTGGTTCGACTCCGTTGCCTACTGCATGTGGAAATCCCGGCGGGATGGCGTGACCTGGGAACTGATGCACGAAGAGGAATACGAGAAGGCCTGCCGCGGCGTGGACGGCCGCGTGTTTTCGTTCGGCAACGAGTACGACGGAAGTTACGCGCACACGAGCGAGTCCATCGCCGGGAAACTCACTCCGATGCCCGTCGGATCGTTCCCGATGGACGAATCTCCCTACGGCATCCGTGACCTCTCGGGCGGCGTCGAATCCTGGGGCTCCTCCACCCCGGAGCTGCCCTGGCGCGAATGGCGCATCCTGCGCGGCGGAGCCTGGAGCTACCCCTTCGAAATCGCCCAGAGCGCGCAACGACGAGGCTCTCCCCCCACGGCCCTCCGCGTGCGCAACGGGGTGCGCCTGATCCTGCGGCCGCATCGCGTTTGAGAGTCTGAGGAAAAATCGAGCTCCGTATCAGTCGCCCGAGCGGTCCGTCGCGGTGGCACGGGCCGGCGCGGGCACCTGGGTGAATTTGCTCGTCGAGGTGTTTTCGTGCCCGCGCCGTCCCGGCCACCGCTCCTGCGCTCGCTTTTTTCTCAGACTCTCACTGCGCTGGGATCGGGAAGACGGTCGGGAACTTCCGATAAAACTCCGCCTTCAGGATTCCGAAGGCGTGCATGTCGTGGAGCGCGCCGTTGTGCGCCTCGTGCTGCCGCAGCACGCCTTCCTTCACGAATCCCACCCGCTCCATCAGGCGCATCGCGCGCGGGTTGAAGGAGAACACGTGGGCCCAGACGCGCTCCAGGTTCTCGACCTTGAACGCGTAGTCGAGCAGGAGGCGGAGGGCCGCGCTCCCGATCCCCTTTCCCCAGGCGGTGCGCTCGCCCACGAAGAGCCCCGCGGCCGCGTTTCGGTTCGCGCGGTCGATGAGCGCCAGCTCGATCCGCCCGACGAGCGCGCCCTCGCTCAGGATTCCAAAGAAGAGGAGGTCGTCCCTCGGCTCGCGGATCCGGGCGGACCATTTCTGGTCGAACGTTTCGCGGGAGAGGCGCGGTCCCCAGCCGGACAGCACCTCGATCTCGTTGTCGAGGTGCCAGCGGAACAGCAGCTCGAAGTCGGCGGTCTCGAGGGGACGGATAGCGACGCTTCCGAGCGTGAACATTGAGCTCCTCCTGGGCGAGGGATCCTATCGGCGCGGGCCCCCACCCGCAAGCGCGGTGGCGGCCTCCGGCCAGGCGGCCCGCCGTTGCTTCATCCTCACTTCGGCAGAACCATATTCGCATCCCTCCGGATCTGCCACTGCCCTCCCTTTTTCTTCCACACCGACAAGGTCGGTCCCGCCAGCTTCATCTCCTGCATCCCCTTCTCCGGCACGATCGCCAGCTCCAGCTCCACCCACGTCTGCGCCCAGTCGCCGTGCACGTTCACTTCGCGCACCTTCACCTTTGACTTGAACCTGTATGGTTTCCCGCCGCTCCCGCCGAAGAATTCCCTCTTTCCGAACGCCTTTTGCCCCGCCACGATGAATTTCATGTCGTCGGCGAGAAACTCCGCGAGCGTCGCGTTGTCCCCTTCCTTCGACGCCTTCAGCCACGCCTTGATCGTGTCCCGGATCGCCTGCGCTTCGGATGCCATGGTTCCCCCTTTTGCGGACCGCAGTTTGCGTCATGTTCCCACCGGACCGCAACCGTCCAGCACGTCCGCCTCGAACGTGGCGTGACTGCGGACTTCCTCCCTCGCGTGGGCGGAGCGGGGAGGAGAGGCGATGTTTCGGGCGGCCTACTTGGCCTTCACCGCGCCGAAGTCGAGCAGCTCCCAAGTCGTTTTCCCGCCGCCGCCGCCGCGGTTCCCCCAGTTTGGCCTCGGAGGCGTGGACGCGGAGGAAGTACGGAATGAGGGAACTCCCGGACCTTCGGAAGAGTCAAACGCGCATGTTCCCTTTGAAGAAGCTCGCCGGCTCCGTCGCTCTCCTCGCGGCGCTTCAGCTCGGCGCGGAAGACGGGAAGCCGGCTCAGAACCTGCCTTGGTGGTGGGTGAAGCTCGACGGAGACCTCTTTGCCGCCCAACCCACGAAGGACCCCGTCGTCATTCGCGACGCGGACGCGGCGGAAACAGCGCTCACGCCCTGGCATCCCGGCCTGGACGGTCGCGGGCGCAAGCCGCCGGCGGCACCGCTGCCGACGGACATTGACTACGCGAAACATATGGTGGTCGTCATCACCGCCGATGGAGGCCCTTCCTCGGACTGGGACGTCGTTGCCGTCGAGTCGAATGGCAAGGAGATCGTCGTCCGGATGGCCAGGGAAGACGGCGTCAGGGGCGGACGGCAGGGGCTGGTCGCGCTCGTTCTGCAGCTGCCTGAATCGGACCTGCCTGTGCGAGTGGAATGGACGAAGGAGAAGCTGGCGGAGGTTCGAGACAAGCGTGACTGCGCGACCAAGGGCGTTCACGAGGGCGTCACCGCGATCGGGGCTTGCACGGTCTGCCGCAAGGAAACGCCGTCGCAAAGCATGAAATTCTGCCAGGCCTGCTCGGATGTGCGACAGGCGTGCGCGTACTGCGGGAAGCGTGTGGCAGGGGAGCGTCCGACGAAGAAATAGCGGGCGCCTGGTGCGCCGGCTTCGCAGCGCTACCCGGGAATTTCCGGCTCCACCAGGCGCGCCAGCTGCGCCAGCGACTCCTGCCAGCCGAGGTAGCACATCTCGACCGGGACCACTTCCGGGATCCCCTCCTGCACGACGTTAAGCTCGGTGCCGCATGCCACCGGGCGCATCGCGACCGTGACCGTCATCGTGCCGGGGAGGTTCGGGTCGTCGAAGCGGTCGGTGTAGCGGAGGCGCTCGTTCGGCACGAGCTCGAGATATTCGCCGCCGAACGAATTGCCCGTGCCCGAACCGAAATTGGTGAACGACATGCGGAACTTGCCGCCGACCTTGGGCTCAAACTGGTGAACTTTGCAGAGGAAGCCGTAGGGCGGGATCCACCTCGCCAGGGCATCGGCGTCGAGGAAAGCCTTGTACAGCTTCGCGGGCGTCGTGCGCAGGACGCGATGCAGCCGGACCGTGCCTGTGGGCATGGGAACTCCCTGGAAGGAAGTGCATTCAGCATACCGGGAGGAACTCGGAGAGTCGACCTCGGAGGCGCGCCTTCTATCTCAAACTCCGCGTGTGAGAGTCCACTCCGTGTGGCTCCAGCCTTTCAATTCCATCCACTCCGGACCGGGGATCGGGGCGGAGGAACGGAATCCGAGACGGGTCATCAACAGTCGGACTCGCGCGTTTTCCGTCACCGCCAGCCCACGGATTTCGAGCACGCCCAGCCGGTCCCATGCGAACTGGATCATCGCTCGCGCCGCCTCGGAGGCGTACCCCAGGCCCCACGCTCGCGGCGCGAGGCCGAGCCCGAATTCGGCCTGGCCGCGCGCGAGCCCCTTTGTCCGGATCCCGATCGTGCCGATCACCGCATCGGCCTCGATCGCGAGCTGCCAGTTCAGGCGCGGCGACTCAGCCGCCCAGCCGAGGATCTTCGCGAAGACTCCCCGCATGTGCGCCGGCTCCGCTTCCCCCGGGCCGTAATAGTCCGCGTACCCGGGTTCCTCGTGCCACGCGAGGAACGCGGGCAGCTCGTCCGGCCGGAAATCGCGCAGGCGCAGCCGCGCGGTCGCGATCACCTCAGCGCACCCGAAATGACCTCCGTCAACGGTACCTCCGGTTGCCGCCAGGAATCTGGATACCACCGGCGCTGCCGCCGGCCGCCCGCGTTTCAGATGTCCCCCGGGAAGAGGTACAGCTTCAGTCCGCCCGGCGAGGTCACGGTCGCGGCGTCGGGCGCCGGTTTCCGGGGAGGAAAGCCTGCGACTTCGACGCCGGCGGCGCGGAGTTTTTCGATGCGCGCCGGGTTGTCCGGGTTGAAGTAGGCGATGAGCGCGCCCTGGCGCCCGTCGGTGGCGGCGTGGAGGCCGATCTTGAGCTGGCCGTCGGAGAGGACGGCGTACGGATACGGCTCGGGTTTCGGGTCTTCCCAGTTGCCGCCGAGCTTGCGGAATCCAAAGCGGATCCAGAAGGCGGCGGCGGCGCGGGCGTCGGCGACGGGCCAGCTGCACTCGCCGAACGTCCCGAGGAGCGAGGGCGGCGCGGCGGCAGGTGCCGCGGCGCGGGAGCCCAGAGGCAGCACGCGGACCGGAAAGCCACCGGGGTCGCTGAACGCCAGGCCGCCGTCCGCGGAGGTCGCCGCGATCCCCATCGCATCGAGACGCTTCCGGACGATTTCAGGATCCCGGGCATGGAAGAGGGCGCAGGCGGGCGGGAGCGTCCCCTCGGAAACGAGGTAACGCGCATGGCCGTCGCTCACGCAGGCCCAGCGGTCTCCGCCGCGTTCGACGACCCGGCAGGCGAGGCGTTCGAACCAGGCGATCTCCGCGGGCAGGTCACGGACGGATACGCCAACTTCGCTCAGGACTCCCAGCCGATCGTCGCTCATTTCCGGACGATAACGGCCCGCGCGGCGCGATGCGACCGGAATTCTTGCGAGGCCCCTGCAATCATGCCTTGTCCTCGTTCCGGTGAGGTGTCCGGAAGGGAACTCCCGCCTTTTCGAACGCGCTTCGCACGTCCGCCCGTTTGGACTCGAGCGCCCGGATGTCGCCGCACGAGCGCAGGAGAGCCGCTCCTTCGGTCCAGGCGTTGCGCGCGGCCTCGAAACGATGCTGTGCCAGCTTCAGAGGCACGGCGTCGCAAAGCACGAGACCGAGATATCGAGGATCGCCGACATTGCGCAGAAGCGACACGGCTCGGCAGAGAGTCCTCGATGCCAGGTCGAGACGGCCCATTTCGAGATAGAGACTGGCCTTGTTCCCCAGCGTCAGTCCTTCGTTTCGCCGATTGCGCGTTTCGACGTGGATCCGGAGCGCCTGCTCGTACGAGTCCAGCGCCTCCTTCCGCCTGCCCTGCTCTGCCAGCAGGTTGCCAAGATTGCCCAGGACGAGGCCTTCGAAGGCCCGATTGCTCACTTCGCGGTGAATCGACAGCGCGCTTTCGTACGCCTGCATCGCTTCAGCGACTCGCCCCGTCCGGCGGTAGACGATTCCGAGATTTCCGAGGGCAATCCCCTCGGATCGGCGGTTTCCGAGTTCGCGGTCCAATGCCAGCGCTCTTTTGAGATCGCGTTCCGCCCGTTCGACTCTGCCTGATTGCAGAAAGACCTCGGATCGTGAGGAGAGGAAGACGGCCTCCAGCCGACTGTTTCCCGCCCTGCGATGAATCTGCAGGGCGCGTTCGAAGGTCTGTTCCGCCTTCAGTCTTCGCCCCGTTTCGAGGTAGAGAGACGCCAGGTGACCCAGGCAGAGCCCCAGAAATTTTCCATCGCCGGCCCGGCGCAGGATTTCCAGTGCGGACGTGAATTCTCTCTCCGCGTCGTCGAACCTCCCAACATCCTTGTGGAGCATGGCGACGTTTGCGAGGTGCTGTCCTTCGTGCTTTCGGATACCGAGTTTCCGACGAATGTCGAGCGCGTCTTCGAAGAGTCGGCCCGACTCACGGACCCGCCCCATGGTGCGGCACAGTGTTCCGAGGTCGGACTTCAAGACGGCTATTCCAAATCTGTCGTTCGATCTGACCACCAGCTCAAGCGATCTTCTGAAAAGGACCTCCGCTCGCCGACTCCTCCCGCCGTTGGATGCGCAGATTCCTGCCCTCCAGAGCGCACACGACCTCTCGCTCCCGTGAAGGAGGCTCGCCAGCGACACCCACAGGTCCTCCGCGGCTTGAGACTGGTATCGTCGCTCCACGCTCTCTGCGGCGCGTCGAAGGTAGATCTGTCGCACACCTGACATTCCCCCGCGCCGGTTTCCCGCAAGACTCGCGTGGTCAGCCAGATCCCGGGCGAGTTCATCCGTGGGATGAGCGGGGCAGGTGGTTCGGCCAATGGACCCGAACGCCATCGGCAGTGTGTCCGGACGACCTCCGCAGCAAGCTTCTATCGCGAGAATCGCGATCCGGTGCAATCGAGCCCGCTCGCTCGGAAGCTGGAGCTGGTAGGCGGCGTCGCGGAGGACGGCATGGCTGAAGAGGTAGGCCGCTTCTGCGTTCATGGATCAGGAGTCTCGGGTCGAATTCCCGGCAGAGAGTGCTTCTCCCTCACTCGACCTCCACCAGGATCCGGAAGCACACCCTTCCGTCGGCGAGCGTGTCGGAGTAGCCCTTTCGGGTCGACGCCGCACCCTCCTCGCGCCGGACGATCCGGGCGGGAGCCTTCTCCGGGTCCGGATTCGCGGTCGTCTCCGGACGGATCGCGGCGGTTCTGGCGTAGGCGCGGGGGTCATAGATGTCCCGGCACCACTCGCCGTGCCCGTCGGAGAATCCGCGCAGGCCCCAGGCCCCTGCCCCCGGGGCGTCGCAGTTGGCGAATTGCCACTCGGCCTCGGTCAGAAGCCGCACGGGTTTGTGAACCCGCTGGCTCAGCTTCTCGCAGAAAGCGGTGGCATCGCCCCACGTGGCCCAGAGCGCAGGGCCATTGATGTCCATCGGGGCCGAGGCAGGTTCTGAGAGGCGGTCCCACCGGTCGAGGGGTCGGTTCCGCCAGGACTCCTTGCGGGAAGTGAGGATCTCCGCGCCCATGACGGCTGTGAACTGGCGCACGGTGATCGCGGTCTCGCTGACGTAGTACGGCCGATCCAGCGTCACCGCCCGCCGCGGAGTTTCGTCGAGGGACAGGTTCCAGCGGACGATCCTGACCGTGCCCGCGGCGCCGGCGGCGAGCAGGCAGAGGAGAAACGCGGCCAGCACCCACCGGGTCGGGGGTTTCATTCGGCGACGGGTCCATTCTGTGAAGAGCCACAGCAGCGCCAGCATCGCCGGCGGGACGAGGAAGGGCGCGCCGAGCCATGGGGCTCGACGCCGGAACATGACGGGGAGGGATCCGAGGAGAAGCCCGCCGGACACGCCCCAGAGGATCGCGAGAGCGACCTGGAGCGAGTCCGCTTCCTCTCTCCCGGGGAGGAGATCCCGGTAATGGTGTCCGATCATGAGACCGGCAACGGCCATACCGACGCCGCCGATCAGCGCGAAGCTGACCACGGCGTAGCGGAACGCCTGGTCTCGATGGTGGAGGTCCTCCGGCAGGGCGGCCAGGGGGTCGAAGTCCGGATCGATGGTTGGCAAGCGAAGCGTCTCCTCTGGCAGCGATTGAGGCGGGTGTGGGCAGGCTACCACAGCTCGATCGCGTACAGCGCGTAGTCCGCCGATCCGACGAGGGCTTCCGCGATCCCGTCGCCGGTCAGGTCCTCAACCGTGACGCCGGATTCGCTCTGGCCGACGTGCATGCGCCAGAGTTCGGAGCCGTCGGCGAGGCGGGCGCAGAAGAGGACGCCGGCGCGGTCGGCGCCTACGACGCAGCGGCCGGCGCCGGGGAGGTCGGCGACGCCGAGGGCGCCGGAGACGCGGGCGCCCTTCCAGAGCCAGATCGGGGAGAGGTCGGCGCGGAGCAGGGTGGCGCCGGCGGACGTGCCGGTGAGGAGTTCGGGGCGGCCGTCGCCGTCGGCATCGAGGGGGGCGGGGCCGGCGAGGGAGCCGCCGAGGCCGGGGTGGCGGGAGCGGAGGGCGCCTTTGGAGTCGAGGACGAGGAGGCCTTCCGCGGCGGAGACGAGGATTTCCGGGCGGCCGTCGGCGTCCGTGTCGAAGGCGACGGGGCGGGTGCGGGGGACCCAGTCGGTGTCGAGGGACCACAGGACGCGCCCGGCGGGGGAGAGGGCGGCGACCGCGCCGCCGCCTTCCGGGAGGTCCCAGGCGGCGACGATTTCGGGGGCGCCGTCGCCGTCGAGATCCTCGACGAGGGGGGCGGAAAGTGGAGTGCCCGTATCCGCTTTCCAGAGCGGCCGGTCGTCGCCGGGGCGGACGGCCCAGGCGCCCTGGGCCCAGGGGAAGAGGACGGCGTCGAGGGTGCCGTCGCGGTCGAGGTCGCGGAGGGCGGCGGGGGCGTAGGGAACGGCGGAGCCGGTGGAGGGCGCGGTGGCGAGGATCGCGCCGGTGCGGCCGGAGACGACGGCGAGGCGGGCGAAGCGAGCCTTGACGTGTATCCAGACGTCGGGGACCCCGTCCCGGTCCCAGTCCGCGAGGGCGGGCTCGCGGATGACGTCGAAGTCCTCGTCGAGGCTCCAGGCGACGCGGCCGGTCGCGCCGTCGAGCGCGCGCAGGCGGGACTCGCCGTCTTCCCAGCGCCCCGCGAGGATCACGAGCGGCCGGCCTTCCACGCGCACGACGAGCGGAAGCGGGCGGACAGCGTTCGCCATGCGGCGCTTCCAGAGGACGCGCGTGTCGCGCAGGACCTGGACGCCGTAACCGAGGAGGACGAGATCGGTGCGGCCGTCGCGGTCGAGCGCGCAAGGATGGAGGAGGAGGGGAGGCTGCTCGACCTGCGTCTGCGCGGTCTCGCGGCCCTCCGCGTCGAGCTTCGTCACGAGGCCGTCGGCGGTCGCGACAAAGACCTCGAGGCCGCCGGGGGACTCCTGGACCGCGGGAGGCGCGACGATCCGCGTGGCAAGCGGGAAGGTCCAGAGAAGCGCGCCGGTCGTCGAGGACCGGGCGACGAGCTCGCGGTCCCGCGCGTAAAAGAAAACATCGGAAGCGGCGGCGACGAGCGGCCGGCCCGCCGCCGTGCTCTCGACGATCGAATACCCGGGGGCGCCGGAGGAAGCGTCGAATCCGGCGATCCGCCCCTCGCCCGCCGCCACGACCGTTCCGCCCGCTTCCAGGAAGACGGAGAGTGCGCCCGCGCCCGAGGGGAACGGGGTCCGCCACCGGATCGAGCCGGTCGCGCGGTCGAGCGCGAACAGCCCCCGGTCGTCGCGCAGGACGAGCGCGCCCGCCGAAACCACGAAGGTCGGCCCGGCCAGGGGAGCGCGCCAGGCGGCGGAAGCATCGGCCCGCAGGAGCAGCGCTTCCTCGCCGCCGATCGCCAGCGTCCCGCCTTCGACGGCGTGAAGCGCCACCGCGCCGCGGAGGGCCGCGGCGGGCGATTCCGTTCCATCGGCGAGGCGGACCCGGACGACGCGGTCCTCGATCGGCGCCCAGGCTTCGGCCCCCACCACGACCAGCGGCGGCCGCCGCAGTTCCTCCGACGCCAGCGCGAATTCGCGCCGCCAGAGCCGCGCCTGCGCGGGCGCCGCTTCCCCCGCGCGCGGGCCTTTTCCGGAAAGCGCCTGCAGGCTCGCCGTCCCCTCGCCGTACGCGAGGACGACGTCGTCCGGGACGCCGTCGCCGTCGCAGTCGGCGGTGGCGAGCGAGACGCGGAAGGTGCCCTCGTGGAGGGGGGTGCGCTGGAGTTCCGCCGCGGTGCGGCCGCTGAAGACCTGCTGCGAGTAGAGGAGTGCGGTTGCGACGTCGAGGATGCCGTCGCCGTCGGCGTCGCGCAGGGCGAAGGGGGTGGCGCCGGCGTCCGGGACGCGGGTGAAGGCGTAGCCGCACGGGGGCAGGGAGACCCATTCCGCGCCGTCGCGGCCGCGCTCAACGCGGATCCGGCGCGTCACCGTGCGCAGGCCGCGCCCCTGGACGCGGAGTTCGTGGTCGCCGGCGGGAAGAACGTGCGCCTGAAGCGGGGTCCCTCCGGCGGGCTTCCCGTCGATCGTCACGGTCGCCGCGCGCTCGTCCGCCTCGAGAAAGAGCCTGCCCGTCGAGCGGCGCAGGGCGAGCGGCACGACCTGCCGCTCGCCGCGGGCGACGCGCACCGCGCGTTCCTCCGTTTCAAATCCGTCCGCGCCGGCGCGCAGCCCGTGCCAGCCCGCGGCGACGCGCGCCTCGGGGCCGATCCGGCGGCCGTCGAGTTCCAGCCAGGCGCCGGGGGGATCGGCGCGCACCTCCAGCGTCCCCGGCCGCGTCCATTCCCATCCCGCGAGCGCCGCGCCGCACGCCGCCACCGCCGCCGCGACCGCCGCCGCCGTCCGATGCCGCCGCACCCACCGCTTCGCCAGAAACGCCAGGCTCGGCGGCCGCGCGCTGATCGGTTCCCGCAGCAGAAACCGCTCGAGGTCCTCGGCCAGCGCTTCCGCCGAGGCGTACCGCCTCGACTTCTCCTTCTCCATCGCCCGGGCCACGATCAGGCGCACGTCGAGCGGCGCCTCCGCGAGCGACGGCGCGTCCTCGCTCTCGATCTTCTGCAGCACTTCGAAAACGTCCGATCCCCCGAACGGCAGCCGCCCCGAGGCGAGCTGGTACACGATGACGCCCAGCGCGTAGACGTCGGTCCGGATGTCCACCTCCCGGACCTTGCCCGCCGCCTGCTCGGGCGACATGTAGAACGGCGTCCCGAAGACCGCTCCCGAGACGGTCGCGACGCCCGACGGATCCGGCCGTGCGGCCTTCGCCAGCCCGAAATCCAGGATCTTCGGCTCGCCCGCCGCCGTCACGAGGACGTTCGCGGGCTTGAGGTCCCGGTGCACGATCCCCGACATGTTCGCGTGATGCACCGCGCGGCAGACCTTCGCCGCCAGCCGGAGCTTCTCCTCCAGCCCCTTCCCCCTCGCCCAGACGTCCAGAGCCGCCCCGTCCACCAGCTCCATCGTGAAATACCGGCGGCCGCCCTCCACTCCCACGTCGTACACCGTCACGATGTTCGGGTGCGCCAGCTGCGCCGCCAGCTCCGCTTCACGCACGAACCTCCGCTCGTCCTCCGCGGACGCGTGATCCCCCGCGAGCAGCACCTTGAGCGCGACCGTCCGCCCCATGTCCGTCTGCCGCGCGCGGTACACCACGCCCATCCCGCCGCGCGCGATCTCGCATTCGATCTCGTACCTCCCGAACCGCGAGGGCGCCGCGGACGCCTGCGGAAGCGCGCTCTCCGGCGCCCGGCGCGTGACGTCGATCGCGGGGCCGCCGGCCGGCGGGCGTGGCGGGACCGCGTCGGGCCGATCGGACATGGGAAGGACTTTGGCGGTTGGGAGGAGGCCGAGTCAAGCCCGACGGAGGCATGACCATCCAGGCGTGCCTCCTCGAGGGCCGGCCCGCCCCGTGCGGACCCCCGGGGCGCCGCGCCGATGGACTTCGGCCGCGCCGCCGGGATCGCTACTTCTTCGGCCCGTGCGAGTGGCCGTGCTCACGATTGATCATCGGGGCGTTGTACTGCTTTCCGTCGATCCGCAGCACGATCCGGCTCGCCAGTCCCGGGGGCCCTACCTTCAGGTCGGGCGACTCGTATTCGAACCGGCTTGCCAACCCTTCCTTCAGCCCGATCGCTTTCCCCGGGATCTGCACCGGTCCCTCGAAGCCGTCGAGGTTGAACACCGGCGACTCCTTGAGCCCGAACGGTGTTTCACCGTCTTTGTCCATGACCCAGATCGTGGCTCGCCCGAGGGCCTGCTCGTGCTTCAATTCCAGCAACGCCGAGTGGGAGGCGATGTCGAGCCACATTCCGCCGTGCGGCCCGCTGTTCGGCGGGGGGTCGCCGGCGGGTTTCTCCTCCGGCTCGCGCTCGAATTCGAATTCGTGAGCGGCGCCCTCCTTCACGTTCAGCGCTTTCCCGGAAAGCGGCGCTTTGTCGTCGAGGGCGTCGAGCTTCAATTCCGGCGCGGTCTTCAGCTGCGCCGGCGTCTTGCCGTCGGGCTCGAAGGCGTACGCGACGGCGCGCTTCCGCTCCTTCTCGTAGACGACCTCGAATTTCGCTGCGGCGCCCGGCAGTTCCAGCCAGCTCCCTCCATGCGGCCCGACGGGAGCGTCTTCCGTCGCGGCGCAGAGGGCAAATGCGAAAACAAGGGGAATGGCCTTACGCATCGGATGTTCCTTTCACTTGGATCATATCGCCTGGAGGCTGATGTCCGAGGAGTCTCATGCGGAACTTCTCGATGTCGTCGTCCGGTTCCCCGTGTCGGGCGGCCGCCCGCAGGGCCGCGGCGCGGCCGAAGACGTGGAAGACGCCGGGCGTGACGAGGAATTCGGCGAGGGTGACGGTGACGAGTCCGCCGAGGATGACGGTGGCGACCGGAAACAGGATCTCGCGTCCGGGCTGGTCCGGCGCGAGAGCGAGCGGTACGAGCGCAATCCCGCTGCACAGGGCCGTCATGAGAACGGGGACCATGCGTTCCTGGCCGGCGCGGATGATGGTTTCGGGGCCGAAGGGAGCTCCTTCGTGCCGCAGGAGGTGGAGGTAGTGATCCAGGAGCAGGATGGCGTTCCGCGCGGCGATGCCGCCCAGCGAGATCAGGCCGACGAGCGTGGCGACCGAGAGCGTCTGATCGCTGGCGACGATCCATGCGACCGCGCCGACGAACGCGGCGGGGACGCTGAGGAGGACCTGGAACGTGAGGTTCGCCGAGCGGAAATGCGCAAAGAGGATGAGGGCCATGGCGAGGAAAGCGGCGACGCTGAAGAACCCGATGCGTCGCGTGGCGGCCTGCTGCGCCTCGAACTGGCCGCTCAGGCGGAGTTCGTATCCGGGAGTCTTCGCGAGATTCGCGCGCACGGGAGCGAGCGCCTTCTCCACGTCGGCGACGACATCCCCCAGGGGCCGCCCTGCGACGTTGTGCTGCACGACGATGCGCCGCGATCCGTTCTCGTGGAGGATCGTGTTCGGGGACTTTTTCATGCGGACGTCCGCCACGTCGCGGATCCGGAGCCACTCCCCGTCACCGGCGCGCAATGGCAGGTTCCGGATCGTCTCCAGGTCCCTCCGGTCCTCCTCGCGCAGCCGCACGACCACCGGGAATTCTTCCTGGCCCAGCCGGGCACGTCCGAGTTCCTCCCCCGCGAGCGCCGCATCGGCAGCTTCCGCGACGTCCTCGGGCAAGAGGCCGGCGTCCGCGCACCGCGCCGGGTCCGGCACGATCTCCGGTTGGTCCACCAGCACCTGCGGCTCCACGAACAGGTCCCGGACCCCGGGGACGTTCCGGATCGCCGCCTCGGTCTCCGCAGCGCTTCTCCGGAGCACGTCCAGATCCGGCCCGTAGATCTTGATCGCCACCTGGGCGTTCACGCCCGAAAGCAGGTGGCTCAGGAGGTGAGCGAGCGGCTGCTCGACCGACACCGCCGGGCCGGGCAGCCCCTCCGCCAGCCGCTTCCGGAGATCCTCGATGATCTCCTCCCGCCTGCGGCCCGAGGCCGGATCGAACGTCACCACGGCCTCGGTGACGTTGGAGCCGTCCACGTGCTCGTCCCCCTCCGCCCGCCCCGTGCGCCTTCCGACCGATTTCACGCCGGGCACCCCCGCGGCGATCCCTTCCAACCTCCGGCCGTATGCGTCCGAAACCTCGAGGCTCGCGTCCGGCGGCAGGATGAGATTGATCTGGGCCGCCCCCTCGTTGAACGCGGGCAGGAATTGCGTCCCGCGGGTCGCGAGCGTCACGGCGGAAGCGGCGACCAGGGAGAGGAGGGTCGCGGCGATGGGGAAGGGGTGGCGGAGGCTGAGCCGGATGGCGGCGCCTGAGACGTGTTTGAGCTGCCGTACGAACCATGAATCCGCCCGGTGCCGGGAGACGAACCGGCTGCCGAGGAGGTAGTAGCAGAGCGTGGGGGTGACGGTCAGGGAGACCACGAGGGAAGCGAGGGTGCTGACGATGTAGGCGAGGCCGATGGGGGTGAAGAGGCGGCCTTCCATGCCGCTCAGGAAGAAGAGGGGGACGTAGACCACGACGACGAGGAGGGTGCCGATGAGGATCGGGTTGCGGACCTCGCAGGAGGCCCGGAAAACCGTCCAGAGTGCGGGAGCCGGGCCCCCGGTTCCGGATTCGAGGCGCAGGCGGCGGAAGACGTTTTCGACGTCGACCACGGCGTCGTCGACGAGCGCTCCGACGGCGACGGCGAGGCCGCCGAGCGTCATGGTGTTGATGGTGAGTCCGAGGGCGTGGAAGACGGCGGCCGTGACCGCGACGGAGAGCGGAATGGCGGTGAGGGTGATGAACGTGGTGCGGAAGTTGGCGAGGAAGACGAAGAGGACGACGAGGACGAGGATGACGCCGTCGCGGAGGGCGAGCTCGACGTTGGTCATCGAGCGCTCGATGAACACGGCCTGGCGGAAGAGGTCGGGCACGATCCTGACGTCCTCGGGAACTCCCGTGCGGATGGCGGCGATCTCGGCTTCGACGCGCCGCGTCAATTCCAGGGTATCGACGGCGGGCTCCTTGAAGACGATGAGCACGACTCCCGGGCGCCCGTTGACGCCGGCTTCGCCGAGGCGGGCGATCGGGGGGCCGAGTTCCACGCTGGCGAGGTCACTCACGCACAGTGTGCGGCCCGGGTCCGGCCTGAGGCCCGACAGGGCGGATTCCGCGGCGGGGGCGTCGGCCGCGCCGCCGAGGTCGGCTGCCTGTACGGCGGCGATGACGTCTCCCAGGGCCACGTCGTTCGCGCGGAGCTTCGCGGCTTCGACGATCACCTGAAGCTCGCGCGACGCTCCTCCGATGCTCAGCACCTGGGCCACGCCCTCGAGCGCCCGGATCCGCGGGAGAATCAGGCGATCCGAAACCTCGCGGAGCGCGTTCGGGTCGGTTCCGCCCGAAAGGCTTTCCACGCCGATGAAATGGACCTGGCCCATGATGCTCGCGACCGGCCTCATCTCCGGCCGGACGTTTCGTGGAAGCGTGCCGGAGGCGGAGTCGAGTCTTTCCTGCACCAGCGCCCGGTTTCGCCGGACGTCCGTGTCCCAGGCGAACTCCACGAACAGGATCGAGAAGCCTCGCCCGGACAGGGACCTGACCCGTGTCACGCCGGCCGCCCCGTTCAGATTCCGTTCCAGCGGAATCGTGATGCGCCGCTCCACGTCCGCCGACGCCATTCCATGGACTTCGGTGAGGATGGTCACGGTGGGCCGGTCCAGGTCCGGAAGCACGTCCACCGGCATCCGCAGCGCGACGACGGTCCCGTAGATCGCCACGGCAATGGCCGCGGCCGCCACCAGGTGGCGATTCCGCAGGCAGAAGGCGATCCAGCGGTTCAGCATCAGTGGACGTGCCCGTGCCCGATCACCGATTGCATGGCCGCCTTCATCGCCAGCCCCAGCCCGAAAGCTCCCCGCCGGACGTAGACGTCGCCGGGGAATACCTCCGAGTTCTTCGAAGCCAGCACCGCCACGTCGGCATCCTCGTGGAGCACCACCACCCTGCGCGCCAGAAAGCTGTCTCCGTCCTGCAGGTAGACGACACGGTCCGCCCCGTCCACCGCCAGAGCCGACTGCGGCACGACGTAGACCTGCTTCACCGTCTCCATGGGCACGCGCAGGAGATACCGCTGGCCCTCCCGAAGTGCCCAGGTCCGGACTTTTCCGCCGTCCCCGTCGTCCCGGACGGCCAGCACTTCGTTGGGTACCTCCGCCACCGCCGCCGTCGCGCGCTCGCCGGCTGCGTTGTCCGCGAAAAGCAGCTTCAATCCCTTCAGCGCAGGACCGCTTCCCCCCACCATCGGCACGGCCTCGCAGGCCGTCCCCTCTTTCAGGGCGCGGAGCAGGACTTCGGCATCCGTCCCTGCGGTGCGGGCGCGCAGGCGAACGGCGCGCGCGTCGCGCAGCACGGCCACCGGGGTCCCGGCCTCGACTCGGTCCCCCGCGTTCACTTTCATTTCCACGAGGTCCCAGTCAGGCGCGCCCGCGGGCGCCGCGACGGCGGAGTCTCCTTCCCCACGAATCGTCAGCAGGACGTCCGCGGGCGACACGACGGTCCCCGCCCGGTGCGGAGCGTCGAGGACCGTGCCCGCCGCGGGGGCGGTCAGCGTCCTCACGGACTCCGGCAGACTCTCAACGGTCGCCGGAATCCCGACGGTCCGGGTCCAGGGCGCCGCCGAGAGCTCACCGATTTCGACCCCCAGGTTCAGAAGCGCCTGCTTGGAGATCGTCGGGGCGCGCATGGCCGCCGCCGGCGGCGCCGCCGCCTCGGCCTTCGGCTTCCACGCCGCGCGCCCGCCAAGGAGCCCGATGGCCGTAAAGACCAGGCTCATCGCCGCGTACGCCATCGCCTTGCGGAGCATGTCCGTCCTCCTATCTCACGAAGCGGTCGAGCGCTTTGGACAGTTCCCGAAGCGCTTTCGTTTTCCTGCCCGCGGGCAGGCACGCGGCGAGATGGTCCTTGAGCACGATGCGGCCGACCTGCTCGATCGCGGCCCGCACCGCTCCGAGCTGAACCAGCAGCTCGGGACAGTCCCTGTCGTCGAGGATCATCCTCCGGATCGCCTGAACGTGCCCTGCGATTCTCGAGAGCCTCCGGTCCGCTTCCGTCCGGTGCCTGTGACGATGCGACATCTGAACCTCCATCCCCCCGGGGGGGATCAGGACCAGCATATCCGGGAGTCCGGCGCCGGCCAAGTCATTACGGAGATTCGTGCGGGACGCCGGCCGCGGATCCGGATAGGATTCACCGGCCCGGCGCACCCGGAACCGGGATCCGCGGCAGCCTCCATGGATTCCCCTGCCGAAAACTCCTCTCGCCCCGCCTCGAAACTCCCGGATGCCGGAGCGATCCAGGCCATCCTCGCCGCCGCGCTCTTCGGGTTGGCCAGCCCGCTCGTGAAACCGTTCCTCGTCGCGACGAGCCCCGTGGTGGTCGCGGGCCTCCTCTACATCGGGTCGGGCGTCGGCCTCGGCGCCTGGTGGCTCCTGCGCGGGAAGCGGCGCGGCGCAGGGCGGGCCGAGGCGCCGCTCGAGCGCCGGCATGCCGGATGGCTGGCGGCGGCCATCGTCTTCGGCGGAATCGCCGGCCCGTCGCTTCAGATGATCGGCCTCGCGCGGACCCCTGCGTCCACGGCGTCGCTCCTCCTCAACCTCGAAGGGGTCCTCACCGCCATGATCGCCTGGGGGGTCTTCCGCGAGAACTACGACCGGCGCATCGCCCTGGGCATGGGCTTCATCCTGGCGGGAGGCGCGGTGCTGACCTGGACCGGGAGGCCGGAATTCGGCGTGCCCTGGGGCCCGATCGCCATCGCGGGAGCGTGCGCCTGCTGGGCGCTGGACAACAACCTGACGCGAAAAGTGTCCGGAGGCGACCCGATCCAGGTGGCGGCGCTGAAGGGAATCTGCGCGGGCTCCTTCACACTCGCGCTGGGCCTCTCCACAGGCGGCCGGATGCCGGGACCCGCCGCCGCCGCCGCGTGCGCCGCGATCGGCCTCGGCGGGTACGGCATCAGCCTCGTCCTTTTCGTCCTCGCCCTCCGCCGCCTGGGCGCCGCCCGGACCGGGGCGTACTTTTCGCTCGCGCCGTTCGTGGGCGCCGCGGCTTCGATGGTGTTCCTGATTGAGAGGCCTACGCTCGGCTTCGGCGCCGCCCTCGCCCTCATGGCCGCGGGGATCTACCTCCATCTCACGGAACGCCACGAGCACGAACACACCCACGAGCCGGTGGAACACAACCATCGACACCTCCACGATGAACATCATCTCCATGCGCATCCGGACCCCGGTTCCGACTCCCCCCACGCCCACCGCCACGAACGGCTCACCCACATCCACCCGCACTATCCGGATCTGCACCATTCCCATTCGCATTGAGAGCGCGGAAACGAAGGATCGAACCAGCATCACGGTACAGGACAAGTTTCCATTGCCATAAACTGGCGTCATCTGTATGCTCTGCTAGCAGAGCATACAGATGACGCCAGTAAATCCATCAGAGAACGGGTCTCGAAAACGCGCCGAGGTGGTATTCGAGCGAGTGACGCGACTCCTCGGCCAGCAGTTCCGAACCCCCCGCGAAGGTGTTCCCAGCACGCGCGTCGTTTCTAGAAGTTCGCTGATTGAGTGGCTGGGCGTCCTGGAGCAAGTACCCGAGATCCGGCGGATTCGCCATCGATTCACTCTCGATTCGTTGCTGGGTCACTGGAACAGAATGGGCTTGGCACGCGAAGTGCCGATCAAGGCGCCCTCGAAGCTGGCCTCTCCACTCTATGTCATCGAGTTCGGTGCGAGCGCCGATCCCGACTACGAACCGATGTTCCCGCTGGACTTGCTCATGGCAACGGAACCGACGGGGTTCGTCTGCTACTTCACAGCACTGCAGGTTCACAATCTCACGACGCAGCTACCATCTCACCATCATGTGGCGAGGCTCGTTGCGCCGAGCCCGGCCCGCAATCCTGTTCCGACCTCCTCCCTTCGCCCGCAGCCGGGGCCCGCCCGGCGAAAGTTCGATCCACTCGGGACAAAGCTCTTCATCTTTGAAGGGATCCCCTTCTACCTGACGAAGCGCGATCCCGCGCTGGTTCCGGGGATCCGCGGGACAACGATCAGCGATCGGCTCCTGCTTCGAGCGACCACCCGCGAACAGACACTCCTCGACACACTTCACAAGCCGGTGCATTGCGGCGGGGTCGACGTCTGCATGGAAGCCTGGTCGACGGATCCGGACCGAGTCGACTGCGATGCTCTCGCGGACCTCATTCGGAGAATCGGCCGCGACGAACTCGCTCGCCGTGCCGGAGCAATGCTGGACATCGTGCAGGGTCGAATGACGCCTCAACTGAAGCAGGCCCTGGACGAAGTCGGCGGGGGCGGGGCGCGCACTCCGATCCCTCTCTTTCCGGGTATTCCTGGTCGAAATCTGGAGAGGCGGTGGCAAGTCCTGCTGCCGTTCGGGACATGAATCCAGACAAGGCGGAAGCGTGGAAGGTGGGCGTGCTCGACACTATCGTGCGAGCGATCGCCGAGTCGCCGGCGCTGGCGAACGCCGTCGTTCTCAAGGGCGGGCAGATTCTCTCGCGGCGTCTTGGCAAGGTCGGGCGTGTGTCGCTGGACCTCGACGCGAGCCTGACGCCTTCGTTCGTGCGGAAGTCCGGGGCACCCGACTCGTGGGCCGGGGCCCTCGAAGCCGAACTGCGCGTGGCCATCGAGCGCAGTTTCGATCGGATGGACCCGGCCCACTACTCCCTCGAACGGATTCGCGCCGCCGCCAAGAAGCATCCCCGAGGGTGGGATGGCGTGGATGTCTCCCTGGGAATCGCGGACCGTCGTCTTCCCGGTGCGCGCGGACTGCCGGCGATCAGACTCGATTTCTCGGCGCCCGAGCGACTGACGGCAGCATCGGTGTCCCCTATTGAAATCGACGGCCACTTCGTCTCCGCTTACACGCTCGAGCGCATCGCCGCCGAGAAAGTCCGGGCTTTACTTCAATCCCTGCCGGCATGGCGGGCGAAGATCGGCAGCGTCCCACGCGACGTTCCGCGTGTGCGAGACGTTCACGATCTCGCGCGAATCCTGGCAGCGCGGTCCGAAACAGTCGGTACCTTCTGGGAAGTCGTCGCCAGTGAATTCCGCATCGCCTGCGAGAGTCGCTTCGTGGACTGCGAAGGGATGGAGTCCTTCGAAGGCGATCGGCAGACGATTCAGGTTCTTTACGAAACAGACCCCAAGCTGAGTGAAATCCCGTTCTCACGTGCATGGAGCGCGCTGGAGACGATCGTTCGTGATATGGAGACTCGCGGAGCCGTGCCGATTCGATTCCCGCTTCCGGATCTGACCGGGGGCCCTGACCGTCCGGAAAACTGAACCGGTCCTGCGGATCGGTTCCCGCCTTGCGTTCCTGATCGTGGGCGACATCGCGACTAGGCACAAAGCGATGGTCAGCCTCCTCTGAGAATTCTGTGCCGGACGAGAAAGACCTCCATTGTAAGATCGTCCCAGCAGGCGGCCTTCCTTCCGGAACCCACGCCAGGGAGTCATCGCTCATGCGCCCCATCCACCGTCCCGCCGTGATTGCCGGCGCCTTCGCGCTCGCCCTGTGGTGCGGAGAGGCGGCCGGCCATCCGGACCAGCCGTACGTCACCGACGGTATGTTCTCGAACTGGGACGTGGCGGCCCTCAAGGCCGGGGACTGGGTTGAGCACGAGGAAATCGTCCTGGAGCAGCCCGTGCGGACCCGGCTGGCGTGCGTGGCCGTAGAAGAAGAGGTGGCCTGGATCGAATACACCGGCCCCGTCCTGTCGATGTGGGAGGAAACCGCCCTTCTCGTCTCCGTGCGCAAGAAGGACCGGCTCATCGACAAGGCACTGTGGGGGGGAATCGGGTACGTTCCGCGGGAGATCAAGGTCGAGCACGTCAAGACGGCCGGCCCCGCGGAGGGCGTGGAGCGCATCGGCACCGGCGTGGTCCGCGAGGAGACGTTGAAGGTCGGGGAGAAGGACCTCACATGCGAGAAGGTCGCCGTCGACTACAAGAGCGGCGAGTCACCATTCCGCAACCGCGTGTGGACGTCCTCCGACGTTCCCTTCAGGTACAACCCCCCGGTCGCCCACCTCGCGGACCTCAAGTGGGACGGCAAGGCTGCCTATCCGGGTGGGCTGGTGAAGCGGGAGGTCGAGAACCCCGCGAACGGCCAGGTCGCCGCCACCGTGCTGGTCGGGTGGGGGCACGACGCCACCCGGGCCCTGAAGGAAAAGTAGAGCCGGCGCGGCGGGATTCATTTCATGAACGCCCCGTTCGGCGTCCCGCGCTTCACCATCTCCTGGCAGTACGCGTAGAGCGCGTCGTACACCGGGAATTCGGCGGCGAGCATCGCGAGGTCGTCCTTCAGCCCGAGGTGCCGGAATCCCTCCGCGATCGCATTGAGCCCCGCCGCCTCGGGCTGGTTCCACAGCGAGTTGTCCGTATCCGCGCCGTTCACGATCTTCGCCATCAGCACCAGCGCCGGATCCTTCGCCAGCCCGTGCTTCTTCACGATCGCATCGAACGAGCACTCCTTCCCGTGATGTCCCAGCTCGTCACCCTTGCAGTCGTACGACGTCGCCCCCTCCGTTTTCGCCACCTCCGCCACCTTGTCCACGGGCACGAACAGGAACTCCGCCTTCGCGTCGACGAACTTCCGGATCAGCCACGGGCACGCCACGCGGTCCACCTTCACTTTCTCCCTCGTGATCCACTTCATTCCCGGCCCCCCTCGCTCTTGAGAAGCGCAAAAAGCGCTTCATAGACTATTCCGCCGCGGGCGAGCGCCTCGCGGTCGTTCCTGCTCGTCATCCGGATTCCCCTGCAGATCGCGTCGAGCCCGGCGGCCGCCGGCTCGAGCGAGACGTCCTGGATCGTGTCGGCCTCGTCCACGATGCGCGCCATGCGATGAAGCGCGGGGTCCTTCATCCCGTGCAGCCGCACGATCGTGTGGAACGTGCAGTGTCCCCGGTGGTGCGACAGGCGCGCCCCCGGAAGGTCGAACGGCTCCGCGCCGCGAGGCAGCGGCGCGCCCCGCGGAATGAAGACGAACCTCGCTTTCGGGTCGACGAAGCGCCGGATCAGCCACGCCGACCCGATGCGGTCGACGCCGACGTTTTCCCATGTGACGTAGGTCATGACTTTCCTTTCCGCTGAAGCGCCGTCCGGACGCGCCGGCCGAGGGCGGAGTCGAAGTAGTCGCGGCCCTGGAGCTGCTGGAAGCGGCGCGCGATCGCGGGACGGTCGGCCGCCGCGCGCCTCAGTTCTGCGAGCAGCGCCCGGTATCCGGCCTCCACCGGTCCCTCGAACTTCCGCCGCAGTGCCCGCTCGTCTCCATCGACAAGCCGGGACTTCCAGAGCGTCGCGCGGCCGCGCAGCTCGCGGATTTCGGAAGCAAGCCACTGGAGGTGTTCCTCGGTGCGTGTCTGCGCGGGCAGGACCCAGGTGGCGTCCTGGAGCGCTTCGGCGCCGAGCTGCTTGAGGCGGCGCCAGACGTGGACGCGGGCGGCGGACGGGTGGCGGGGGACGGAATAGACGAGGAGGAGCCACGGAAAGGAATTGTTTGTAACCACGGTTACATGATACGCTCCGTTCCCCGAAACGCAAGGAGCCGGCCATGAAAAAAGCCGCCGTCGCTTTTCTGCTCGCCGCAACCTCCGCCTGTTCCGCGGCCCCGCCCCTCGATGGCCCGAGGATCGATCAGCTCACGGGCGCGAAGGGGACCTGGATCGAGGCCGAGGGCGTGTACAAGGTGACGCAACCGCGCGCCGAGGTCGCCGTCACCGTCGACGGCGCGAAGCTTCCTCCGTTCGCCGGCCTGACGTCGTGGGCCGCGTTCAAGGCGGGGAATGACGGCCGCGTCATGCTCATGGGCGATCTCGTGCTCTTCGAGGACGAAGTCGACGCCGCGATGGGCGCCGCGCTCGATGGCGGGCTGGCCGTCACGGCGCTTCACAATCATTTCCTCCGCGAGGAGCCGCGCGTGTTCTTCATGCACATCGGCGGCGACGGGGATGTCGAGGCGCTCGCCGCGGGTGTCGGAAAGGCGCTGGCGGCCGTGAAGGCGGTGCGCGCGGCGGCGCCGCAGCCGGCGCCAGGAGCGGGAAAGCCGCTTCCCGAGAAGAGTTCGATCGACGGAGCGGCGCTCGAAGGGATTCTCGGCGTGGCGGGGACGGCGAGGGACGGCATGTGGAAGGCCGTGATCGGCAGGACGGTCACGATGCCGTGCGACTGCGAGGCCGGGAAGGAAATGGGAGTGAACACGTGGGCCGCGTTCGTCGGCAGCGACGCCGATGCGGCCGTCGACGGCGATTTCGCGACCGTCGCGGGCGAGCTGCAGCCCGTGCTCCGCGCACTTCACAAGGCCGGCATCCGCGTTGTTGCGATTCACTCGCACATGGAAGGCGAGTCGCCGCGCATCGTGTTCCTCCATTACTGGGGCCGCGGCGCGGCCGCCGATCTCGCCCGCGGCGTCCGGTCGGCGCTCGACGCGCAGAGGGAGAAGCGGTTCGACTTCGACGCGGACGCGCCCGGGGCGCTTCCCGGCGGATGGAAGGCCGAGAAGGGGAATTGGAAGGTCGGGGAGAAGGGCCGTGCGGGGCGCTGCCTTGCGCTCGCCGACACCGGCGGGAATTCGGGGTTCAACCTGTGCTGGCGGGCCGACGTCGGGTTTCAGGACGGGGAGCTCGAGGCGCAGGTGCGCGCGGACGCCGGCGAGGCCGACCAGGGGGGCGGCGTGGCGTGGCGTGTGAAGGACGCGCGGAACTATTACGTCGCCCGGTACAACCCGCTGGAGAGCAACTTCCGCGTGTACGTCGTGAAGGACGGGACCCGGAAGCAGCTCGCGTCGGCGGAGGGACTCGGCGTCAAGAGCGGAGAGTGGTTCAGGGTGCGGATCGAGCAGCGGGGCGACGCGATCGCGTGCTTCCTGAACGGGAAGAAGCTGCTGGAGGCGACCGACGCGACGTTTCCGGAGGCGGGCGGCGTCGGCCTGTGGTCGAAGGCGGACGCGGCGAGCTCGTTCGACGATGTCGTGTTGACGGGGGTGGCCGGCAAAGGCCGATGACCGTGGACGGTGTCAGACTTGCAGATGACGCGGGGAATTACCGTCCCTGATTTGCAACACCCCCGGTTTGCAGCCTGAGTACAATGACCGCATGCTGAGCCCGAGCCAGATCGAAGCTTACCGCCGCATGACTCCGGAAGAGCGCTGGAAGATCGTCGAGGAGCTGAGCGCCTCGGCCTGGGAAGCTCTCCTCGAACTCCCCTGGGAGGAGCGCGAACGGCGCCTCGCGATCGCGCGCGAAGAACACCGGCTCAGCAACGAGAACATGATGCGTCGCCTGAAGGAACGTTCGTGACGCCGCTGCCCATTCACGCGGTTTTTTCCGAGGCCCTGGACGTCCTTGAATCTTCCCGGCTGCCCTTCGCCATCATGGGAGGGTTCGCGGTCCGCGCTCTCGGCCTGCCGCGCCCGACGTACGATGGCGACC
The DNA here is from genome assembly GCA_016190145.1 of Planctomycetota bacterium. Classification (GTDB taxonomy): domain Bacteria; phylum Planctomycetota; class MHYJ01; order WSZJ01; family WSZJ01; genus WSZJ01. The sequence continues at coordinate 7,262 of JACPRD010000003.1, read as the reverse complement.
TCGTCGTGGACGCGAACGTCGAGCAAAGCCTGGATCTGTTCCGTCGATTCGACGAAGCGGGTTTCCGCATCCCGGAAGAATTCTCCAGGGGCTTCCGCGACCAGCTTCACGGAATGGAGAAAGTCGCAATCCACAAGTTCGAAGAGGGGCATGACTGGCGCATCGACCTGTTCTTTCCGACGACGCCCCTGTTGAAGTCCGCGTTCGAACGCCGTAAGCCTCTCAGGTTCATGGGCAAGGAGCGGGCGGTCCTGACCGCGGAAGACATCGTGCTGCTTAAACTTCTGGCAGGGCGGACAAAGGACAAACTGGACATCGAGGAACTCCTGAAGATCCATCGATCTCTCGACGTCGCCTATCTGAAGCTCTGGGCCGGAAAGCTCGATCTGGCCGCCGAGCTTCAGGAACAACTGCGAACCGCCGGACTGCCCGACGCCTGAAGGGGCTCGCCGCAAGCGTCCTTTCCGACCGCATCATGATCCTGGACGAACCGGGGAGTCGAAGACCATGCCGGACGATTTCGGTGGCCTCTACCGGCCTTGCGCGTGCGGAAGCGGCCGGAAGGACGCAGTTCCGAACCGGCTTGTTCCCGGGCCCGAAACCCGGCTAGAATCGCCCCTCCAACCGGATGAGGGAGTCCCGTGGACGAAGTTCGGCCTGACACCGTGTCCGCGACCGCGGCCGACCCCCGCGTCGACAAGCTCCTCGAGAAGATCTCCATTCTCGAGCAGTTGTTCGTCAAGCGCATCAAGGACGACCAGGCGCACGCCGCGGCGTACAACGCCCTTTACCAGGACATGGCGAAGTACCGCGACGACGCCTTCCGCGGCGCGCAGAAACCGCTTCTCAAGGGGCTCGTGCTGTTGTACGACACCGTCAAGCGTTCTCTCGACGGCCTCTCGGACGCCGCGGGGCGCGAAGCGGTGGGGCTTCACCTCGAGGAGATCGTGGAGTTGCTGCACCGGCACGACGTGGAGCGGATCGCCGAGACGCCGGCGAGATTCGACCGCACGATTCAGCAGGCGCTTGGCACGCAGCCGGCGGAGTCGCCCGAAGATGACCAGACGATCGCGCGCGTGGTGCGCGACGGATTCCGATGGGGATCGCAGGTCCTGCGTCCGCAGGAAGTCGTGATCAGGGTCCGCAAATAGGGGAGAACGCCATGGCCGACGAAAAGCCCGCGATGACGTGCGGTATCGACCTCGGGACGACGAACAGCGCGATCGCCTTCATCGACGAGCACGGGAAAGCGCAGGTGATCCAGAACACGGACAACGAGCGCATCACGCCGTCGGTGGTGCTTTTCGAGGAGAGCGAAGTCCTCGTCGGCAAGATCGCCAAGAACTCGGCCGTGGCGGCGCCGGACCGGGTGGTGCAGTTCGTGAAGAGGCACATGGGGGAAGAGGGCTGGGTGAAGAACTTCTTCGGGAAGGAATACACGCCGGAGACGATTTCGGCGCTGATTCTCAAGCGGATCGTGCAGGACGCGGAGACGGTTTCGGGCGGCAAGGTGGGGAGCGTGGTGATCACGGTGCCGGCGTACTTCAACGAGGTGGAGCGCAAGGGGACGCAGGACGCGGGGATCATCGCGGGCCTGAACGTGGTGAGCATCCTGAACGAGCCGACGGCGGCGGCGCTCGCGTACGGGCTGGACCGGCTGGGCGAGAAGAAGCGGGTCCTGGTGTACGACCTCGGGGGCGGGACGTTCGACGTGACGATCATCGAGATCGACGGTACGAAGATCGACGTGCTGGCGACGGACGGCGAGCGGCGGCTGGGAGGGATCGACTGGGACGACGAAATCATCAACCTCGTGGCGGAGAAGTTCCAGGCGGAGCACGGGATCGACCCGCGCTCGGACGTGGAGGCATGCCAGGACCTCCGCAACAAGGCTGAGGAGGCGAAGATGAGCCTCTCGAAGCTCGACAAGGTGCGGATCCTGTGCCAGTGCAAGGGCAAGTCGACGAAGGTCGAGCTGTCGCGGGAGGAATTCGAGAAGATCACGAAGGGGCTGCTCGACCAGACGGAGACGTACCTCGGTGTCGTGCTGGAGAAGGCGAAGCTGTCCTGGAAGGACATCCAGACGGTGCTGCTCGTCGGCGGGATGACACGGATGCCGGCGGTGGTGCAGATGATCCAGCGCGTGACGGGCATCAAGCCGGAGACGGGGATCAACCCGGACGAGTGCGTCGCGATGGGCGCCGCCTACTACAACGCGGTGCTCGCCCTCCAGGCGAAGCCCTCGGAGGAGCCGGAGCTGGCGCTTGCGGGCGAGGTGCTCAAGGAAGCGATGGACGAGGAAGTCATGATCCTCCTCCAGGGCGTGGAGGTGACGAACGTCAACTCCCACTCGCTCGGGATCGTCGGTATCCACAAGAAGACGGGCAAGGTCGTCGCGCACAAGATGATCCCGAAGAACACGCCGATCCCGGTCGAAATCACCAAGCCGTTCGGGACGGAGAAGGCCGACCAGGCCAGCGTCATCATCAAGATCGTGGAAGGCGAGAGCGAAAATCCCGAGGACTGCACGGAAATCGGCACGTGCGAAATCAAGGATCTCCCGAAGGGCCGCCCCGCGGGCTCGCTGATCGACGTCACGTACTCGTACAGCGTCGATGGGCGCCTGCAGGTCACGGGCAAGGACCGGATTTCCGGGAAGGAAGCCAGGGTCGAAATCGTGCGCTCCTCCGGAATGGACGCGAAGGAAATCAAGGACGCCCAGAAGGATCTCGTCCAGGTGGAGGTCGGATAGACCGGGATGCCCGAAAACCGCTTCCATGAACTGCTCGGCCTCCCGGAGGAGGTCACCGACCCCGATTATTACCAGCTCCTCGCGGTCGAACGCGCCGTGACGGATTCGGCCGCCATCGAGGCACGCTTCAAGGAACAGATGACGCGCGTTCAGCACATCGAGAACCCGCGGCACAAGGAGTTCCTGGAGTTTCTGAAGGGCGAGCTCAAGCGGGCGCGGTCGATTCTGACGGACGATGCGCGGCGGAGGGAATACGACCAGGAGCTGACGGAGGAGCGCGGGGAGGAGCTGCGGAAGATCCTGTCGCACATGCTGGTGGACGGGAAGCTGTCGTCGGTGGCGGAGGTGTCGGTCATCGCCGAGGGGCGCAACCTGGGGCTCGAGGGGACGTTCATCCGGAAGGTGGTGGACGAGGAGCTGCAGAAGGCGGGGGCGAAGCGGGTTTCAGCGAACGGGAGCGCCGGAGAGACTCAGGTCTTTCAGAACAAGAAGGCGCAGGACATCGCGCGGCAGGTGCAGGAGGCGCGGCTTCAGACGCGGCTGGCGCAGACGCGGGCGCACATCGCCGAGATCCACCAGAAGAAGGCGGAGGAGCAGGTTCAGGCGGTGATGCAGAAGGCGCGGCAGGCGGAGACGCACAAGAAACGGGCCGAGGAGCAGGTGATGGTCGCCCGGGACAAGGCGAAGCAGGCGGAGGAACTGGCCCGGAAGGCGATCACGCGCGAGCACGTCGCGGCCGCGAAGGTGCAGATGTCCGAGCAGGAGCGGCGGCAGATCGAGAAGCGATTCGCGGTATCGGAGACGCGGCTGCAGGCGTACGCGGAGGCTTCGAACGCGGAGCTGGAGCTGATCCGGGCGCGGGGAATCCGCTGGACCCGGCTCGCGGTGTCCTACGCCGCGCTTTTCGTCGCCGGAGTCGCGGGCGACGCGATCTGGGCGCTTCTGCCGGGTGCGGCGGCTGCGCTCAAGGGGGACATCCAGGGACTGCTCGGGCGGGCGGGCGGCGCGCTGACGGGAGTGCACCTCCTCGCGGGCGTCGCGGTGCTCGTGGTCCCGCTTCATCTTCTGGCGGCGAGGAAGAGGCCGTTCTTTGCGGCTCCGCTCCTGGTGATGGTCGCGCTGGCGCTGGCGGCGGGGCTGCTGCGCGGGTAGGGGGGCGGAATTCGCGCAATAAGCGGCGCGGGTCCCCGTTTTTTCGGTGCCGAATCACCTGGAACCGGACTCTTCCGGCCGGGATGATTCTTTCGGTACCGTAATAAAGGAGATCCCGTGAAACGCGTCCTGGCAGCCGTCCTGCTCGCCGCCGCCGCCGCCGCCGCCGAACCCCCGAAAGACGCCGCTTCCGCCCTCCGCCAGCAGTGGAGCGCGGGAAGGGGCGAGGGAAGCGGCCGGAGGGAATTCACGCACGCGCCGATGCGCGTCGAGGACGTCGAGGCGTTCCTTCCGTATGGTCTCGTCGCGGGGGCGCACGTCACTCCGATCGATCACGCCTACTTCTGTCCGAAGGACCGCGGGGCGTCGTGCGACGTCTTCGCGTGCGCGGCGGGGTTCCTGGTGAACATCCAGCATCGCACGGGCCTCGCCGGGACGAGCGAGACGGCGCGCGACTACGACGACTACCGCGTGGTGATCGAGCATTCCGGGACGTTTTACGCGTACTACGACCTCATCACCGCGCTCGATCCCGCCATTCTCGCGGCGCTCGACCCGGCGGCGGTCAAGGGGTTCGCAGACAGGAAAGGGGGGCCCGGGGTTTCGTGCCGCATCGCCGTCAAGCCGGGCCAGGTCCTGGGAAAAGTCCGCGGCCGGACACTCGACTTCGCGGTCGTGGACCTCGAAGCGAAGCTGCCGGGGTTCGTCGTGCCGGAGCACTACCTCCGGGAGCCGTGGAAGATCCACACGGCGGATCCCCTCGAACCTTTCGCGAAAGACGTGCGTGACGCGATTCTGGCGCTCAATCCGCGCAAGGCCGAGCCGCGCGGCGGGCGCATCGACTACGACGTGGACGGCACGCTCTCCGGGAACTGGTTTCTGGAGGGCACGAACGGTTACGCCGGCAAGGGCGACCCCCGCGGGTACTGGATGGGGCACCTCGCCCTGTTCCCGCACCACATCGACCCGTCCCGCCTTGTCGTCTCCTTCGGCGACTGGCAGGGCAAGCCGGCCGCGTTCTTCGCGAAGGACGGGGCGCCCGCGCCCGCGACCGTGAAAACGTCGGAGCGGCCGACGCCGTATGAGCTGATCCCGATGGACCTCGACCAGCTCGGAAGGAAACGCGAAGGGAGGCCGGGAGCCTCTTCCGGCGTCGCCCTGTTTCAGCTCGTCGAGGACCGGAAGCTGAAAGTCGAGACGTTTCCGGGAAAGAAGGCCTCGGAAGTCTCCTGTTTCACCGCGAACGCGAAGATCTACGAACGATGAAATCCAACCCGACCGCCCTCGAGCAGTTCAGCTTCTACCTCGGCCGCGCCTACTACAGCTATGTCGGCCTCCTCGAGCGCGAACTCGCCCGTTCCGGTCTCGACCTCCACCTCCGAACCGCGTTGCCGCGAACTCCTGCGCCGCGTCAACCGCGTGCTGCACGCCGGCATGCGCGGGCCGGATCTCCGGCGGCTCAAACGGTCCCTGTCGAAATCCATCCAATCGATGCGCGCCGAAATGTCGGATTCGCCGCGCGAACGCGGGGGTATCTTGAGGCATGCGTCGGATCGGCTTTCTGCTCCCGTGCCTGCTCGCCGGATGCGGCGGAAATGAAGGCCCGATTGCCGCGCCTCGCGCGGGGCCGGCCGTCGCCGATCCGGTACTCGCGACGCTTGCCGGCGGGCCCGTGCGCGTGACGGGCCGCGGATTCGGCGTCTTCGCGACGAAGATCTGGGCGGACCACCGGACGACGATGTCGATGTGCGGGGAGGACATCCTTGTCGATCCGCGGGGAAGGGTGTGGTTCGCGCAGGGGGGGCTCAAGGCGGGAGCGCGGCTGTGGAGTTTCGATCCGGAGCGGGTGGCGAGCGATCCGACCTTCGACTTCACAACGTCGCTCGACGCGCTCGTGAATCCGGCCGACCCGGCGACCGGTTTCCGCGCGTACGACCTGCCGCTCAAGGACGACCAGCCCGCGCACCTTGCGATGGATCCGGACGGCAGCATCTGGTACTCGGCCTACTGGCGCAACAGGATCGGCCGGCTCGTCCCCGAGACCGGCGTCGTGCAGGAAATCCCGCTTCCGAAAGCCATCGGCAAGTCCCCGCCGACCGCGATCGTGGGCGGCGGTCCGTGGAGCCTGCACGTCGCGCCCGACGGCACGGTCGTGTTCAACGAATTCTCCGACTCGACGCTCACGCGGATCGACGCGGCGCGCGTGCGGGCCGGAGATCCTGCGTGTTTCGCGCTCGACAAGGAAGGTCGCAATCCGTGCATCCTCGATTCCCTCGTCGTGCCGGAGGCCGATCTCGTCAGCGAGCAGGTGCACTCGACCGCGTACGACCGCGAGGGGCGCCTCTGGTATACGATCCACGGCCCCAACGAGGCCGCCGCGCCCGGCGGGCGGGCGTCGCTGGGGTTCGTGACGGCGGACTGGAAACGGATCGTGCGGCTGCCGCCGCTGCCGCGCGCCGCGGGCGAGGGCGCGCTCTCGGCGAACGGGATCGCGATCGATCCGAAAAACGGGGACATCTGGTTCGCGGAGTACTGGAGCCCCCGCCTCGGGAGGCTGAGAAGAGAATGAGAGTCGGTTGCGGGCGGGGATGAGGATGCAGCCGATCGGAAAATAACGTGGGCATTCGCGCTTAAGCCGTCCCGGCCGGTTCTCCGAAGTAAGGCCTCTTCCCCGGAAATTCGCACTTCCTTTCGATAAGTCCGGTTCCCGCCGGGGTCGTATCATCGAAACCCTATCGGGAGGCCCCGTTCCATGACCTGGGAACAGCTCGTCACCGATCACCACGCGACCGTTTACCGGATCGCGCTCGGCATCCTGCGGGACAGCGCCGCCGCCGAGGGTCCGCTCGCCTCCGTGAGGCTGCCCGGCGTGTGTTCGGGACTGATGCCCGACGGGCGCGATGTGACGCTCGTCCTGACGCCCGCCGCGTGCGTCACGGGGATCGCGACCGACGCGGAGGGCCAGCCCGTCGAGAGGACGATGGTGCACCTGGAGATCGACGGGGAGCCGACGGTCAGCGTGCCGGCGGACGCCACCGGGCGGTTCGTCGTCCGCACATCGGCGGACCCCGGCCGGAAACAGGTTCTCAGGGCCACCTGCGAGTATCCCTGGCGGGAAGGCACCGCGGTACCGGGCGGCGGAGAAGTCCGGATCGTGATGGAAGAACCGAAATAGGGAGACTGTAGCCGCGAAATCGGGAAATCCTCTCCTTCCTGCAGTTCCACCTGTCCGAGGAGCGAAGCGAGGGTTTGAGACCTGGAAGTTCGCTCTCGTCGCTGTATCTGTTTCCATCCCTTTTGATCCGGTGTGCCGAGTGAAGTCCGTCCCATCATGTGGACTGGGAGGTGTCCACCTGGC
>JACPRD010000051.1 GCA_016190145.1 Planctomycetota bacterium | reverse complement strand
CTGAGAAACAGTCGCGGGACGGCCCGAGCGGCCGGCCTGCACCGCGCGTCGAGGGACCCAGACTCGACCGCCAGCCTGAAACGCGCGGTGCAGGACGTGACGCGAGGGGCGGCACGCGAATGTTTCTCAGACTCTGAGCGCGGCCGTCGCGCCTACTCGCCCTCCAGCGTGACCGAAATCTGCTCCGACCCCCGCAGCACGTCGAGCGCCACGGGCCGCGGCTCGCGGTCGAGGAGGCGCGCGAGCGCCGCCGGGCTCGCGACGGGCCGGCCGGCGGCGCGCCAGACGATGTCGCCGGGGAGGAGGCCGGCGCGCGCGGCGGGGGAGCCGGGGTCCACGGCGGCGACGCGGGCGCCGCCTTCGAGGCCGCCGCGCTCGTTGTCGGGGAGGGGATCAAGGGTCAGGCCCGCGACGGACTCGGACTGAAGGGCCGCCGCCGACTCGCGGAGGTCTTCGGCCCGGCGGTCGCGGGTGGCGTTGCGGAGTTCGAGGAACTTCCCGGGCTCCATGGAAGCGATCTCGCGGAGCGCCATCGAGGCCCATGTCGGCTCCCCGATCGCGAACGTCGTTTCGGATTCGCCGTCCGATTCGGACTGGGCAAGGCTGATCCGCGGCCCGCCGTCCTCGGGCGCGACGACCGGGACGCGCAGGTCGAGCCCTTCCTCCCCATAGAGTCCCGCGACGCTCGCGCGCAGGTCTTCGGGCGAGTCCGCTTCGAACAGGAGCGCGAGGAGTTTCTCCTCGTCCGCGATCGGCGGGAGGAGGTTGCCGAAGCCCGCGGCGGCGAGCGTGGGCGCCGAGGCCGCCGCGAACGCGTGCTCCATGCGGACGCGCCACGAAGTGGGGGATTGACCGGCGCGCGCGAGGCGGGCGCGCTCGAGAGCGCGGGCGAGGCGTGCGGCGAGCGGGCCGAGGCGTTCCGGGGAAGCGCCGATGACGAGTCCCGCGACGTCGTACATCTCGCGCCAGGCCTCGAGCCAGACGTCGGAGAGGATCTCGACCTCCAGGACCTCGAGCACGACGGCCGAAGGCAGCGGGGGAGCGGGACGCGCCGCCCTCGCGGCCGCGAGCGCCAGCCTCCGGGCGCGCTCCTCGTTCAACCGATTGAGTTCCTCCTTGAGCGCCTGCAGTTCCTCCTTCGCGTCCTCAGGGCTCTCGATCCGAGGGCCGGAATCGGCACCGCGGTCCGCCGGCGACGCCTCCGGGTCCGGCACCCGGGGGGCCCGCACGCGCAGCCGCACGCGCGCGCGCGGCGCCTCCGCCGCGCCCGCATATCCCGTCAGAAACGCCGTGAACTCGCGCGTCTCCGCCGCGGGAATCGCCCCCAGCCGCTCCGGCTCGACCGGCCATACGCGGTCGCCCGCGGCCTCCAGGACCCACAGCGGCTTCCCCGGCACCGGCGCTCCCGGCGACGGCACGACTTCCGGCCCGACGACCAGCCGTCCCTCCGCACGATACAGGAATCCCTCGATCTCCCGCTCCACCCACGCGTCGGCCTCGGCCGGGGCATTCGGCACCGACGCCGGCCGCTCCTCCGGGCCCGCGCCGCCGCCGGGCGCACGATCTTCCGACTTCATGGAAGCGGCGACCGCTCGCGCGCCAGAAACCTCGAAGCCCCCGCCCGAATCGCGGCCGGCCTTCCACCGCGCGATTCCTACCGCGAGCACCAGCACCACGGCGATCCCCCCCGCGATCGCCGCGACCCGCCGCCCGCGCGCGCTCCCCGCCGACGCGCCGCGCGCCAGCCCCGCGAGCCGCTCCTCCAGCCCCGCCGGCACCGGCACCCCTTCCGCCGCCTCCAGCTCCCGCTCCAGCCCCGCCGCCAGCGCCGCAAACGCCCCCGCCGCCAGCCACTTCCGCAATTTCGCCACCGCCTCCGAAATCCGCCGCGACGCCGTCCCGGCCGGCACCTCCAGCGCCTCCGCCGTCTCCGCGATCGTGAACCCCTGCCCGTAGTGCAACTCCACCGCCAGCCGCTCCCCCTCCGGCAGCCCCGCCACGCGCTCGCGCACCTCGTTCCGGAACGCCCGCTCCGCCGGATCCATCGCCGCCCTCCCCGTTTCCACCGCCTCCTCCCGCCGCGCCCGCCGCTCCGCCCCGCGCCGCGCCTTGAGCGCGCGGTTCACGGCCGCGCGCCCCACGAACGCCTTCGCATTCAAAGCGCGTTCCAGCGGCCCCGGGCGTCTGAGGAAGTCGAGGAAAACGTCCTGCGCGGCGTCCTCCGCCCCCGCGGAGTCGCGCAGGATCCCAAACGCGATCCGGTACACCATCGCGTGATATTCGTGCACGAGCTTCTCGAAGTCGGGCATGGGCACCTCCCAACGGAACCACAGATACGGTCCCGGTGGATGCGGAAGTTCTCGGTTGGACGCTGGAATTCTTCGGGGGGGTCCGGGGAAGAGGAGTGGGCCGCGGCCCCTTGGCTTCCCGAAAACGAGTGCGGGGTGGGCCACCTCGGCAACTGGATCGTCAAATCGCCGGGGTGGAAGGAGAAAGGATTTCACTTTACGGTCGGGCCGGGGCCGCAAGGGTCCTCGGGTGCCGAGGCTTCACCGCCCGTTCAGCGCGGTCTCGGCCTCGCCCAACGTGGTGACAACTTGTGACCAGGATGGCGGGTCGCTGAGGAACATCGACCGCATCTCCTCGTAGTCGCGTCGGAGACGGGTGATCCCGTCAGGCGGCGGCAACAGACACAGCGTGCCGGGCAGAGCCGTTTCGTAGCTGGCCCACGCGGAAGGGAAGTACAGGCTCTTGTGCAAGCGAACCCGATCCAGTAGCTCCAGGCGCCTCGACGCCGCCTGCCCGGCCGGGTGCTTCCAGAGCGCAGCGAAGTCGGAGTAGTGTCGCGCCATGCGCAGAGGCGGTTTCTTTCCGGGAGGCCGGTGAAACTCCGCATGCAGGATCGTCGCCTTCTCCCAGAACGTCCTCTCCACCTCGAGCGCCACCACTTCTGCCGTGAGATCGTCGAAGGCCCCCGGCGCCGCTTCGCTCAAGAGCGCTCGAACGGAGTGGCGGCCCTGGGGGCGCTGATCCGTCAACGAACCGAATTCCAGCCGGATGCGCGGCACGACGTACCCAGCGGCGGACTCGACGGGTGACGGATACGCGAAGGTCAGAATCGGAGAGCGTGTCCGCGAATCCACTTCGTACTCAAGCCAGTCTCCGGCGCCCGGCGCGCCGATGACGCGGCGGATCTCGACCTCCAGTTCCCGGGAAAGCCGGCTCTGTACCTCCTCCCTGCAGCGTTTCTCGAGCTTCTCAAATTTTCTCTTCCTGGCCGACGCGGAAGGCGCCGCATCCAAGTCATTTTCAGCGATCCCCAGCAACGCCGGGCCGACCGACAGGTCGACGTCCTCCGAGAAGCGATCCACGACCCCGAACACCTTGGATAGCGAGGTGCCGCCCTTGAAGACGCACGCGGTCCCGAGCGTCGGCATCGCGAAGACGCGGGCCAGCAGCCAGCAGACCCAGAAGTCTTTTTCGACGACGATGGGTGACACACCGAGCTTGTCGGCGCAATTCGTGAGGACGGCCCGGCGCTCTGCGGCCGGAAGGGTCGCGAGATTTTTCATCGGGTCGGCCCGGCGGCGATGCGCCGCAGGTAGGGGTGCATCCAGCAAGGCGCGAACCGCAGGTCGCGCAACAGCTCTCGCCGGCGCTCAGGTCCGAGTTCGCGGCCCAGTCGTTCCAGATCGGCCTCTCCGGCGTGGTCTTTACCGAGTGCACGGAGCGCGGCAAACACCAGCCCGCCGGCGCGACCCGCGGCCGCCAGGTCGCGCGCGGAGCGGTGCGTCAGCCTCAGCGTGCCTTTCAGCCCCCACGGCAGGGTCCGGGACGGCCCATCGGTCTCGTACACGAGCCGCATCGGCACCTGTTCGCTGAGCCCGAGGGCGTTCGCGGCGGCGGCAGGACCGGGCTGGAATCGCCTGCCTGTCCGGCGGGCGATGGCGCCGAGCAGTTCGGAGTGCGATGGAGAGATCTCGCCGAGATTCGGATCCTGCCGGGGTCGGTCGAAGTACCCGCGGCGCACGCGTCGGATCTCTCCGCGCCGGTGGAGACGCATCAGCGCCATGCCGATCGCGTCCGTGGAGCCGAGGTCGAGGAAGTCGAATCGGCTGAACACGCGTTCGCGCGGCCAAAGGGCGATACGGCGGGCGATGCGGGAGGACAGGGTCATGGGGTAGATGCTGCCCGAAATTAGTTATTAAATCAATGACTACTTTATAACGAATTATGAGGGAATTATCCGAACGAGCGCCGGACAGCTGGCCAGGACGGTTCGGATCGCAGCGCACGTGCTGGACTTGCGATGCGCCTTCGACTCGGAACGGCGGGCCACCTGCCGCGCCAGCGCGGGTTCGACATGGTCCAGGTTTCACTTCCGCGCATCGATGATCGGAGCCGCAGTCCTCTTGTGACCAGCAGAACAAGGGCACCACGTTATCGCGCCGTCACCCTATAAGAGCCACCGGCTGCCAGAACGATGTGCGCACAGGCTTCGGCGTCGGAGAGCGCGTCATGGTGGTTGAGCGATAGTCCCAGGTGCTCGCAGACGTCCGGCAGCCGCGTGGGGCGGATCCCCCAGGTCTGACGCGCCAAGCGCATCGAGCAGACAAACGGAGTCGCGGGCGCCCGCACTCCGGCGGCGTTGCAGCACGCTTCCAGGACGCCTCGGTCGAACGAGGCGTTGTGCGCGGCGAGGTACTCAGCTCCCGAAAGCGCGGAACTGATCTCGGGCCAGAGTTCCCCGAAGGTCGGCTTGTGGGCCACCATGCGCCAGGTGATCCCGTGAACGTACGTGAACACGAAGTCCCGCCGAGGAGGGCGGATCAGGTAGCTGTCGCGGCGGACGATGCGGCCGTCCTCCACGCGAACGAGCGCGAGGGCGCAGGCGCTGTCGCGCTGGTAGTCGGCAGTTTCGAAGTCGATGGCGATGAAGGATTTCAGGGCCTGATCGCTCTGCCGCATGTCCTCTCCGCTCCCGGTGGCCGTCAACAGAGACAGGATAAGCCTCCTCCGGCCGCATGCAAGCCGTGCGCGACCCTCAAGCGCCTCCACGGGATGCGACGGCTCCCTGAGTTCGGCGAGTCGTACCCGGAGAACCGGCGAGCAGCCGCCACGCGGGCGAGAATTACGGCGGAATTCGAGCCGCGAATTTCGAGCGCCGGAAACTGGACGCCGGTCAGGCCCGCGTGTGGAATTCAGGTATGAGGAATCACGCCTCGCTCTCCGACGACGAACTGCTCGCGCTCCTCCGAACCGAAGAAGACCGGCTTCCTCGCGATGCCGCGCAGGAGATTCTCAACCGTCTGGACCGCGTCGAGGAGGCGCTGGTCGCGCTGCTGGGCAGCGACGCCGCGTGGCGCGACCTCGGGCCGGCCTGGTGGGCGCCGCTGCATGCGACGAGAATCCTCGCCGTCTCCGCGAGGCCATCGGCTTTCGAAGCGGTCGTCGGCGCGATTCGCCGGGGGTACGCAGAAAAACGGGACTGGATCATCCTGGAGGCCGCCGCGCACCTGGCGGCATTCGGCGCAGCCTGCGCCGGGCGTCTCGAATTGCTGGCGAGCAGTCCGGCCGAGATGGAGGTCCTGCGCGGCGATGCCCTCGATGCGCTGGCCCTGCTCGCCCTTGGAGGCGTAACCCCGGAGGAGGGAGTCCTGCGCCTGGCCGCCACGCTCGTTCGAAAGAAAGGGATCGACCCGGACGATCCCGCAAGCCTCGGAACATCCGCGGGCTTCGTCCTCGCTCATGGGATCGCGACCGGCCGTGAGAAGGCGGTGCTCGCGGCTCTCGGCCTCGATCGGAGGTCCGCGCGGCGCGAGTTCGCGGCCGTCTGGATACTGGCGGATCAGGAAGAGGCCGGCGCCGAGAACGCGTTCGGCTCAGGCTCTCTGATGGACTGGTATGCCCCCGAGGCGGTCGCGAGGCGGGTCGCGCGGGGTGGCTCCCCGCGAAGCCTGGATGCCCTCGTGAAGCGTGAACTGCGCCCAGCGGAGGAGGAGGCGAGCCGAATCGAGGAGGAACTGGGCGTCCGGAGGCCGTCGAAGGCCGGTCGCAACGATCCTTGCCCGTGCGGCAGCGGGAAGAAGTTCAAGAAGTGCTGCGAGGGAAAGGACCCTCCCGCACCAGATCCGCGCCTTGACTTATCCCGCGGCCGTCCGGTGGACGACGGCATGCGGGACATCCGTGAACTCTTCAAGCTGGGGCTGGTCAAGTCGTCCGAGGATCTCAATCGTCTGGTCGTCGGCAAGACGGCGGACCAGATCCACGCCTTCGTAATGCAGCACCAGCCGCCGCCCAGCCCGATCCCTCGCGTCGAGCAGCCTGAACCGGAAGGCACAGGACACTTCGACATCGAGGTCTCGCTCCGCGACATCGCTCCGCGCATCTGGCGGCGCTTCCTGATTTCGGACTCCGCCACGTTCCTCGATCTCCACGCGGCGATCCAGGCCTCGGGCGGCTGGTCGGACGAGCATCTCTTCGCGTTCCGCACCGCGGACGGGAACGCGCTGGCCGCCGGCGACCCGCGGGGCGACGACGATCCTGCCGCCGATCGCGTCCTTCTCCGCGACGTCCTCGCCCCCGCGGCTCCGACCGACCTTCTCTACGAATACGACTTCGGCGATGGATGGCAAATCGACCTCCGCTGCCACGGCCTGGTCCGCGACGCCGGCACGATTCAGCGCCGTCTCACGGGTGGCGCCCGAGCCTTTCCCGCCGAGGACTGCGGGGGAGTGGGCGGCTATGAGGACTGCATGGCGGCCTGCGAGGCAAAGAAGCCGAACGCGGATCAGAGGGAACGGCTGGAGTGGCTCGGAAACTGGCGACCGGAGCGGTTTGAGCTGGGCGGCGCGAAGCGGAAGTTTGACCGCGCCGGGAGGTAGGGCGACCGGGGCCCTCTCCCCTTTTTTGCTGGCCCCGGGCTGCGACCGCAGTAGCATGACCCCGGGTCGTGAGATTCTTGGAAACGCTCAAGGGGGCCCGCGATGCATATGAGAATGTCCATGTCCTGCGAACTCCGCCAGACGCTTCGATTCCACCTCGTCCTGCTCGGCGGGATGACGGAGACCATTTTCCCTGAAGCCGAGTCCATGCTCCAGGAGCGCGAATACCAGAGGGCCCTCCGGTTCGTCGCTTCGCGAAAGGCGATGGACAGGTACTTCTCGGTCATGGACTTCCTGTTCTGCGAGATCTTCACGCAATACCGCCCGGGCGCGCTCGCGTTCTATCAGGGCGAGGGGCCGCGACTGTTGGACGTGCTCTCCGAGAGCCAGCGCGCGTGGTTCGACCGCGTCCTCGTCCGCGCGCTCGCGCTCGCCCACCGGCGGTTCGCGGAGCAGCGCGAGGCGACGTGGGAGTCGTTCCGCTGGTCCGTGCTCAAGGCGGCTGTCTAGCCGCGCCGGCCGAGCGGAACCGTCGTCGAGCGCGCCTGGGATATCAAGCAGAGCCGGCGAGACTCGGGAGAGGATTGAAGCGTGGCGGCCGCGAGAGCCGCCGCGCGACTCCTGGGCGCTGCCTCCGCCCCTGCGGCGTCGCGCAGGATCCCGTATGCGATTCGGTACACCATCGCGTGATGTCCGTGGACGAGCTTGAACCTGCGCCATTCCCGCGGCTACGATCGCGGCTCATGTCTCGAACGCGACACACAGATCCAGACGGCCTTCGAGCCGCCCGCCGCGTCCGCGCCCCTCGAGCCGCGCGGGGAGCGGGGGATCTCGCCTCGCATCGGGCAATGAGCCGATTCCTGAAGGCCGCCGGAATCGAGTGGCGCCCGCGCCTCGCGAAGGTCGACATGGAGACGCCGGCGCCGCTTCCGCGAATTGCGGTCGCCAGGGCCCGACCGGGATTCACTCACCCCGCCGGGCCAGGCGACATCGCTGAAATCCTCCGGTTCTTCGGCGAACGCTGCACCTACGGGTTGAAGCGGGTCGATCTCGCGCACGCCGGTGCGGGGCCTGCGAGGAACGCCGTGCGGTTCGCGGAACTGCGGCTCCCGGGACACGTGGTCCTCTTCGAGCAGCCGACGGTGCCGTGGCTCTTGTCGGGCGCCCTTCCCGAGGACGAAATGCTCAAGCTGCGCAGGGCGGGCGCGGTCGTGGAGTCCCGCGGCAACGGGCTTCACACCTCCGTCGAATGGCCGGGGAACACCCTCAGGGACTTCATGCTGTTCGACGCGCTGATGCACGAAGTCGGGCACCACATGCTCCAGCACTACGCGGGGAAGCGGCGGGTGCGCGCGGCCCGCACGCGCGATCACGAGGCGTTCGCCGAACGGTTTGCGGCGCGGTGCCGCGAGGCGTTCGGCGCCTGGTCGGGGTCGAGTCGCTGACGCGAATCCTCTCCCTCGTGGCCGACGGCGTCGAAAACCCCCACAACGCGCTGACGCTGCTGCACGCTGCGAAACTGTTCGCGTGCCCCTGCCTGTTCCGCGACACGAAGGGACTTGCGTCGGCGTGGTCGGGCGCGGCCCTGGACGCCCAGCCGCTTCCCGTCCTGCCCGACGAGATCTCCCTCGACGAGTGGAATCCTCTCGTCGCGCTGGAAAACTCCCCGGGCGCGCGGGACATCTACGGATACCGGCTGCCCGCCGGAGAAACGCCGGCGCTCGTCGTCGGAAACGAACGCTTCGGCATCTCCGCGCGCGTCCTGGCCCGCGCGCAGCAGACCGTCCAGATTCCGATGCACTCCACCGGCCTCAACACGATCAACGTCGCCGCGGCCGCCGGCGTCGCGCTCTACTACATCTGCCGCGGCGGCGGGAGCCCGACGACGGCGCGCCGCGACCCCGGGAAACGGCGTCCCGAAGTCGCCCTGATCGCGCCCGGGGATCACTTCGAGCTCGGCAGTTCCATCCGCTCCGCCGCCGCCTTCGGCTGGAGCCGCCTGCTCCTCGAGGACTCGAACTGCGTCTGGTTCGGCGTGGATCGCGCCACCCGCTCCGAGGGCCGCGGCGCCGCCCGCCGCAGTCGAAACTCCATCCGTGTCATCCCGGCCCGCGAGGGCTGGTCGGCCGGATTCTCGGAGGTCTGCGTCGTCACCACGACCGGCCCGGGCGTCCCCCTCCATCGCGCCGACCTCGCCGGCGGCCCCCGCCAGCTTCTCGCCATCCCGGACGAGAGCGATTCAGTTGCCGCGGCACAGGACTGGAGCCGGCTAGGCGCCGTCGTGAAGCCAGTGCATCTCGATCTGCCCGGAGGAACCCACCCCTACCATTACCGGCTGATCGCCTCCATCGTGCTCGCCGAGGCGGCGCGTCAGGTCGGCCGCCGCCCGCACGAGCGGGGGCCTGCCGCGTCGCCAGAACCCATCTACCAGCGCGCGCTCAAGCTGGTCGACGCGGCGGGCGGGGAGCCGGTCTCGCATGAGGAGTTACGCCGGTTCTGAAGCGAGGAATCGCGCCCGTCCGGCCGCTCCCGCGGGACTGGAGAAGTACGGGCTGGTTCGATGATTGAGGCCGTCGGAAGTGTCAGGAGATTTCCGTGGCTGAATTGCGAATCCGGGCCGCCAGTTACAGCTGAACACACGCCTCACTTTCACCAGCTTACTCATATCCACACCTCACCCTCACCCAGCCAAGGAGCGGTGGAATCCGCTCAGCCTCGCCGTACTCCCTTTCAAGGAATCGATGCAGCGCGGCAAGCTGGCCAGCGAGCAACAACTCGAAGCTGAACCCGCTCGAGGTGTGCCAATCCAGTCCGCCGTTCTCGAGGAAGTCCCGCCAATGAGCTTGATCCAGGTAGACCTCGGGGGGCAACCCGATTGAAGCGAGCTCCTGCCGTGTCCGGGAGATCCAGTCCTCCCACTTTGAGGCCGTCCGGTGCTCGCTCGACTTCGGCTTGCGAAATGCCATCGAACCTCCGAGCGGCTCGTCGCACGGCCTACGACCGTGTCCCCGAGGACGTTCTGTCGTCGGGGCATGGCGAAACGGGAGCGCATCGGAATCGAACCGACCTACCCCCTTGTGGAGGGTACACCGGATTTGAAGTCCGGGACGGCCACCAGGACCGTAACCGCTCCCCTTCGACTCGCTTCGCTCGCTCAGGGCGGGAGCCCTGGGCGAGCGTGGCGGGTCGAAGGGACTGCATCGGGCGACTGCGAAGTTGGGATATCTAACGGGCAACCTGCTTGGAGATTCCAGAGAAATTGAGCCAGGCCGGGGGTTTCCTGGGATTCATCGAAATCTCCCCTGGGCCCGGCCCACCCTGAGCGAGCCCGCCCGCCCCGAGCGAGCGAAGCGACTCGAGGGGGTAGGGCGAGTCGAAGGGTCCGATCGACCGGGGCATGACCGATGTCGGCCAGCGGAGCACCTGTGGTCGTTCAATGCCCCATCACCGCGAGGATTGCCGCTACCAGTTCGGCATCCTCTCCCTCCTGGAGCGTTCGCGGGTCGAACAGGACGCGGTCCTTCTTGACCCGTGCGAAGACCGGAGGCTCGCCGAGTCTGAGCCGCTTGACGAGTTCGTCGGCGCCCATCTTGCCCGCGCCGACGGCGACGCAGCGGGTCGCAAGATTTTGACCCGGGGTGGAGCCGCCGCCGATCTGGGATTCTTCTTCCCACACGTCGGCGTCAACGCCGCCATCCTTCAGCTTCTTCACCATCGCCTTCGCGCGCTTCTCCATTTCGGCCACCGAGGCCTTCATCATCCGCAGGGTGGGGACGTGTTCTTCGACCGTGTCCGGATTCAGATACAGCCTCAGCGTGGCCTCGAGCGCGACGAGCTGGAGCTTGTCCGGCCGGACCGCGCGGAACAGCGGGTGGCGGCGGACGCGGGCGACGGGGTCGGCCTGGCCGGCGAGGATGCCGGCCTGGGGGCCGCCGAGGAGTTTGTCGCCGGAGATGCAGGCGATGTCGGCGCCCTGGGCGACGGAGGCGGTGATCATGGGTTCGGGGGAGATGCCGTAGCGGGCGACGTCGAAGAGGGCTCCGCTGCCGACGTCATCCATGACCATCACGTTATGCTTCTTGCCGAGCGCGACCATTTCCTCGAGCGAGGGCTCTTCCGAGAACCCGACGATGGCGAAATTCGACCTGTGGACGCGCATCAGGACCGCGGTTTCGGGCGTGATGGCCTTTTCGTAGTCGGCGATGCGCGTGCGGTTGGTGGTGCCGATTTCGACCATGCGGCAGCCGGACTGTTTCATGACGTCGGGGACTCGGAAGGCGCCGCCGATTTCGACGAGCTGGCCGCGCGAGACGATGACTTCCTTGCCCGCGGCGAGCGCGGCGAGGGCGATCATGGTGGCGGCGGCGTTGTTGTTGACGACGGTCGCGGCGGGGGCGCCGGTGAGGCGCTCGAGGAGGGCGGCGACGTGGCGCTCGCGGTGGGCGCGGTCGGAGGATTCCTGGTCGACTTCGAGGAGGGAGTAGCCGCGGTTTTCGGCGGCGAGGGCGTCGAGCGCGGCCTTGGGGAGGACGGCGCGGCCGAGACCGGTGTGGAGGATAATGCCCGTCGCGTTCAGGACGCGGCGCAGGCCCGGGCGCGCGGTTTTTTCGAGCGCGGCGCGGGTGCGGGCCAGGATGGAAGCGGCGGTCAGCTGCTGCTCGAGCGCTCCGTTCTCGCCTTTCTTGATCTCGGCGCGGAGGGCGTCGATCACGGTCCGGACCGCGCGCGTGAGCTCGTCGCGGCCGTGCGTGCGCGAGAGGTCGGCGGCCTCGGGGGAGTCGAGTAGGGAGCTGATCTGGGGGATTTTGCGGAGAAGGGACATCGGGCGGGTATTAAACCAAACGCGGTGCGGGGCGCACAGGGACGGGGAAGGCGGAGATGGGAGAGGGGAGATTGGAGAGGGGAGAGGAGCTGGCGAGTGTGACGGGAGGGCGGGGGGCGATCAGCGGGCGGGTTCGGCGTTCGGCGTTGAGG
>JACPRD010000050.1 GCA_016190145.1 Planctomycetota bacterium | reverse complement strand
GGATGTGGCGCGGCCCCCCGGAAGGTTATCGGCACGACGACGGCGGTTACTTGCCTTGAGTCGATTTCCAGTCGTCGAGGAACTTCTTCAGGCCCGCATCGGTCAGCGGATGAGCGAGCATCTGGTCGAAAACCTTGAACGGCATCGTCGCGACGTCGGCGCCGATCTTCGCGGCCTCGACGACGTGCATCGGGTGGCGGATCGAGGCGACCAGGATCTCGGTGGGGAAGTTGTAGTTGTCGTAGATCTGCCGGATGTCCTGGATGACCTGCATCCCCTCCTGCGAGATGTCGTCGAGCCGGCCGATGAACGGGCTGATGTACGACGCGCCGGCCTTCGCGGCCAGCAGCGCCTGGTTCGGGGAGAAGCAGAGCGTGACGTTGACCTTGATCCCCTCGCCGCGCAGGATCCTGCAGGCCTTGATCCCTTCCTTGATGAGCGGGATCTTGACCACGATGTTCCCGGCGATCTTCGCGAGCGAGCGGCCTTCCCGGAGCATGCCCTCGCACGTGACCTCCGTGACCTCGGCGGAAACCGGGCCTTCGCAGATCTCGCAGATCTCTTCCAGAATCTTCCGGAAGTCCCGTTTTTCCTTCGCGACGAGGGAGGGGTTCGTGGTGACGCCGTCGAGGATGCCGAGGGCGGCGCCCTCGCGGATTTCGGCGACGGAGGCGGTGTCGAGGAAGAACTTCATGGGCGTGGCTCCTGGGGGATGAAGAAGACGGACTCCATCCTAGAAGGACGGCGCGGCGCGGACAAGGACTGCGTTGGCGGAAGAGTGGGTAACCGGGGCCGACCCCGCCCCTGCCTTACCTGATCTCGAACGGCATCCTGGCCTCCGTCGACTTCGTCTCCTGCTTGTCCGTGAGCGTCAGCACGAGCGTGTACTTCCCGCGGGCCGCGCGGGGAATCACCACGCCGAGCATCAGGCAGACGTCGTCGGGAACCGTGCCATAGAGGGGCGGGTCGTAGTCGCGCGCGAAGTCCTTTACCTCGGGCCACGGCACCGCGTGGCCGGCGTCGTCGAGGACCTCGTAGTCGCAGCGGAGCGAGACCTTCCACTTGCCGCCTTCCACCTGCGCCACGGAGGCGTTGGCGACTTCGAAGTAGATCCAGACCTTCTGCTGGGGGAAGAAGGCGTTGGAGCCCGCGGGTGTGAAGCGGTCGAAGCCGGTGGGGGGGGTGAGGCAGAACGCGGGGCGCTCGACGCGGAGCGGAAGGGCGCGGCGCCAGCGGAGGCGGATCTCCTCGAGCCGCGCGACGGCGTCGTCGTTGCGGCCGAGGCGGTACCAGAGGGCCGCGCGGGCGAGTTCGAGGACGGGCTCCGGGTCGGCTCCCTGTTCGAGCGTCGCGGCCGCCTCGGGGTAGCGCTCGTCGGCGAGGTAGAGCGCCGCCAGCCTGCGGCGCGCCGCGCGGTCGTCGGGATTGCGGGCGACCGCTTCCTCGAAATGCTTCACGAGCGCCGCGTCGTCGGGGAACGGGGCCGCCGGCAGGGCCGAGAGGAACTCGGCCCTCCATTTTTCCCGTGCTGCCGTTTCGGCCTCGGCGGTCGCCTTCTTCCGGGCCTCGCGGGCGTTCTCGGCCCGCACGGCGAGGGCGGTCGAGCCGTCGAACTTCGCGAGCGCCTCGTAGAGGGCGATGGCGCGGCCGTACAGGTCGGCGGCGCCGTCGGGGTCGCCGGCGGAGCGGGTGCGGGAGGCTTCGGTGAAGAGCCGGTCGGCCTCGGCGAGGAGTCTGGGTCCCAGCGGGTCGCCGGGCGGGGTCGCGGGCACGGGGGGTTCGGGCTCCAAGGCGGCCGCGTCGGGCTCGGCGCGCGCCGGGTCCTCCGCCGGCGGCGTCTGGGCGCACGACGTCACGAGGAGCGACACGGCCGGCAGCCAGAAGGGCTTTCGCATGTCGGAGTCATCGGCGGCGACGGGCGGGGGGCTTGAGGGCAAACGAGGGAGGCAGGAAAGCGGGCCGGCCCTGTGGGCGGATTTCCAATCTCCTGCCTCCCGTCTCGTCGTTCCGTTACTTCGGCACCTCGGCCGGCGTCCGGTCGCCCCACGCCTCGAGCTTCTGGTCCTGGAATGCGTCCGTCTCCCCCACGAAATCGCTCAGCGCTTTCCAGTTCGCCTCGCTCCAGGTCGTGAGCGTGAGGTCCATCCCGGACTTCGTCCCGATTGCCTGCACGTGGTAGATCACGCCTTCCTTCCTCCAGAGCATTTTCCGCTCCGCGAACGACGCGCTCACGTTCTCGGACCCCTGCGTCGGCGTCCCGATCGCCTGCAGGATCAGGTCGTAGTACTCCTTGAAACACTCGATGCCGCGGTCGTCGTGGATGCGGACGACGATGCGGGCGACCTGGTCCTTGAAGAAATATCCGTTGACGCTGGTGGCGTAGGAGAGCGTTTCGCCGAACTTCGCGCCTTCGAAGTACTTGATGTCGGCGGCCATCTCCCCGGCCCGCTTCTTGCGGCCCTCGATGTCGAGCTTCTCGACTTCCTCCTTCACGGTCCCTCGCAGGAGCTCCCAGATCCGGTCGCCCGGAAGCGCGACGAGCGCGAGCGGCTTGTCCGAGTCGCCCTGCCTGATCGTGATGCGGCCCAGCGTGCCTTCGAATTCCATCGAGGTCATGGTCGGATCCGTCGGCGATATGTCCTTGCCGAGGAAGATGACGGCGAGCTTCTGGGAGGTGCCGTTCCAGCTCGCGATGATGCCGAGGGCGCGCGTGTTGGGCTGCGCGGGCGGAAGGGCTTCTTCGGGTTCCAGGGCTTTCTTGCGGTCGCGGATGACGCGAATGAGCTGCATGCAGACCGCGTGGTCTTCCGTGATCCAGCTGAACTCCGGGCCCTTGTAGCGCTCGTCGGTGATGATCGGCTCGACGACTTTCGCGTACTCGACGGCCAGTTTCTCGGCTTCCGCAAGAAGGGCCGGGATCTTGTCGGCGGGCGTATTGGCGTGCTCCGCCTGCTTGACCTTGGTCTGTGCGACCTTGAGAAGGTTCTCTTTCGCGTCCTCCAGGATCTTCAGGTGGTCCGTCACCTTCGGTTTGTTAGGGTCCTCGCCCTTCCCGCCCTCCACCACTTTCGTGACGATGTCGGTGGCTTTTCCGCCCGCTCTGATCTTCTTGAGCGCGCCCCACGAGATGATCACGATGCAGATCGGGATTGAGAGGATGACGCCGAGGTTGAACCAGAATTTCCAGGTCCGCTTTGTCGGATCTTCAGGCGGCTTGTTCGCCGCTTCGGCCAGGGCGGCCTGCATCTTCGTCGGCCGGAGGAACTTGGCTGAGCCAGGCGGCGGGGCCGCTCCGACCGGCGCGCTTTCCGCGGGCGCCGGCGCGGCGAGTTTCTGGGTTCCGCCCGAGGGCTTCGCCGACGGCGGCGGGACGGCGCCGGACGCCGGTTTGACGACCGAGGCCGGCTTCGCGCCGGACGCGGGCTTCACGACGGACGACGGCCGCGGAGGGACGGCGGCCGGGCGCGGCGCGGCGGCGCCGGGTTTGACCGACGACGGACGCGGGGGAGGCTGGCCACCCGGGGGCTGGGGCATCTCGATGTCTCCTGTTATCGGCTCGATCCTGGGTATGTCAATTCTCGCCTGAGGCCGGACTTGTCAGAGGTACCCTTCGACTCGCCCTTCGGCCTCGCTCCCTTCGACTCGCCCTTCGGGCTCGCTCCCTTCGACTCGCCCTTCGGGCTCGCTCCCTTCGACTCGCCCTTCGGGCTCGCTCCCTTCGACTCGCCCTTCGGGCTCGCTCCCTTCGACTC
>JACPRD010000055.1 GCA_016190145.1 Planctomycetota bacterium | reverse complement strand
GCGGGGGACCGGAGATGGCGCGGCGGCGGCGGCGCCGGGTGCAGAGGCCGATCCCCGCGGCGGCGGGACCGGGACTGCGGGCGGCGAGGGAGGCGTGGACGAGGGGAACGTGCGCGCCGCGGAGACGGGTCGCGCGGCCGGCGTCGTGAAGGACGCGGAGTCCGGCAGGCCGATCCCAGGATTCGCCCTCAGGCTGCGCCCTGTCGGCGCGGGCGAGGAGGGACGGGCGGCCATCGACGCCGTCACCGGCCCGTCGGGCGAGTACGCGGTGACCGCGCCGCCCGGCGAGTACCGCTTCGAGTCCGTCTCGGACGAGTTCATGCCGCTGGAGACCAGCGAGCTGGTGAAGGACGTGCGGGACGGCCGGCTCGGCCCCGGTGCATGGTCGGACGCCGGCTTCCGCCGGAGCCTTCACGCCAGCATCGCCGCCGGACAGGAGGCCTCCCGCGACCTCGAGTTCCGCAGGGGGACGCCGATCCGCGGCAGCGTCGTCGACGGGCGCGGATTCCCCGTCGAGGGCGCCCGCGTCACCTCGTGGGTCCAGTCCCTCGGCCGGCTCGGCGAGCTGGGCGCCATTTACGCAACCGACGAACCCGACGGCCTGCGCGCCTCGTCCGTTACCGGCCCCGATGGCCGGTTTTCCCTTCCCGCCGCCTGGCCCGAAGGATTCCTCCAGCTGCGCGTGGACTGCCGCGGCTTCCGCCTCCTGCTCACGGAGTTCGAAATCCCGGAGCTCCGCGGCGACCTGACGCTGACGATCGCGCCCGGCCTCGACGTCGCCGGAACCGTCCTGGACGCCGACGGAGTCCCCGTTGCCGGCGCCGTGCTGTTCACCGCCGCCCACCTCGCCCTCGCTTCCCTCCCCGGCCGCACGGACGCACTCGGACGCTTCTCCGACCGGTCCGGCGCCGCAGCCGGACTCCTCGTCGCCTGGGCGCCCGGCCACGGCGTCGCGGCCGCGCCGCTCGACGGCGCCGGCGGCGCAGGCCTCGACTTTCGGCTTCCGCGGGCCGACGGGCGTCTGCGGGGAAGGGTCGAAGACGACCTCGGCCGGCCGCTCGAAGGCGCGCGCGTCCGCGTCGTTGGCCTCGGCGCCCGCACGCCGTCCGGATTCGCCTGGGTCACATTCGGGCCCGGGATTCCGCTTCCGGAGGGCGACATCTCCGGACTTTCGCCGGTGTCGCCGGAAGGACTGGCAGGGTGGACGGGGGCGGATGGGGGGTTCGAGATCGGCGGCGTGCCTACGGGGGCCGGCAGCGCGGTAGTGTTGCGCGCGGAAGCGCCGGGGTTCCGGGGACAGGCGGTGCGCGTCATGGAGGGCGAGGGCATTGAGTTCGCGCTGGAGCCGAAGGCGCGGTAGCTGTCCAGCGGAAAACTGCGGAATTCCGGGAAGAAACCGCCGCAGCGGGCCCCCTGAGGAGTGCTTGGCGACCAATTCCGGTCGCGGCGACTCAGGAGAGCGGCATGGCGACACGGTTCCTCACGCGCGGTGGTCCGGTGATGCTGATCCTGGCAGTCTGGCTGGCGGGAATCCGGCCGGCGAGCGGCGAAACGACGTCCGACCTTCCCGCGCCTCCCGGACCCGGGCACCAGTGGACGTTCTGTGCCGGGTTTGACCTGGAAGACAGGGTCGAGAGCGTCGCGTCGGACGCGGAGCGGAACGTCTACGTCACCGGGAAATCGACGGGTGACGTCTGGGGCGAGTGGCGCGCGGAGCCGATCTTCGTGGCGAAACTCCGGGCAGGCGGAAGTCTGGCGTGGAGCTTCTGCATCGGCGTGGAGGACGACGGTGAGTACTCCGCGGGCGGATCGCACATCACGATCGACCCCGACGGGGACCTCGTCTACACCGGTTGGTTCACGGATGTCGTCAACCTCCCGGGCGGCGGCGGATTCAGCATCGACTTCGATCCCACGGGCGGAGAGGACCTGAAAAACCCTCACGGCATGCCCGCGCTGTTCGTCTCGAAGATCCACACCACTCCGGACGGCTACTCCTATGGATGGACGCGGACGGTAGGAACGCCTGCGCCGCACGAGGGACTGTACGCCGTAGTCCAGAGCCGTGCGTTGGAGACGGATTCGGACGGCAACATCTGGGTCGTCGGTCAATTCTGGGGCACGGTCGATTTCGATCCGGCGGAAGGATCCGAGTTCGTCCGTGAAACACGACCCGGAGAAATGAACGCTTTCATCCTGAAGCTCACACGGGACGGCGACTTCGCCTGGGTCAGGACATTCGGTGAACCCTACGGACCGGCCGATGGTTACGGGGAGGCGTTCGACGTGGCCATCGACGGGACCGGAAACGGGCTGGTCACCGGCTGCCTCGGCCGGGAAGCGGGCGATGTGCCGATCGAAGGATGGGGAGACGTCGACACGCATGGCGGATCCGACATCTTCGTCTGCAAGCTGGGGCCCGACGGAAGATACGCCTGGTTCCATGCGATCGGCGCGACGTCTGACGATTCCGGCGCCGGCGTCGCGGTGGACGAGTCCGGAGAAGTTTTCGTCACCGGACGATTCCGGGACACGGTCGATTTCGATCCGGGACCCGGCCGCGACCGTCATCGGTTCAAGTCCACCGCCTGGGATCGCGATGACGCATTCGTGACGAAGTTCTCGGCGCAAGGCGAATACCGCTGGACGCAGACCATCGGAGGAGAGGGTGACGACGAAGGACGCTGCGTCCGGATCGACCGCTTCGGAAACGCTGTCGTCGCCGGTCACTTCGAATCAAAAGTGGACTTCAACCCGGGCGAGTTGCGCGAAGTCCGGAATGCCCGCGACGGCCGGGACGCGTTCGCCACCTGCTTGGCCGGGGACGGTTCATGGAAGTGGGTCTTCACGTTCGGAGGAGACCGGGTGACCGAACACGGAATGCCTCTGGTGGACGTCGAGGAAATCGAGCTCGACGCCGCGGGCGACCTGGTCCTCGCGGGCGCCTACGCGGGACTCGTCGACTTCGATCCGGGCGAAGGGACGGACAACCACGTGGCGTTTCCGGGCGCGCCGTGGCCGGACTGTCAATACGACGCCTGGATCATGAAATTCCGGCCCGTCGGATTCTGAAAACATGCATCCTCCGCCCGATCGAGTTCCGGAAAGGGAGGCCTGAGATGGGAACCAGACCCGCCATCCTCGCCGGCGGCCTGTTCGGCGCCGTCGCGGCCGCCGTCGCCATGCTGTGCGTCGACTTGAGAGTCGCGCGCGCCGTTCCGGACCCCGACGCCGACGCTTCTCTGTCCCCCCCGGGCGTCTCCTCGACGGACGGCGCCGCGGAGCGGGCGCGGCTCCGGAGGGAACTGGCCGAGGCGCAGGCCCGGATCGAGCAGCTCGGACGAGAGCCGGCACAGCCGGAAAAGCCCGCGGCCGCCGCCGCCCGCCCGACTTGGTCCTCGCTCGCGGAACGCTTCCGCTCCCTCGCACGGAAACTCGGCCGCGTTCCCGACGAAGGGTCACCGGGCGCGGCGGCGCTCGGCGCGGACCTGCTCGATCTCGTCCTGGAACTGGCGAAGGAGAAGGGCCTCCGGCCGTCGGACATGTTCGCGTGCCCCGATGGATGGCCCGCGCTCGTCGCTTCCCTGCTGCAGGACGCCGATCCGCCGCTCGATCCGACGGAGCGGAGGAGGCTGGAGGACGCGGTGGAGCAGAATCGTTCGGCGTGGGAGGAGCTGGCGGCCCGGCGGGACGAAATGGGCGGCGTCGAGTGGAGTTCGGGCGTGGATCGGATCGGGCAGGCGTTCACGGACGCCGTGACGGACGATCTGTCGGACGGGGCATGGGACGCCGTCGACGGAATCGAGGGCCTGTGGGACGCGAACGTCCCGTGGCCGGCTTCCGGGGCGTCGGTGCAGGAAGCGCACTCCGCGGGAGAACTCCGGCAGGCGTGGGAGAAGGAGTGGAGCGACGTTCTCGGGCTGCGGGAGGAGCAGCGGATGCATCTCGCGCCGATCCTGGACGCCTACCTGCGCGAGGCGGAGGAGATCCGGCAGGAGCAGGTGAAGAGGTTCGCGGCCGCCCGGGAGTCGGGCGTATCGGCGAGCTGGGAAGACCTCATGGAGCGTCGGACCGGGAACATGATCGCGGCCCAGCGCCGGATCCTGGAACAGCTGGATCTGGACGCCGGGCAATGCGAGGCTCTGAAGTCTTGGGACAGGATCTACGACTTCTCCATCGAGAAGGAGCGGCCCCGATGAGGCCCTGGATTGCGCTGATTCTCCTCGCGGGCGCGCGCCCGGTCGCAGGTCAGGCTGTGCCGGCCGAGGCGGGAAGAGAGCCGGGAGAGATCCAGTTCTGGTTCTCGCGAGACGATTACGCCATCGACGACCCCGACGCCGGAGATCGAGTGAAGCAGTTCGCTCCGGACACGCTGTCCAAGTGGGATGATCCGAAGAGCTGGTCCGGCACGCTCGCGGCGATGGACGTGTACGTCCTCCAGTCCTACCTGTTTCACCGTGGACGGCCGGTTGCGGACGGCTTCGCCGACCTGTGCCTGAAGGACCCGTCGTACCCTCCAGCCGGCGCCGGGGACCGTGTGGAGCAGTGCTACGACGAGTACCTGAAACGGATGCTCACCGTCCTCAACACCCACGGCGTCGCGCTGGCTGTCCACGCCGGCGGTTCGAAGAGCTACGTCGCTCCCGGGAACCCGTCCGGGGCTCCTGCGAAAACCAAAGGGCTGGTCGAGACGATCCGTTTGATCGCCCGGATCAACGGAATCGGCGGCAAGCTCGACCCGCCGTATCGCGTCGCCTGCCTGAAGCTCCAGAGCATGCTGTCGGGAAACCCGAACACGCGGGAAGGCCACGGCCTCGCCAATAACGTGGTCAACGCCATCTCCTTCATGAAAGGCGTACAGAAGGAGTTTCCAGGCATTCGTTTCGTCCTGGGCGATGCGCTCTTCCAGAAACGCACCGCCAGAAAGGACGGCGGCGCGAAGCAGACGTGGCGGGATGCCTACCGCGCCCTGAAGACCGCCCTGGACGAAGAGGCGGGCGCACCGGGCGGACTGGCTTTGAATTTCGACGGAATCCGGCTCGAGTGGAATCGCGATTGGGTCGGGGACCCGAAGCTCACCGCCGA
This sequence comes from Planctomycetota bacterium, assembly GCA_016190145.1. Classification (GTDB taxonomy): domain Bacteria; phylum Planctomycetota; class MHYJ01; order WSZJ01; family WSZJ01; genus WSZJ01. The sequence continues at coordinate 40,655 of JACPRD010000055.1, read as the reverse complement.
CGACGGGTTCACGGAGCTGACGGGTCCCGACGGGGTCCTCGCGGTCGTGCACAGCTACGGCTGGAAACTCGGCATCAGCCACAACGCCGAAAGGCAGAGCGGCGACGAGTCCTTCGACAGCGGGGTGTTCGAGAGTCGCGTGCTCAGCATCGCCCGGCGGTCGTTGGACCTGGGGCTGGAGGTCGACAGCGTGGCGTTTCGAAACGGCGGCGGTTTTCTGTTTCCCGAAACCACCGTCCCGGAAAAACTCGAGGCCGGTGATTCGCCCACTCAGGCCTCGGTCTTCCTGCGACTTGTGGCGCTGTATGGGGAGCTTTCTCACAAGAAAAGGTGAGACTCGCAGGGGAAGCAGGGGAGCCTCCGGCGCACATGAACGACCGCTTCCCCCGCTCCCCCGGATTCCCCCGCTCCCCTCACTTCCTCAGCATGGCCGTAATCCGCACGCGCCGCTTCAATGAGACGGGGCATCGGAAGCGGAACCGCGTCTGGGTCGCGAAAGGGTTCGTCGCCCTGCTGAAATCGTAAGATAGGCGGAAACCCATGCCCCTCCGCGACCGCCTCGAACGCATCCTCGGCCCCGCGCCCGCCCCCGCGGGTCCCGCGCGCGACGCCGTCGAGCGCGCGCTCCGCGGCGGCCGCGCGCGCGCCGACATCGCGGACATCCTCCCGGGCGAAGACATCGGCGGCGGCGCCTTCCTCGTCCGCCGCGACGACCCCGTCCCCGCCGAATTTCTCGCCGCCGACCCGCGCTTCTGGGCCGCCCTCGCCCGCGAGCCCGCCTGGGCCGCCGCGCGCCACGCCGACGTCGGCTTCCTCGACCTCGAAACCACCGGCCTCGCCGGCGGCACCGGCACCGTCGCCTTCCTCATCGGCCTCGCCCGCATCCGCGACGGCCGCCTCGAAACCCGCCAGTACTTCCTCCGCTCCCACGCCTCCGAGCCCGCCGCCCTCGCGCGCGTCGAGGAAGACCTCCGCGGCTGCACCCACCTCGTCACCTTCAACGGCAAGTGCTTCGACGTCCCCCTCCTCGAAACCCGCTTCGTCCTCCACCGCCGCACCCTCGCGCCTCTTCCCCACCTCGACCTCCTCCACCCCGCCCGCCGCGTCTGGCGCCGCCGCCTGGACTCCTGCACGCTCTCGCGCCTCGAGTCCGAAGTCCTGGGCCGCCCGCGCCACGGCGACATCGACGGCTCCGAGATCCCGCAGCGCTGGTTCGACTGGCTCGCCCTCGGCGACCCGCGCCCGCTCGCCCCCGTCATCGAGCACAACCGCCTCGACCTCACCGCCCTGGCCGCCCTCGCCGGCCGCCTCGCGCGGCTCCTCGAGCGCCCGGGCGACGCCGCCCACGAGACCGACCTCTTTTCGCTCGGCGCCATGATGGCCAAGGAAGGCGACGCCCGCGCCGAGGCGACCCTGGGCGAAGCCCTCTCCCGCGGCGCCCGCGACGCCGCCCCCGAACTCGCCCGCGTGAAAAAGAAACGCGGCGCCGCCGACGACGCCCTCCCCCTCTGGGAATTGGCCGCCCGCGAGCCGGGGCGGAAGGGGCTGGACGCGGGGGTTGAGCTCGCGAAGCACTACGAGCACCGGGAGAAGAACTTCGCGCGGGCGCTCGAGCTTACGCGGCGATTACTCGAGCGGACGGACCTGACCGCGCGAGAGCGGCAGGAGTTAGGCGTGCGGCGGGAGCGGCTCGAGCGAAGGACGAAAGGCGCGGGGCGACGGCGGCGCGGCTTGGAATGACCCCGGGCTGGACCGCCTCGGATGCACCTCTACTTGAGGAGGATCATCCCCGCGGTGGTGAGCCGGCCGACGACTTCTTCGGCTCCTGCCTCGGCTGGCACGCAGAAGCACGTTCCTCTTGCTCAGTCACTCCCCTGCCCTGCGCAACGCTTCCAGCCGGAGCGCCGGAGCGATGTGAAAACCGGCCGCGCTCAGGGAGTTCAACACCGGGGTGATGGCCTGCAGGAGACCATCACGCTTCCCGCGCAGGAGGAGTCCTACCGTCCCGACGATCGGGAGACTCATTTCCGCTGCGATGCGACGCGCCTTGCGGTCGTCAAGGATGAGCTCGGCACCGGGAGATTCAGCGGCCAGGGCGATGGCTTCGGATTCCCCGCCTTCAACCTGAAGCCGAAGCGCGGCGATGAGTGTCGAGTTCCTCGGCATGACGCGCCGGAGCCAAGGCAAAGGGACTCCGACTTCGGAGATCACCGCCGGGGGAGCGAGAACGGAAGTGAATTGGGCGGAAACGAGGTCAAGCCTTCCGATGCGCAGGCGCTGTCAGCGACAGCCAACGCCTTCACTCGCCGAGTTCCTTCGCGAGATCGGCCGCGGGGTAGGCTATGACCGGAACGCCGAACTTGCCGAGCAATTCCATGAAGGCGCGCTTCGAGAAACCCGCCGCCGTTGCCGCCTGACCCAGGGTGAGCCGGCCGAGTTCGTACAGCTTCACCGCCATCGCGAGACGGGCCTCCTCGGCGGGAACTTCGGAGGGAAGGTCGACTGTCAGGGTGGTCATGGATCTCATCTTACCAAGGCATCAGCTCCGAGAATGGTCCAGTTTCTCCCGCCGAAGGCGGCCCTATTCTCCGCAACACCTCTTGAACTTCTTCCCGCTGCCACAAGGACACGGGACGTTTCGACCGGGGGCTCCTGGGGGAGGCGTACCCGCCCCGTGTGGGCGATGGGCCTCCTTCCGATCCACCGACTCGCGGAACATCCGGTAGTGCCGCTTCAGCCTTGCGGCGTACGCATCGTCGAGGACGACTTCCTGAAATATTCCGAGGAGCGCGGGAGCAAGAGGGCTCTGCGCGGTCATCCTGACCAGCGCTGGCCCTTGAAGTTCGTCGAGGTCTTCCTCGTCAGCGGCGCCGTGCATCCACTCGCGGTAGAACTCGCGGCTCTCCCAGCCCCAGCTGATGGTGGCCAGGAAGGCCATCCCCGACTTCGAGAAGACGTTGAGGAACACTCTGCGGCAATCGCACCGCTCTTCGTCGCAGTAGGACTCGGCAAAGACGTACGTGTCCTGCGGCAGGGGGTCTCGATCGAAGACCGTAACGGTGCGCGATTCGCGTTCTGCAACATCCGGGAAGCGCGAATGAAAGGGCACGAAGGGCATGATCCGATCCCCAGGAATAAGCGGCCCATCCCGCGTGTGCCGATGGAGCGAGAGACACTTTAGGCAACCCCGCAATCCGTCGTAAAGGATCTGTCCACATCATGATCCACCAGCGCTGGATCGACTGACTCGACTTCGGCGATCCGATCCCCAGGGAAGCTGCGCTCCACCGAATCCGGGTCGGATGAGGCCGAAGTCGGCGAAGCCGCAGAGAGTGGAACGCCTTCTCGTCCGCCTCGGGTTTTCCTGCGTCCCTTCGTGAGGTTCGCATCGTTTCTACCGCCATTCCGACGGGCGGATCGTCACGGTCGCCTTCCATCGCCGGGAGACTCCCCAAGGGACGTTGCGTTCGATCATCGCTCTGGCTGGGCTTTCCGTGGAGCGGTTCAACGAGCTTCTGTGAAACCCGCGTGAAGAAGAAACGCGGCGCCGCCGCCGACGCCCTCCCCCTCTGGGAAATGGCCGTGCGCGAGCCGGGGCGGAAGGGGCTGGAAGCGGGGGTCGAGCTCGCGAAGCACTACGAGCACCGGGAGAAGAACTTCACGCGGGCGCTTGACGTCACGCGGCGGCTGCTCGAGCGGGCGGATCTTGCGCCGCGGGAGCGGGAGGAGTTGGGCGGAAGGCGGGAGCGGCTCGAGCGGCGGGTCGCGATGGCGGGGCGGCGGTTGCGCGGGATCGAATGACTCGTGGGAGTCATCGTGCTCGGCAGTTTCGACCTCACGCCCGACGCGTCAGATCTTCTCTCCCGCCCGCTTCAGGATCTCCGCTACAGCCTGTGGCGACAGGTACATCCCCACGGCCATGAGCCTGCGCAGGACGGGCTCAACGGCGGGGATCAGTCCTTTCGCGCGCGCCGCCACGCTGAAGCTCGTCGTCCAGGTCTGCCGGATCGAACTGAATCACGTCGACTTTCCGCGCGGAGAGGGCCTCGATGAACTCCGCGCGTCTGAGACCCGCGATCGCCGCGCCGCGGCCCTGCGAAACCAACCCGCGCCGGTACCACTCGACCGCGGAAGCAAGCCGGACATCGGCCGCGAATTCATCCGCGGTGCGATGGACGGTCTTCAGGATGTCCTCCGGAAAAGGGACGGCCAGCTCCGACATTTGATGCTCCTGGTTAGTGCGCTTCTACATGATACCAGACCGCAGATCGCTCTCCGCTCAAGCCCCTTTCCCCCGCCCTGAGCCTGTCGAAGGGTCTGAGCTCCCCGCCTGGGACCAGGTGCAGGGCGAAACCGCGCGCCCGGCAGCGCGGCGGGCGGTTTCCAAGTTCCTATTGCTGGGGGGGGAAGGGCCGCGGGCGGTGAAGCGGTGTCGAGGGCGCGCGACGGAGCGATGCGGAGACGACGGCCGCGCCGGGGAGGTTCAGCGCGCGGGAGTCGAGGACCGGCTCGCGAGGAGGATCGGCGGGAGCACTCTCGGGGGGCATTGGCACGATTCCTGAATACCATTCTGTCCGTCTCTGCAAACAGATGGCATGCTAGCGGGTGCGCGCCACCGCATTCCGGCGAATCAGGATCTCCGCCTTCAAACGAAGTCGAAGATGAAGAAGACCTTCGCCGGATCGCCGAAGGCCAGCAGCCACGGGAGCATCTCGTCGCAGACTTCTTTCAACTCCTTCGGATCAAGGTCCTTGGACTCAAGGCACGCGACGCGGCTTCGGGCGATTCCCTGCAACTCCCTCGCGGCGAACCATCGAAACAAGGCTCCTGGACGCCTCGTCCACCGTGGCATTTCCTGCGTGGGCTGAAATCCTCCCGGGCGCCCCTGCCGGGCGAGCCTGTGGACGACGGAACAGTCATGCCGGAGACGGCTGAATGGGGCAAGTTCCTCCCAGCCCCACCGCTTGCCGCCTTTCGGATACCACGCCAGTCCTTCAATCCGTTGGCCCATGGCCTTCTATCGCCTGGGATCACGTCGAGGTTCAGGACGGACGGCGCGAAACCCGGATCCGCTTCGCGCCCGGCAGGCGGGCGAGGGCGGCGTCGAACGTCAGCGTCCGCGCACCGAAAAGCGCGTACCGCGAATGGATCAGGCGGTCGGCGAGCCCGGCTTCTCCCCGCCGATCCGTCGGAGAAGGACCCCGCCGCCGACGCCGACAAGGCGCCGCATGACGCCCGCCGCGCCTGGGCCTGCCTCATAGCCAAGGTCTACGAGGTCAATCCGCTCCTCTGCCCCCGCTGCGGCTCCGAGATGAAAGTCGTCGCCGTCATCGACGACGAGGACGTGATCTACAAAACCCTCCGCCACCTCGGTCTTCTCATCCCCGAGGAATCACGCGCCCCTCCCGCTACCACGCCGTTGCTCGCTTCCCGGCCGCCCCACCCCCGACGACCGCTTCTCCCTCACTGCGCTCCCGGCTCATGCCCCCTTCCCTGAGTTCCCCGCCTGGGACCTCCCCGAGCCGCCCGACCCGACCAGGATTCCCTTACTTCGAGCGAGCGAAGCCGTTCGAACCCGCGCTCGCGCTTCATCACGAGGCCGTGCGCGACATCGAACGGTCCACCCGCAGGAGCTGATCGCGGAATTTCGGGCAACCCGGCGGGACCTCCGATAGGATTTCGCGCCTATGCCCATCCTCACCGCCTGCGCCTGCGGCTTCCGCTTCAAGGCCCCCGACCGCCTCGCCGGCCGCAAGGCGCGGTGCCCGAAGTGCAACCAGGTCCTGCAGATCCCCGCTTCAACCGCGGAGCCGACGATTGTCGAGAAAGCGCCGCCTGCCGCCGCGCCGATTGAGGAGTCCTCGCCTCCGGGCGAGACCCCGGAGGGCGCGCCCGCGGCCGAAGCGGCGGCCGAGCCCGTTCAGGCGCCGGGGCTGACGACCTCGCCCGAGGTGGAGACGAAGGAAGGGCTCATTGCGCCTCCGCCTCCCGACGCGGCTCCGCCGCCGGCTGTGGCTGCCGCGGAGACGAACCCCGCGGAGTCCGCCGCCGCGGCGAAACCGGAGGAGCCGGCCGCGCCTCAGAAAGGCCGCGTCACGAAGCGCCTCAAGCGGGGCGACACAGCCGTCAAGCCGGCGGCCGCCGTGAAACCGGCAGCCGTCGTGGCCGCGCCGGCGCGCGGGCGGGCAGGGTCCGGCCTCGGCGCCGCGGTCCTGGTCGCGCTCGCGATCGCGGCGCTGGTCGCGGGCATTGCCGTCATTTCGTCAGCGAAGCGCGACGAGGACGTTCAGAAGCTCATGGGCGTCGTGATCCTTGTTGGAGGACTGGCGCCCGCGATCGTGGGCCTGCTCCTCCTGCGGGGACTGAACAGGAATACGGCCGCCTCGAACGCGATCTCGGATCGCCTCGCCGAGATTCGCGACCTGCTCGCAAAGCCGAAGGAAGCGCCGCCGGAACCCGTGCCGGCGCCATCCACAGAGCCAGAGTCGCCAGGGAAGGCGGGGGAGACGGTGTGAGGGATCTGCCGGCCGCCCCGCCCGCCGGCGCGGGGCATGGTCTCGGATTCCCTGTGAGTTACCCCGGGTACAACTGCGGGAACCAGCGCCCGACGACGTCAATTGGAAAGCCGAGGCGCACCGCCTTCCGCGGGCCGTCGGAGACTAGGAGCCCCGCCTTCACGAGCGCGGAGACCGTCTCCCGCGCGCGCCGCTCGCGCCAGCCGGTCAGCTCGGGCGCCCGGCCGCGATCGAATTCGCCTGAGAGCCATGCTTCGCGCAGGAGGGCGAAGCTCCCGGCCGGCAACCGCCCGGCGCCGATCTCCTCTTCGACGTGAATCCGTGCCCGGTTCAGGAACTCCGCGGGGGCGAGGAGCGAGGTCATGAAGCGGACCTGATCGATCGAGACGTCGAGGAAGAAGCGGCAGAAGTCGACGAGGGCTCGCTCCAAGAGCGTGCCGCGGCCGTCGTAGTCATTGGCGCGGCGCTCGTCGGCGTTCTGGAGGAGCGCCTTGTACTCGTCGACCTTTCGCCCGAGCCCGCGGGCGACGGACCAGAGCGGTCCGCCGGCGCCGAGGCGCCGCATCATTGCGTGGGACATCAAGCGCGCGACGCGCCCGTTGCCGTCGGTGAACGGGTGAATCCACAGAAGGCGATGATGCGCGGCGCCGACTGCGGCGATCCGGTCCGTTCGCGAGGGGCTCGGCGACGCGAAGACCTCCTCGAACCGCGCCAGGAATCGATCCAGGTTTTCCGGCCGCGGCGGCAGGTGGCGCCCCACCGTCACTATCCCGTCGCGCAGCTTCCCGGGCACGACGCGGATCCGTTGCTTCGTGTCCACGTTCTCGGCGGAGAGCATCTCCGCAGGCAGGCGTTCGCAAAACGACTTGTGCAGCCACAGGATATAATCGCGGCTCGCCGGCTCAACCGGGGGATCATCGCCCCGGTCGATCATGCGCTGGACCTCGATGTGCGCCACCGCTTCGTCCTGGAGTTCCCGTTTTCGCGGCTCGGTGGAGTAGTCGCGCGCGAGCGCTCTGTCGATGTCGCGGGGGTGGGTGTCGTGACCCTCGATGAGGTTGGAGTAGTAGCAGTTCATCGAGCGGATGAGGTTCCCGACGGACGCCTGGACGATGGGATGGAGCATCCCGGCCAGACGATTCGATTCCGCAACGAGGTCGAGGGCGAGGTTCGACAGCTCGATGTGCCCCTCCGGCGGTCGCATCGGTTCCATCAGGCCGATGCCTTCGGCGGGGGGCGAAGTACCCTTTCTTGTGCCGGTCATTGTGCCGATATACTAGCACATTTATATTACATATGAACAACGACTTATGATGTCATTATCACATTTCTATGCCAGTATTTGTGCCGATCTTTGTGCCGCTTCTCATCCCCCCCTCGACGTCCGTCGCGGCTGCCTTCCCCCGCTTCCCCGTCGCCGCCCCAGGCCACCCACGACGACCCCTTCTCCGAGTTCCTCGCCTGGAATCCCCCCGATTCTCCCGCCCCGTGTCCGCGCGCGTCGCAAATCGCCCACGCCGCGCTTGATTCGCGTCCGTCCGCAGGTCTAGAGTGGCTGTTCGTGGAGCGTTTACTCCCCGCCGATCTGCCCGGATCGCCACTCCTCGCTCGGTTTTCCTTCACCTCGATCCTGGCCGGGATCTCCTGCGCGGCGCTTCCCCTGGTCCTCTGCGCTTACGGCTACGGCGCCTACCTGCGCGCGGCTTGGTTCATCGCCATCCCGGCTCTCATCGGCTTGAGTTTCGTCGCCCTCTATTCGCTTCGGATCGTTCGCAACCTTGCGACGGGTCAATTACGCACAGGGGCGATGACGGCGAAATTCGACAAGGCACTGATTCTCGTTTTCCTTGGGTTGTTCATATTGTCCTGGATTTCAGGAAGGCAGATTCGAACGTGGCACTGCGAATCCATCTGCGCCAGGGTCGAACCTGCCCTCGAAGCTCTGCGCAGATACCATGAAGTTCATGGCTGCTACCCTGCCAGACTCCAGGAAGTGCCGGAGTTCACCCGACTTGCCGACATCGGCAAGGTCTCGATTCAGGAGGGTCGGATCCTCAGCACGGGACTTGATGTTGGCAGCCTGGAGGAGTCGGACATGACGATTTATCTCGAGCCTCAGTACTACTTCTGTGTCGTTCCCCTTGAGAAGAAACTTCTCATGTCCATAACGCGTTTCTACATCCTCAGCAGGGACTCAACGTCCAGCGACTGGACTGAGGACCACATGATATGGATGCTGTCAGCGCCCTGATCGTGCCTGGGGGGAGGATTCGATAGGATCGGGGCATGGCCGCCGAAAGCCGGGAGATCCCGAAGATGGATACCTGGAAGTACTACGACATCACGCATCGCGATCTCGACATCATGAACCCGGTGTCGTCCGCGGCGCTCGACGGGATCGTCGCCCTTCTCGATCTTCCCCGGGGCGCAGCGGTCCTCGACATCGGCTGCGGCAAGGCGGAGTTTCTCGTGCGCCTCGCGGAAAAGTACGGCATCGCGGGAACCGGCGTCGACATCTCGCCGTTCTGCATCCGCGACGCGCGCGACCGCGCCCGCCGCCGCGTTCCCGGGGCCGCGTTGACGTTCGTGGAGGCCGACGGCGCGGCATTCCCCGTCTCCCCCGATTCGCTCGACCTCGCTTCCTGCTTCGGCGCCAGCTGGATCTTCAAGGGTCACCGCGGCACGCTCCGCGCCCTCGCCCGGCGCGTCCGCGCGGGCGGTCTCGTCCTCGTCGCGGAGCCGTTCTGGCGGCGGCCGCCCGACCCCGCTCACCTGGCGGCCGAGTCGATGTCGGCGACGGACTTCGAATCGCACGCGGGCAACGTCGCGGCGGGAATTGCGGAAGGGCTGACTCCTCTTTTCGCCACGGCAACCGCCGAGGTGGATTGGGACCGCTACGAAGGACTCCAGTGGAATGCCGCCGAGAGATACGCGCAGGAGCACCCGGAGGACCCCGACGTTCCGGAGCTCCTGAAACGCACGCGCCAGTCCCGCGACAATTTCCTCCGCTGGGGACGCGACACGTTCGGGGACGGGATCTACCTGTTCCGGAAATGAAGTCCGGCGCCGTGGGCTCCTCGGCCTTGAGTCCGCCTCCGATGCCGCTCTATACTCGCCTCGCGTGAGCCTTCCACGTCGATTCGCCGCACAAATCCGCTTCCTCCCGGCTTTCTGCCTGGCGTTCCTCCTGTCCGCCCCTCTCGCCCGGGCCGAGGACCGGCCCGCGACGGAGGAGGAGGCGCGCGCGTTCGTGCCCCAGGTGGAAAAAGGAAACTGGTGGATCGTCGCGGAGCGCCGCGGCGGCGCCACGCCCGCGGAGGCGCTGCTTTTCTTCATGGTCGCCGACGCCACTCCCGCGCAGGCGTCGATCCTCGTCGTCGCGACGTCCGGCTGGTCGCTGGTTCTGGTCGTCGATCGGGAGTCGTGGAACGTCACGCAGGTCACCCCGGCCTGGACGACGTGGGACAAGGACGCCGGGCGGTTCAAGGTCGCCGCGGACAAGCCCTTCGCTGCCCGGGTCGAGCGGCCGGGACTCGTCGAGTTCCGGGGATACCCGACGCTCGACCTGGTCTGGCATGCGTCGCCCCTTCCCGGTGCGGACACGCTCCTCCGGCTCTCGGAGTCCGCTGCGAAGAAGACGGAAGCGGAGACGCGGCCGCTCGCGGGCGAGTTGACCGTGGACGCGGGCGGACGGCTCGTCGTCGCGCGCAGGACGGACGACGGGGCGGAACTGCGGCAGACCTGGGAGAAGGGCCTGCCGTTCCCCAGGACCGCGACGTGGATTTCCGGGGCGTCGAGCGACCCGGTCACGGCCTCCCTGCTTCGCTTCGGGCGCTCCGCGCCCCAGCTCATGTCCGCGGGGGAAGGGAAGTTCGGCCTGCACCTCATGAGCTGGCCGTCAACCACGCTTCCGTGCTACCGCATCGAGCACCGCTTTGTGCCGGCCGTGGAGGCGATCCGCCTGGCCGCGGAGGTTCTCGCGCCCGGAACGCCGCCGGTGGAGGTGACGGTCGAAGCGGAGTCGTGGTGGCGCGCCGGGGACGTGGTGCACGTCCAGTGGGAGATCCACGCGCTGCCCGCGGCGCGCGAGGCCCCGGCGAGGCCGCCCTCGAACCGGCAGAAGATTCCGCAGTCGGGAGAGTTCTACATGGAGTGCCCCGGCACGTGGCGGGTCGGCGAGGAGGATTACGTCTTCCTGTTCGGATGGGGACGGGACGCGGCCGCGAACGCGTGGGAGGTCCCGCAGACATTCCAGGCCGTGGACGCCGACGAGAACCTGGTCCGGATGATGACGCGCTCGGACCTCGACGCCTTCTCGAACCCCGACTATTGGAACGGCGACACGCCCCGATGGGACCGCCCCGGCTTCCTCTCCGATCATCCCCCCCGCCCCGCCAGGGCGCCGTCCCGACGGCCGACGCGCTGGCTCCTCGCGCTCCGGCGTCACGACCTCACCGCCGCCGCGCTCTTCCGCTTCCGGCTCGGCCCGGAGAGGCAGATCGAAGACTTCGCCGGGGTCGATGCGCCGCTTCCGGCCGGCCCCGTCGGGCTCCGGCGGCGGGAGCCGCTTCTGCGCCCCCAGGACTGGCTGCTCCAGCGCGCGGCGACCGGCGTGCGGACCGCGGCGTCGGGGAAGGTGCTGTCGCTTTTCCAGGAAGAGGGAGGCGTCCGGATCGAGGTGATGACGGAGGAGGCGTGCGTCTCGAAGCGGATCAAGAACGATCAGTTCTTCGCCGCGCTGTCCGCGCTGATCGAGCGGCGGCGCGACAAGAAGGAAGCGACGCTGGCGCTCACGCGCGAGGACGTGATCAAGCTGGAGAACGGCGAGGAGGAGGCGGACCTGTCGGAGGAGCTGCGCCGCCTGGAGAAGAAGATCCCGCGCCGGGCCCCGCACGTCTTCCGCTCCACGGAGGGGCCGGGCCGGCGGGTGTACCAGGGATACGATTTCACGTTCCCGTGGTGGCGGGAGACGTTCGTGTTCGACGACGGCGAGGGGTACGTCGCGCACCTGCGCCTCGCCGGTCCGACCGACCGGACGCCCGACCCGGGGCGTCCTGAGCGCGAGCGGCCGCTGTGGGTGGACCGGCCGACGCCGACGACGAAGTCAAAGTGAGTCTACTTCGCACCCGCCAGGACCTTCAGGTTCCCTCTTCGAAGCTGCACGATCACCAGGTGGGCCGCCGTCGCCCACGCCGGCCCGACAAAGTCGTCGGTGCCTTCCTCCTTCTGCGCGACCGACTCGCGCGTCGGCCGGGCGGCGTACGTCCCGTCCGGGCGGCGTGACGCGAGGAACTCGAGGCGGAATCGGGACGCGTATTCCTTCCACGCCGCGTCTCCCAGGTGATGGGATGCGAACGCGGCGTTCGTCAGGTGAAAGACAGGGGAAGCGTGCCCCTCCGGGACCTCGGCGAGGTTCTTCCGGAACCACGCGGCGAGCTTCGGCTGCATCGGGTGCTTCTGCTGCTCGAGAAGCGCCAGCGCCCACAGCGCGCCCGCGTTGCGTCCGGGCTCGCCCAGCCAGTACTTCTCGTCCGAGCCGTAGCGGACGCCGCCCTCGGCGGTGACGCACGCGTTCAGGTACAGGAGGCCGCGGTCGATCACGGCCTTCGACGGCTTGAGCCCGGAGCGCCGGAGTGCGCCCAGCGCGGCGAGCTGGACGTTGCCCGACGCCTGCAGCTCGAGGTACCCGGTCCCGTTCACCCCGCCGGGCCCATGTCCCCAGCCGCCCGAGAGCTCCTGGTTCTTCTCGATCGCCTGCATCCACTCCGTCATCCGGTCGAGCTGCTCCTGCGCCGGCGCGAGCCGCTGGATCTCGGCGAGGTAGAGGCTTCCCCATGCGAGCGCCCAGTTCGTCGCGTTGTAGTTCTTGCCGTCGACCTTCCCGTCCGGCATCCACGCGTCGAGCTTGCCCGCGTGCTTCATGACGAATGCCGTCGCCTTCCGGATGTTTCCTGCCCACACCCCCGAGTCCGGCGTGCTTCCATTCGCGAGAAACGCCAGCCCCGCCAGGCACGTCACCACCGTCTCGCCCGTGATGCCCGAGAGCTTGAACGCGAAGCCGCCGTCGGCGCGCTGAAGCGCCGCCAGCGCCGCCATGCTCTCTTCGACCAGCGCGTCGCAGCGCGCGCACGAAACCGGGCACGAGGCCGCATGCGCCGGCGCGGCCGGCAGCGCGACGAGAATCGTCTCCGGCTTCCCCGCGCGCCGGACCGCCAGCGACGCTTCAGGTTTGTTCGACGCCGCCGTCGTCTCCAGGTAGTCCACGAGCTGGTACACCGGCTCCGTCTTCTTCAGCATCGGCGCGCCGCCCAGGCCTACGATCACGTCCCCCGCGGCGAGCCCCGCGTCCTTCGCGAGCCCCGCCGCATGGACCGTCACGACTTCGATTGCGGAAGCGCCCTGCGGCAGCCGCCACTCCTTCGGCGGCGCCTTCACCGCCTTACCCTCCGCCCCGAGCTCGCCGAGGTTCCAGACCTCGGTCCCGCCCGGGCAGAGTCCGGCCATCAACGCCAGGCCGATGCCGACTCGAAGCAGCATGCCGCGAGTGTAGCGCACGTCGTCGAAAGAAAACGAATGGGAACATCGAAACCGCCCTGCTTCCTCTGCCCTGAGCGAGCGAAGATCGTGTTCGCGGCGCCCGAGGTTTCCGAGGGAGTATCATTCCGCTGTGAACGCCGAGACCGCCTACCTCTTCCGTCACGCTCTTCTCCGGGATGCCGCCTACCAGCTTTATTTGCCCGGGGACCGGGCGCGCCTCCATGGGCTGGCGTTCGTGCTGATTGAACTGCTGGCCGGCGGGCGCGCGCCGGAACCCGCTCCTTTGGATGCGGGGACGGGCGTCGGATTCCAAGTGCTCGCTTCCGATGCCTACGCGGAAGAGCTGGCGGAGCACGCGCATCGGGCGTTGAGTCCCGACGGGGCCGACCGCGCGGAGTGGGTTGCGTCCCGACGGCGGTACTTGCGCCGGGCCGCGGAGCATGCCGACCTCGCCTTCCGGTTCGAATCGGCGATGCGGCTGTGGCAGCGGCACGCAGAACTGGAGGCGGGCGCTTCCCGGGGCGAGGCGCTGCGCAGGGCCGGCATGGCGGCCTACCGCGGGGGCCGGATCGGCCATGCATTCGCGCTGATCGAGCAGGCGCTGTCCGTCCTGCGCGACAGTCGCAGCCGTTTCTTCGAGGGCTATGCCCTTTCCAGCCTTGCCGCCGTCCTCCTGGGAGCCGGCCGGAACGACGAGGCCGCTGCGGCCTACATTCGGGCCATCGCCGTCCATCGGGAGACCGGCAATCGGAAAACTGAAGGTGCGGACCTGGCGAACCTCGCGGTCGTTCACCAGATCCTCGGAATGGTCGATCTGGCCGAGCGCGAATTTCGGGAAGCGCTCGTCCTTCAGCGCGAGATCGGGGATCGACCCGCCGAAGGCTCGATGCTGGGTGGCATGGGCAAACTCTACCGGGAAACCGGCCGGGCCAAAGAGGCCCGGGGCTGTTTCGAGCAGGCGCTGGTCCTCCACCGCGAATCGGCGAATCGGCGCTCGGAAGGGGTCGTGCTGAGCAACGTGGCGCTTCTGCTGGTCGACAGCGAACAACTCGACGAAGCAGAGCAGGCCTACAACCAGGCGCTGGCCCTCCACCGAGAGGTCGGGGACCTGCGAAGCGAGGGGGTCACCCGCGGAAACCTGGCCACCCTTCATCAGATCAGAGGAAGACCCGAACTGGCCAGAGCCGAACACGAACAGGCGCTGGCCGTCCACCGCGAGCTGGGGAATCCCCGCTTCGAAGGCATTGTCCTCGCCAACCTGGCCAGCATGTGCCGCGATGCCGGGGACTTCGGCCAGGCCGAGTCGTTCTGCCTGCAGGCGCTCGCCGTGCTCCGCGAAACCCGCGACCGGCGCTCCGAGGGCTGCGTTCTCGGGAATCTGGCCGGCGTGTATCAGGCATCCGGCAGAATCGAGCAGGCCGAATCGAGCTACCAGGAGGCGCTCTCGATCCACCGCGAGGTCCGCAATCGCCAGTTTGAAGGCCGGCATCTGTGCTCCTTCGCGCTGCTCCTGCTGGCTCGGGGTCAGGTCAACCGAGCGCGAGAAACCTGGCGCGACGGGGCGTCGATCCTGCGACAGCTCACCGACACCCGGTCGCTTCGCGGGGCAGAGGACGATCTTCGCGCGGCATGTGCTAAGGCAGGTGTTCCACCCTTCGACGAGACCCCCGTGTGAACGTAGACGGAGATCCAGATCTTCGCCCGTGAACTGGCCCATGTGCAGACCCGGCAGACTCCGAGAGATCGCCTACCGCTGTTGCCAGCAGAAGTTCGCACGCGGCGCCAGCGCGTCAGCCAGCACCTCATAGGATGAAAGAAAGAGGGCAGAAAGCGACATCTCCGGTCGGAGGCGTCGTAAGCCCATAACGGAGGCCAGGACCTCCCGATCCTTGTCCGCCGCGACGACCCCGTCCCCCGGAATTCCTCGCCGCCAACCCGTGCTTCTGGGCCGCCCGCGCCCCGGCGACATCGACGGCGCCGAAATCCCGCAGCGCTTGATCCTCTCCCGCCCGCGGGTCTAAAGTGGCCCACCGTGAAGCGCGCTCATCCCTCCAGGCCTGACGGCGGGACCGCAGCGCCTCCCAAGGCGCAGATTTGAACGCCGAAACGGCTTACGTCTTCCGCCATGCACTCCTTCGGGAAGCGGCGTATCAGGTTCAGCTTCCCGGGGATCGGGGGCGCCTGCACGAAGCGGCGCTTTTCATCGTCGAGGAGGTCCTCGGGGGAAGGGCGCCTGAGGCGCCGCCGCTGGACTGCGTCGACCCGCCGAAGTTTGTTTCGCATGCCACGGACGCAGTGGCGTTCGAAATGGCCGAGCACGCGCGGATCGCGATGGAGAGCGGACGCCCGAGGACGGACCGCGCCGAACTGGCAGGGCTTCGGGCGCGGTATCTTCTCCGCGGCGCCGTTCACTTCGACCGGAGTTGCCGTGTCGTCGAATCCGCGCGGGCCTGGCGGGCGCTGGCGGCGGAGGTCGAAGGCGCGGCGAGAATCGAAGCCCTGAGGCGCGCGGGAATTGCCCTTCAGTTCGCCGGTCGCAGTACCGATGCGGAGGACCTCTACGGGCAGTCGCTCGCCGCGGCGCGGATGGACCGGGCGCGCCGCGCGGAGGGCCTGGTCCTCGGGGATCTGCTGGCGCTCTACCGGGAGACCGGACGCGCCGAGACGGCGATCCGCACGGGCGAGCAGGCGGTGGACCTGCTCCGCGACTCCGGCGACAGGCGTAGCGAGGGCTTGGCGCTGGGAAACCTTGCCGGCGCTCTTGCGGACGTCGACCGCAGCGAGGAATCGGAGCGGCTGTACGCGCAGGCGCTGGATCTCCTCCGCCGGGCGGGGGATCGCCGGAACGAGGGCGTTTTCCTCGGGGGACTGGCGTGCCTGTACCTGGACACCGGCCGCATGGAGCTGGCCGAGTCGAACTGGGTCCGCGGGCTGGAAATGGTCCGCGAAGCGCGGGACCGGCGCTTCGAGGGCGTGGCGCTCGGCAACCTGGCGCTCCTCTACCACAGGACGGGCCGGGTGGCGGAGGCGGCGCGCGCGTTCGAGGAGGCGCTGGTCCTCCATCGAGAGACCGGCAACCTCCGGTCCGAGGGAATCGCGCTCGGCAACCAGGCCTGCCTTCTTCTGGAGACCGGGAAGGTCGGCGAAGCCGAGCGCGCTTACGAACGGGCGCTGGCCGTCCTTCGGGAAGTCGGGGACCGGCGCTTTGAGGGCGTCGCCCGGGCGAACCTCGGGGTCCTCTACGAAGAAACGGGGAGACTGGAAGCGGCGGAGCGCGCGTTCGGGGATGCGCTGGAGATCCACCGCGAGGTGCGCGACCGCACATGGGAGGGCGTCTCGCTGGGGAGCCTGGGCGGCCTGTACCGCAGGACCGGCCGGGCGGCGCAGGCGGAGAGCGCGTTCGCGACGGCGCTGGCCATTCACCGCGAGATCCGCGACGCGCTGGGCGAAGGCACGACGCTCGCCGGCCTCGCCGGCCTCCTCTTCGACACCGGACGCCTAGACGCCGCCGAACGCACCTTCGGCGAGGCGCTCGCCCTTCAGCGCGAGGTCCGCGATCGTCTCGGAGAGGGGATCACCCTCGGGGAGCAGGCGGGGCTGTTCCAGGCCGCAGGCCGCTTCGAGGAGGCGGAGCGCGCCTACGCGGAGGCGCTCGCGATTCACCGGGAGCTGGGCAATCGCCGGTGGGAAGGCGCGCATCTCTGCGATCGCGCCCGGCTTCGGGTCGCCACGGGGCGCGCCGTCGAGGCGCGGGACGACTGGGCCCGGGGCGCCGCGCTGCTGGCCGAGCTCGGCGACGCCGCGCTGTTTGAGGACAAGGCCGCCGCCCTGCGCCGGGCGTGCTCGATTGCGGGTTTGGAAGCGTCCGAGGATCTCCGCGATTGACCGGCGGCGAGCGGCCTCCAGCGGCTGCCCCTCCGCATCCAGGAGTTCTTCGGCGTCCCGCGCCTCCCGCCAATCGACGAAAACCCGCTCCCGGGCGGCGCAGGGCCTACAATCGCCGAGTGACCGCCGAGACGGCCTATCTGTTCCGCCATGCTCTCCTGCGCGACGCCGCCTACCAGCTCCAGCTTCCCGGCGACCGCGCGCGGCTGCACGGGTTGGCGTTCGAGGCGATCGAAGCGCTGGCGGGCGGGCGGCCGCCGGACCTGGCGCCGCTGGACTCGGTAGACGCGCCGCCGATCCGGCGGCACGCGGCGGACATGTTCGCGCTGGAGCTTGCGCAGGCCTCGGGGCTGGCGCTTGCGGGGCTTCAGGTGGGGACGGAGCGGTCTCGCGCGCTTCATTCGGCACATCTGTTCTACCTGCGCCGCGCTGCGGAGGTTGCCGAGCTGAACTTTCGACCGGACCTCGCCCTGCGATCGTGGATGAGCCTGTCGGAACTCGTTCAAGGAGTGCAGAAGGGCGAATCCCTGAGGCGGGCCGGCGCAGTGGCTTGGCAGGTGGGCCAGCCGCGGAAGGCGGAGTTGCTTTGGGGGAAAGCACTCGCGGTTCTTCGTAAGGCCGGCAATCTGCTTCTCGCAGGGGGTACGCTTGGGAACCTGGCAGTTCTGTACCAGGAAACCGGCAGGGCTGAGTTGGCTGAGAGGACCTATGCCCGGGCGCTCACGCTTCACCGGGAGGTAGGCGACCGACGATTTGAAGGAGTCGCGCTGGTGAATCTGGCTCGCCTGTATCAGGGCATTGGCAGGCTCGAACACGTCGAGCGCACACTCAAGCGGGCCCTCGCGATTCTTCGCCAGGTCGGCAAGAAGCGAGAGGTCGCGCTTGCGCTTGTAAACCTCGCGTGCCTGTACGAGGTAACCGAGCGGGTAGAGCTCGCCATGCGCACGTACCGGCAGGCACTAACGGCGTTCCGCGAAGAGGGGGACAAGCGATCTGAAGGCATCGCGCTTGGGAACTTGGCAGGCCTGTACGAGCGAACCGGTCAGTTCGAGTTAGAGGAGCGCGCGTACGAGAAAGCGCTCGAGCTCGACCGGGAGGTCGGCAATCGGCGAAGTGAAGGCGTCGCACTCGGAAACCTCGCAATCCTGTACGCACGAACCGGGCGAACCGAGTTGGCCGAGCGCACGTTTGAGCAATCGCTTACGCTCTGCCGTGAATGCCTCGACCGGAGAACTGAAGGCAACACTCTCGGGAACCTCGCAACCCTGTACCAGGAATCCGGACGGGCAAGGAAGGCCGAGCGAACACACGACCAGGCGCTTGCGATTCACCGTGAGGTCGGCAACCGGAATTTTGAAGGGATAGCGCTGGGTAATCTTGCGATCCTCTGCCGGCAATCCGGGCGGGTCAAACCGGCGGAACGCAAGTTCAAGCAAGCGCTCGCCCTCCTCCGAAGTAGCGGAGACCGCAGCGCCGAGAGCCTGTTTCGCCGCGAGTATGCGCTTCTTCTGCTCATTCGCGGGCGAATCGAACATGCACGCGGAGAGTGGCGCCTCGCCACGGGACATCTCCGCCAACTGGGCGCACAGGAGAACGAAGCGCAAGTCAGAATCATGAGGGAGTTTTGCGCACGGGCTGGAATCCATCCCTTCGACGAGGCGGTCCCTTGAGCGACGAGTTCGCATACTTTTTCCGCCATGCCCTCCTTCGCGACGCCGCCTACCAGCTTCAGCTCCCCGGCGACCGCGCGCGGCTGCAGGGCTGGCATTCGCGACGGCCTGAAGCGGCGGTTCGCTCCGCGCCCGCCGTACAATGCGCCGCATGAAGGCCGCCTTCGACTCGCTTCCCTCGCTCAGGCCGCCTTCGGCGGAGTCCGCGTATCTGTTTCGCCACGCGCTGCTGCGCGACGCCGCCTACCAGCTCCAGCTCCCCGGCGACCGCGCGCGGCTGCACGGGCTGGCGCTGGAAGCGATCGAAGCGCTGGCCGGCGGGCGGCCGCCGGAGCCGGCCCCGCTCGATGCGGAAGGGACTTCGCCGTTCGCGCCCCACGCGACGGACGCGTTCGCGCTGGCGCTCGCCGGGCACGCCCGTATAGCTCTCCGCGCGGAGACGCCGCGCGCCCCCGCCGCGGCGCTTCCCCTCTACCTCCGCCGTGCCGCCGAGGTCTCCGAGCGCGAATTCCGGCCGGAAGCCGAACAGTGCTGGATGGAGTTGGCGGAGCTGTGCGCGGGGTTGAGACGGGCAGCGTCGCTCCGCATGGCCGGGGAAGCCGCCTGGCGCCGGGGTCGCGTGCGTGTCGCCGAAGGCGTCCTGGACGAGGCGCTGGCGATGGCGTGCGCCGGCGGCGACGGACGAAGCGTCTCCAGGACGAAGGGGGCCCTGGCGAGCGTCTATCTCCAGACTGGCCGTTACGAGCGAGCGGAGCGGATGCTTGAGCAGGCGATCGCGGGTTGCCGCGAGCTTGGCGATGTCCGGGGGGAAGCCACGTGGCTGGGGAGCCTGTCCCTGGTTCAGAATCAGACAGGCCGCGTCGAAATCGCCGAGCGAACACTCGAGCGGGCGATTGATATACACCGCGAGGCCGGGGATCGTCGACGTGAGGGCATAGGTCTGATGAATCTGGCCGGATTCTGCCAGGAAACCGGACGATTCGAGGAGTCCGAACGGTTGTACGACCGGGCTCTCGGCATCCACCGTCAGGTCGGCAACCGTCGCAGCGAGGGCTCAGCGCTGACCGGACTGGCAGTCCTTTATCACAAGACCGGCCGCGACGACCTGGCCGAGCGAATGAACGAGCAGGCACTGGGCGTTCTACGCGAGGTCGGCAACCGCACCACCGAGGCCGCCGTCCTGGGGAACCTGGCCCAGATCCATCATGCACTCGGTCGCGTCGAACGGGCGGTGCGATTGTTCGAAAAAGCGCTCTCGGTCTCCCGCGAGGTCGACGACCGCAGGAGCGAGGGCATCACGTTGGGAAATCTGGCCTGCGTCTATTTTCGCACCGGCCGTTTCGAACAGGCCGAGCGAGCGTTTGAAGAGGCGCTGGGCATCTGCCGCCAAACAGGTCTCGTGCGGGAAGAAGGCGGTCTTCTGGGGAATCGAGCCGAGGTCTATCGAGACTCCGGCCGCCTCGAGCAGGCCAGGGAAGCGTATGCGCGCGCGCTGGACATTCATCGCGCGGTCCGAAACAGGCACTCTGAGGGCGCACACCTCTGCGACCTTGCGTCGCTGCTCCAGATCATGGGGAAAACTTCTGAGGCGAGCGTACGCTGGTCAGAGGGCAGGGCGATTCTCCGAAACCTGGGCGACACTGAGGAGTTGCGGCGCAAGTCTGAAGACATGCGCGCCGCATGCGCCAAGGCCGGTGTGTCGGCGATCGGCGAGGAACTCCATGTGGGCGATGGCGGGCCTGTAATGGGCGCGTGAGTTCTGCTCTGAGCGCGCACTTCAGCAGGGGATCGAGGTCCAGCGCGAAGCTGGCGACAGGCGTTTTGATGGATTCGCGATGCGGGACAGCGTATAGTGAGTGAACATTCATTCACAATGAAGGGAGAGCCCGATGATCGACCTTCTCCGGAACGTCGCGATGAGAGGAAAGAGCCTGGTGTGCCTTGCTGCCCTTGCGATCTCGCTCAGCGCCTGCGGAAAGCCGGGAGAAGACGTCCGAGGAGGCGAATCGCCCGAGGACGCGATCGCCCGGCGCGACGCCGCCGCCGCCGCGAACGACTGGGAATCGTTCTGGCAGTGCCATACGGAGGGCCCGCAGGTCTTCCTTCTGGGTCACCAGGTCGTCGAGGCTGCCATGGAAGTGATGACCCACCGCGATCGCGAAAAGGAACTGGAGGCGCTGAATTCGAAGTACGGATTCCAGAAGCTCGTCGAGGGGCGGGGGCGCGACACGCTCGCTGAAATGTTCCCGGGCTGCCATGACCACTCGAAGTTCTTCGCGGATCTCGGGAGATTCTCCGGCAAAGCGGGAAATGCCAAGGCCTGGCCGCTCGCGAGGCCCTGGAAAATCCAGGACGTGCGCATCGAAGGGGACGCCGCGACTGGCACGTTCACGCGCGCAGACGGCGTTCAGGGGAGAATTCGTTTCGAGCGGATCGGGGGACGCTGGCTCATCGGAAGAGAGATCCTCCGGGAGCGGGTGAGTGTCCTCGGCACCGCCGAAGACGCCGGGGGAGCACAAAAGCTCGCGGAGGCGTGGCAGACGGCGACGACAACCGGCGACTTCGGGAGTGTTTTCGACTGCTTTCATGCCTCCGATCGAGAGCGGGCCTCGCTTCTGACCCTTCGGGATGTCTGGTTGCGCATCGAATCCGCCGAAGAGCGAGCGCATCTGATGGCGATCTGCCGCAGGTTCGGCCTGGTTGTGCCCGAGGGGAGCCCGGAGGCGTTCCAGCAGGCAATCCTCGACACGTCGGACGTCGATCTCGACCACGCCAAAGTCACGACCCGGCCCTCCCGGTTCTGCGCTGGCCTCAAACAGCCGAGGGAGTTTTTCACGGCCGTCCTGGATTTCGACGCCTCCCGTCCTGACCGGCGCGAAATCCTGAGTTCATGCGGCTGGCTGTGGCCCAGAGAGGTGGCCTGCGTCCGGTTCGCCGTCGACAAAGTGGAAGTTCGCGGGTCTGCCGAAGGCAGGAAGGTCAAGGAACCCAGAAACCCGCCGGTCCTGGCGGCTGAAGACCTGAGATTCCTGATCTACCGCCGTGACGCGGGGTGGTGGATTCGGCCGGGTGAATAGCCCGTACGCGCGGGACAAACGGCATAGACAAGGGAAGGACGCAGGCAGAATTCAGCTGAGCCGTTCCGGAGGGTTTCCCGCGCTGAGGCGACCCTCGACGAAGCCGTCTCACGCGACGCCGCCGACGACGCCCTCCCCCGCTGGGAAATAGCCGCGCGCGGGCTGGATCTCGACGTGGGAAACCGAGATGGACGCCGCACGGGGACCTGGACGTGTCCGCAGCACGCCGACTTTGAGCACGACGTGGGATCGTCGTGTCCGACGTTCGGGACGAAGCTCGTCAAAAAGAAGTAGGATTCGATCATGGCCGGGCGCAAGCACAGGCATGCGACACGGTGCTCGTAATCGTCGAGAGTCTCGTCCTCCTGGTCGGCATCGTTCACATCGACAAGGACAACCGGGGGTGGCGTCAGTTCGATTGATGGGGGGATCGTGAAAAGGGTCGTCGTCGCTCTCATCTGCGTGGCTCCCTTGTTGGCGTGTCCCAAGCCGACGACCCCACCGCCGCCCGCGGAGACGACCGCCGCGCCTCCCCAGGTGGACGTGCGCTTCCAGGAGCGGGTTCTCTGGGAGATTCCACAGGAGCCGGGAGTCACCCTGAGGTTCTCTCCGCCGCTGGACGATTGGGAACCGTACACGTGGTACACCTGCTCCTTCAGCCCCGACGGAGTCCACTTTGCCTATGTTGCGCTGCGGGAGGGGAAGACCTGCGTGCTCGTGGTCGACGGGAAGACCGTCGAACTGCCCGAAGATGTCGAGGGGGTTTCGGGACCTAAGTTCGGTCCATCAGGTCGGCTGGTGTACAGGCTGAGCGGCGAGCACGGGAGCTTCCTGGTCATCGACGGAGTGAGGACGGATCCATTCGAGGAGTCCCATCTCCTCGGCGATACGTCTGAGGTCCAGTTCAGTCCCGACGGCCGCCGGTATGTCTATCAAGCCAGGATGAGAGGGACCTGGTACGTGGTCGTGGACGGCGTGAAGACTGAAGTCACCGACTCCATCGCGGGCGTGATCTTCTCCAAGGACGGTTCTCGAATTGCGTGGCGAGGAGCCAAGGGGCTCTTCGTGGACGGATCGGTCGTCGGCCCATTTAGGGAGCCGGCCTTCAGCGATGATGGCAAGCGGCTGGCCTATACGAAATCCGTGGAGAACGGGCACGCCGTCGTCGTGGACGGGCGAATGGAGAAGGCGTACGACCGAGTCGGCCGTCCCGTCTTCAGCCCGCGGGGCGATCGCGTCGCGTATTCGGCCATGCGATCTTCCGAGGCAGCGCTGGTCGTGGTGAACGGAAGGGACAGCGAAGAGTGGACGACCACCTGGGATCCGCTCTTCACTCCTGACGGGCGGATGGCGTATGTCGCGTCTTCCGGGGATGGGACCCTGTACTGGGTCGCGGAGGAAGACGAGCGCGTCGAGCTTGCCGGGATCCCCAGCCGTGTCACGTTCGATGCCTCCGGTCGGCATGTCGCCTATCAGATCTCCGGCCAGATCTACCGGGATCATCGTCCGATCGGCTACGGGCGGTTCCCGGTCCTCGACCCCACGGGGAAGCATGTCGCTTACCTGAACAACGAGCAAGGGGGCGGAGTCTCGATCGGGGTCGACGGCAAGAAGGGCGAGCGTTTCCATGCGTTATCGCGGCCGGTATTCAGCCCGGACGGAAAGAAGCTCGCCTACGGTGCGGTTTCCGGACCCGCAACGAGCGCGAAGGTGGTTTGGAAGGTCGTGACCGTAGAGCCCTGAACCTCAGTCCTGGGTTTTCGTCAGATTCCCGCCCCCGTCCCGGACCTCGCCGCCGCCGGATCTGTGAAACCACTGAGTGTTCCGCAATCCGACGAACAGATTGCCCCGAAGGGAGATCATGCTGCCGGCACCCACGGCCGCAACGCCCAGGTTCGAGCATCGGATCACGTTGCGCTCCAGATCGGCCCTGGCTCCGTCGGAGACGCGAACGGCCTCGTAGCCGCCCTGAAACTGGTTCCCGACAAAGGACGCCTGCGATCCGCTCCCCTCCACGGAAACGGCGCCCAGGAGCGACCACGAGCATCCCCCCCACTCAGCGCGCCCGCCGTCCGAGACTTTCCACTCCCACGCAAACGTATCGAACGCGAAACTGTCGTCGATGACCGCCTCGCCCCCTTGGATGTGCGCGCCCCCTACGAAACCGCTTGCGCGAAGCCGGCCGCCCTGGGTCACAAGAACGCTCGCCATTGTGCGCAAGCTGGTGCAACCCAGGAGTTCTACCGCAGCGTCCCTCTGGACCACGATTCGGTTTCCGAATCGGGTGCTCTCGACGCGGGCATGCCCCTGCTTCAGCACCTCCATACCGAGACGGACGTCGGCCCGCACGAGATCCATGTCGCCTCCAGGTGAGTCTTCATTCCCGACGCGGATGGATCCATCAATACTGAGGTCGTGGAAGTACAAGGCCTGGCTTCCCCCCAGCACCATCAATGCGAGCTCACCCGGCTCAAACCGGCCGATCGTCAGGTCCGAGATTTCCGTCGACCCATTCCGTTCCGGGCTGACAATCAGCCCCCCCGCGATCGTGGTCCGGTCCCGACCCGCTCCGTGCAACCGAAGGTCATGGGGCAGGAACAGGGGCTTCGTCAGCCGGTGCGTCCCGGCAGCGAGCCGGAGGATGTCGCCGGAATGGGAGTCCCGGACCGCCTCCTCGATCGTGGCGAATGCTCCCTCGGGAGCGGCGCGGCAACTCCCGGCCTCGTCATGCTTGTGGGAAATGTCTGGTTTGGCATCTGCGGGATCCACCCGCAGCGTGCGGCTCGGAATCGACGAGCCGGGCTTTCGGCAGCCGTTGAGATAGAGTGCGGGGCGGATCTCGTCGAGGATGCGGGCCTGGGGAATCGCGAACTTCCCCTCTTCCCCCAGCCCGAACGAGTTGATCCCGAAGAGCCTGCCCCGGCTGTCGACGAGGGGGCCGCCGCTGTTGCCGGGTTCGATCGGACAGGTATGCTCGACGGCCTTCACCCGGCCGCCGGCGTCGCGGCGGAGACAGCTGACGGTGCCCGACCTCAAGGAAATGTCGGGCCCGTTTGGATTCGGAGTCATGCGGAGTTCCGACAGAAGCGCCGCCTCCATCTCCAGCCCCATTGGGAATCCCACGGACCAGACGGGTGCTCCGACGGGCGGGTCGGCGACCTCCTCATTCGGATCGATCCCCGGCAGGAACTCGAACGGACCGCCGCCCTGCACGCGCACGAGCGCGAGGTCGAGCGGGAAAGGGCGCGTGCAGAGCACCTGCGCCGGATACTCCCGCGATTCTCCCGTGCCGCTGTAGATCCGAACCGTCACGGACTCCAGAAGGAAGATCTGCCGCGCAGCCCACCAGTCGAGGCTTCCGCGGGGTTCCTTCTTCGGGTCGTACGCTCTCACCGCGCTGACCACGTGCTCATTCGTGAGCAGGAGGCCTTCGGAGTTCAGGAAGAACCCGGTCCCGCACCCGACGAGCTGATCGTCGTCCGACACGCGGTGACGGTTGTAGGGATCCGTTCTCTCGATCGGCCGGTAGCGGCAGGTGATGAATACCGTCGCGCGGCGCACGCGCTCGAGGACCTCCGGCGCGAGCCGGTCCTCCTTCGGCGCCTCCCGGCGCGCGACGACCACGACGACGGGAACGACCGTCGCCTCCCCCCGGACATCGCGCACGACGATCCGGCCCGTGTGCGTCCCGGCGCCGAGCGACAGAGCGGCGGTGACGGTCACATCGGCCGGAGCGGTGCCGGAAGAGGGCGCGACCGCGAGCCAGGAGACTCCGCTCTCGACAGTGAAGGGCGCCGGTCCGGCCGAAAGGACGCGAAGCGTCCCGACGGGAGCGCGGGAATCTCCTTCGGTGTGCTGGAAGACGAGTTCGCTCGATCCGAGCGTGAGGGTCGGAACGCGGTCCTGAGACTTCCACGCCCAGTAGGCGGCGAGTCCGCCTCCCGTCGCGAGGATCAGGGCCGCCCCCAGCAGGATCCACCGGGCCGCCGCCGTGGTTCTCATCTCCCCGTTCTTAAACCACAAAGCGGGGCCGCTTTCAACGAGGAAGCTCGGTCTGGAAAAACTCCGCCAGCGCCTTGATCCGGCGCACCTCCTCCAGCGCAACCCTCGCCTTGGCCTCATCCGCATGCCTCTTCCGCTTCTGTCCCATGAGCCTTCCCCCTTTCGGACGGCGACTAGGATCTCAGCTTAGCCACCTGTCCAGGAAGCGGGGGGAACTTCAGGGAAAGTAGGCCGGACAGTAGGATGCCCGCGTGAGCTCAGCCGAACTCGCCTACCTCTTCCGCCACGCCGTCCTCCGCGACGCCGCCTACCAGCTCCAGCTTCCCGGCGACCGTGCGAGGCTGCACGGGTTGGCGTTTGCGCTCATCGAAGGGGTCCTCGGCGGCCGGCCGCCCGAGACGGCGGACGACGACTCCGGCGACGGCCAGTTCCAACCCCACCCGACCGACCGCTTCGCGCTGGAGCTCTCGGAGCATGCGCGGCTGGTCGGCTCGGCGCCGTCGCAGGAAGGGAGGGCCGCTCTTGAAGGGATGCTCGCCGCGCGCATGCTCTATCTGGGGCGCGCGGCCGAGGTCGCGGAGGCCGGCCATCGTGATGACGACGCCCAGCGGCTGTGGGAGAAGCTTGCGGAGCAGGCCGGGGGGGAGAAGAAGGGGCGGTCTCTGAGAAGGGCAGGGGTGGCGGCGATTCACGCGGGCCGGCTGGAGGTCGCCGAGCCTCTGATCGAGCGGGCGATTGCGAGTCATCGCGAGGTCGGGAACCGCCGTGCCGAGGGCGTCGCGCTGTGGAATCTGGCCGGCCTTTACCAGGTGACCGGCCGCGTCGAGCAGGCCGAGCGAAGCTGCGCGGAGGCGCTCGCGATTCACCGCGAAGTCGGCGACCGTCGAACTGAGGGGAACTTGTTGGGGAACCTGGCCGGCCTGTATCGAGACACCGGCCGCATAGACGCCGCCGAGCGGATTTACGAACAGGCGCTCGCCATTCACCGCGAGGTCGGGAACCGCCGAAATGAAGGCTTCGCGATGGCAAACATGGCCAGCCTGTACCGGCAGACCGGCCGCCTGGAGCAGGCCGAGCGGGCCTATGAGCGGGCGCTCGCCATTCTCCGGGAAGTCGCCGACCGCCGGGCCGAGGGCATCGCGCTGGGAAACCTGGTCCTCCTGCACCAGGACGCCGGCCGCCTCGACCAGGCCGAGCGGACCTGCGAGCAGGCGATCGCCATCCACCGCGAGGTCGGCGACGGCATGTCCGAGGGCATCACGCTGGGGAACTTGGCCGACGTCTACAAGCAGACCGGCCGTTTCGAGCAGGCCGAGCGGAGCTGCGAGCAGGCGCTCGCCATCCACCGCGAGATCGGCGACAGCCGATTCGAGGGCATCACGCTTGGGATTCTGGCCGACGTCTACAAGTGGACCAATCGCCTTGAGCAGGCCGAGCGGAGCCTTGTGCGGGCGATCGCGATCCATCGCGAGGTCGGCAACAGACGCTTTGCGGGAACCGGGCTGTGCGAATTCGCCGTGCTCCTGCTGTCTCTGGCCCGGCCGGAAGAAGCTCGCGCGCGCTGGAGCGAGGGCGCGGCGCTCCTTCGCGAAATGGGAAGCAAGGGCGACCTCGCGCGCAAAACCGGCGAGATGCGCGACGCTTGCGCCAGTGCGGGAGTGGCGCCGTTGGAAGAACCGACCGCGTAGATGTGGCGGCGCATTGCGTTCCTTGATCGCTCTGGCGGGAGGGGGACGTCAGGGAAATCCCAAATCTCAAATCCCAACGAGACGGCAAATCACAACCTGGTCGCAAGATCGGGATTTGCGATTTGGGATTTCGAAGGAATTTGACTTTTGGGGTTCTTTTACACGGCTCCGCCGCGCCTGGGCCCGCCTCAGCGCCAGGATCTGCGAGGTCAACCCGCTCGCCTGCCCCCGCTGCGGTTCCGAGATGAAGGTGGTCGCCTTCATCCATGACGAGGACGTCGTCTGGAGAATCCTCGAGCCCCTCGGGCTTCTCGCCCGGGAAGATTCGCGCGCTCTTCCGACTACCGGCCCACCCACCGCATTGCCGCCGCCGCTCCAGGGCACACGTTCCAAACTGTTCTCCTCTACGCTCCCGCTCACGCCCCCTTTGGCCATCCTGAGCGAGCGAAGCGAGACGATCCGGCTGTCGATCGTCCGCGCAGCGCAGCCAGAATCGGGCGTGATCAGATTGGTCGCTCTTGCGTACTCAAGTTGAGCATGTCATAGTAACCAACATGAGTCCTCGGATGAAGACGTTCGGAGCCCTTTTCACCTCAGAGGTTCGCGTCAAGGCTCTCCGGCGCCTCATGCTGTCGGGCGTGCAGGAGCTTCCTGAGCGAGTTCTCGCCCGCGAAGAGAGGCTCCCGCTGGGTGCGCTCCGCCGCGAACTGAAACGCCTGAGGGGCGCCGGACTCGTAAAGACCCGGCTCGTGCGCGGCCGCCGGTCTTACCGCGCCAACACGGACAACCCCTACTACCCCGAGTTGAAGACGTTCTTCCTCAAGGCGAGTTTTTTCGAGGGGAAGTTCCGGCAAATCGAGAAGGCGCGAGCCAGGATCAACGTCGCCTTCGTCTTCGGCTCGATCGCACGCGCCCAGGAGGACGAAAGCAGCGACATCGACCTGGCGATCGTGGGGAACCTGCCGCATCGCGAAGCGCTTGAGGTCCTGGAGCCCTCGATGAAAATGGCGGGACGCGAGCTGAATACGGTGACCTGGAGCCCTGAGGAGTTTCGAACGAATTACCGGGAGGCCGGCGGGTTCGTCGAGAGGATCGTGAAGTCGCCGAAAATCTTCCTGATAGGATCAGAAACTGAGCTTGCAGCGATTCTTGAAAGCGAAGCGACTCGTCAGGGTGAAACCTACACTGGCCGAAATCGCGGGACTTCTTGAGACGGCGGAACCGGATCTCGTACGAGCGCCCGCGCCAGGCGACTGGAACGGAGGCGGATGAGGTCCTGAGGGAAGAGAGGACGTTCCGAGACAAGGTCCTGGCGTGGTTGCGTGCGACCTTCCCCCGCACTCCTCCCGGATCCACCCCCAGCAACGCCTTCAGCACCCGGACCTTCAGGTCCGTGAAACAGTCGGAAAGCCGCCCGGCTCAACCGGCTCCATAGGCAAAAACACGCTCCGGTTCCTCGAAGGCCGGCACGCCCACCCACGGGCCTCGCTTATCATGCCGTCGTGATCTCCGCGGAAACCGCCTATTCGTTCCGTCATGCGCTTCTCCGCGACGCCGCCTACCAGCTCCAGCTCCCCGGCGATCGCGCGCGGCTGCACGGGCTGGCCTTCTTGCTGATCGAGGACCTCTGCGGCGGGGCCCCGCCGCTGCCCCTGCCGCTGACTCTCGGGCACGCCCCACCTGTTCCTCCGCACCCGTCCGACCCCTTCGCACAGGAGCTGGCCCTTCACGCGCGCCTCGCGTCGACCGCTCCGCCTCAACGCGAATCGCTCTACCTCCGTCGCGCGTCGGAGGTCGCCGAAAAGAGCTTCCGCTACGGCATGGCGGAAGCCCTGTGGCAGGCGCTTGCGGACCGGATCGCCGGGCCGGAGCGGGGCATTGCGCTGCTGCGGGCTGCCGCGGCCGCGTATGTGCAGGGGCGAATGCAGGCGGCAGAAGCGCTGCAGGAGCAGGCGCTGGGCGAGTTCCGCGGAGTCGGACATCGGCAGGGGGAGGGGGCCGCGCTGAGTAGCCGGGGGCTCATCCGCCAGAATACGGGCCGCATCGAACTCTCCCGCAAAGATCTGGAGGCCGCGCTGGCCCTGCAGCGGTCGTCGGGCGACCGGCATGGCGAGGGTGTCACGCTCAACAGTCTTGCCACCCTCCGAAGGGAGCAGGGGAACATGGAAGAGGCGCGTGCGCTGTTTCGCGCCGCCCTCAGGATCCACAAGGAGCTCGGCAACCGCCGCAGCGAGGGCGTGGCTCGGCAACCTCGCGACGCTCGATCGCGAGCAGGGCAGGATGCGTGAAGCGGAGGACGGGTACGAGGCCGCGCTGGCGGCCTTCCGGGAGATCGGGGACGTCGGGAGCTCAGCGCGCACGATCGGTCACATGGCAGTCGTGCACCAGTACACCGGCCGCGCCGAATCGGCGGAGCGGCTCTTCCTCGAGACCCTTGCGCTCCTCCGCGACGCCGGCCAGAGGCGGGAGGAGGCGACGGTCCTCCTCAACCTCGCCGTGCTCCGCGAGCAGTCGTCGAAGTACGACGAGGCGCTGTCGGGCTTCCGCCAGGCCCTCGAGCTCCACCGCGACATGGGAAACCGCCGCGAGCAGGGCGTCGCCCTCTCGAACATCGCTCTCGTTCTGCTGAACACGGGCAGGCTCGCCGAAGCTGAACAGGAGTGGTCCGGCGCGCTCGCGATCTGCCGTGAAATCGGCGATGCCCGGCTCGAGGGAGTCGTCCTCGGGAGTCTGGCGAGCGTCGATGCGCTCCTGGGCCGAACCGAAGCCTCGGAACTGCGCTTCCAGGAGGCCTTCGCACTTCACCGGCGCGCCGGCAACAGGCACATGGAAGGAGTCCACCTCTGCGATCGCGCCCTTCACCTGCTCGCGCGGGGACAGGGCGAAGCGGCCGGGGCGGAGTGGCGCCGCGGTGCGCTGATTCTGCGGGAAGTCGGCGACACCCGGACTCTGGCCGACTACACGAAGGACATGAGGCTTCGCTGCGCAGGCGCCGGAGTGCCGCCGTTCGATCAGAGTTTGTGAATAAATCGGGCTGGGATGCTCCGTCGGCAGGCAGGAAGACCCACGGTTGGCAAATCTGGACGAGCCGGCCGACTCCGCCCCCGAACTCGTCCGCGTGAAAAGGAAGCGCGGCGCCACCAACGACGCGATCTGGCCGACCACGAACGGGGGCGTTCGCCCAAACACGACCATTTGCGTTTCGTCTCAAATCGGCTCAAATGCCGTTGCTCGCCGGCTGATGGGCTGGGAACGGACGTCCCGTCCGAGCCAGGGAGATTCGCGTGCGCAGACTCAAGCTTGCGGTGCTGGCGGGTGCCCTGGCTCTTGCCGCCTCTCGCGGGGCCCCGGCGCAGGACTCGGCGTGGCGGCCCGAAGAAATCCGCGCGCTCAACCCCGCGGAGGCACGTCGCGACGGCGACGACCTGGTCACTCTCTTCCATGGCGACGACGAATCCAACCGGCCGGACAACGGCGACGTCTGGGTCCTTCTGGAGCGCCGGGGCAAGCCGCTCAGGGCTTACCGGGCCGAAATCCTCGAGGGAAGGAAGGGGCGATTCCTGTGCAGCGTTTACTTCCTGGACCTCCAGTGGTCCCAGGACGAGGACTGGCGCCGACACGAACTCCGGAGGTCGCTTCCCAGGCTCCGCGAAGCAAGGGACGCGGCGGAGGCGGAGGCGCAGAGGGCCGGTGAGGCGGTCGAGAAATTGAAGCTCCTGGTGGATAAGGGTGTCGAGACTGCGGCGAAGCTGGAGGAGGCGGAGCGGGCGGAGGCGGACGCGCAGGACCGGCTTGCGGCGGCGCGCGCGCCGCTGGACGCTGCGGAGCGGGAGCTCGACGAGCGCTTTCATGAAATCCGCGTCGCCTCCGTGGAGACGGAGCGGCGCGAGGACGCACCCGGAGTCGCGCGCGCGGCGTTCCTGAAGGCGGAGGCCGCGCTGGCGGACTGGGCGGAGCACCGGAGGTTCCTCCCGGAGGCCCTTCAGGAGGATCCCGCGACATCCCGCGAGGGTTGGACGAAGTCGGCGGCGTCGCTGGAGCGGGCGCGCGAGGCGCACCCGGAGCATCTCGGGATCCAGCAGGACCTGATCGGGGCGTACGCGCACCTGAACGCGTACGAGGCGCACACGGCCCGCGGCACGAACCTCAGCGCGCTGATCCCGCAGCGGATCGCGGAGTTCGAGATCGCGGCGGGGCGACTGACGTGGGGGGAGAGTCGCGCGTTCGGGCGGATCCTCGGCGTCTATTACTTCCAGATCGGGCTTTATCCGTGTGCGATGTGGGAGGCGGGGTGGAACGACGACGACCCCGAAATGGAGCCACTGTGGGCCGCGCTCGGGGCGATCGGGCAGGACGACTTCGAGGTGGTGGAGACGTTCGACGTCGAGGGGGAGGTCGGCGTCGACGAGGTTCAGGTCGTCGAATCGGTCGGCGAGGACGCCGGAATCCCGCGAGTGCGGTGGTTCCTCCTGGTGAAAACGAAAGACGCCTGCGAGGCGCCCGGGCGCGTCTGGTTCGAAGCCGGGCCGACCGGCGGCGGCGCGAAACCCCGCTGGGAGCTGGTCGGATGCACGGCGAATCTCCGCCGCGTGATGGAAGCGTACGGCGAGGAAGAGCCGGACCTCGCGACGCTGAAGAAGCGCGTCTCCGAGCTGGTGGCGGCAGGGTTGCGCAAGCCGGAGGGCGCGAAATGAAGCGCCTGCTCGCGCTGATCCTCGCCGCCTCCTGCGCCGCCGCCGAAGACCCGGTTCCGGTCCCGGCCTCCCTCCTCGACGCGAAGGCGCTCGAAGCCGCGGGGATCGACCCGGAGACGGTGAGGCGAGTCTACGCGGGCGACGTCGAGGCCCTCGCGGCGGCGCGGCGGCAGGCCGCGGAGGCGGTCGTCGCGGGAAAGCTGCGCGAGGAGGCCGGACGCGGCGCGTTCGCGGCCGCCGCGAATCTCTTCCACGACGGCCAGACCGACCGCACGAACATGGCGCGGCGGATCATCGTGCGCACGAACCTCGTCCTCGACCGGGCGAACTTCGCGAAGCTCCGAACGACGACCGCGCTGGCGGCGGAGACGCCGGAGATCGTGGCGACGATCGCCGAGGAAGCCTGGAACCTCGCCGGGGGAACCAGCGGCAGCGACACGTACGCGGTACTCACGCGGCAGACGGGAACGCGCTTCTTCCAGGGGTCGCTCGTCCCGAAGTCGATGGGCGACGCGACGTGGACGAGCCGCGCGGGGCGCGGCGGCATCGATCGGATCAAGGTGCCGCCACCGGTGCCGCTGCCCAAGGGCGTGAAGATCGAGTTCGACGACGCGGCGCTCGCGCGGGCGATGGCGGTAGAGGACCCGGAGGGCGAGGCGGCGTGGCGCGAAGGCCTTGCCGCTGTGTTCGCTTCCGAAGACGCGGTGGCGGCGTGGAGGCATCGTTCGGCGCTGTTCGAGGCACGGAAAACGGCGTGGGTGGAGAGGACGCGCAAGGTCGAGGAGCGGCGCGACGCGGCGTTCGTGCCCCTCGCGGCTCTGGCCCGGGATCTTCAAGGGTATCGCGGCCGCTGGGGAGAGCGCCCCGAGGCGTTGAAGAAGCTCGGCCTTTCGCGCATCCACGGGTTCGCGCGGGATTCCGAAGGCGCACTGGTCCTCGCGGGCCGCAGCGAAGCCGGCGCCCCGCCGATTTCCGTCGACGACCTCGTCGTCGCGCTCGCGGCGGTCTGGCGCGACGGCGCGACGCCGATGTGCTCGCTCGACCCCGATCCGTCCGACATCGGTGGCCCGCAGTACAGCCGCATCGGCGGCGTGCCCGCGGACAGTGCCTTCGGGCTCGCGATGCTCGAGGCGGACTATGCCATGAAGAAGATCATGGCCGGCGTCAAGGGCGAGGACCCGGGCGTTCCCGGATACCGCACGTTCGCCGACTGCCTCCGCCAGGATCGCGGCGGCACCCCGCTCAACCGCTTCTGGCTCTTCCCCGTCCAGCCCGGCGCGCACGAGATCCTCCTCGCGCCGGACGGCTCCGCCGCGCTCTTCGACGCCCGCGTGCAGGTGCTGTCCGAGGCGATGGCGGTCGCCGAGCGCGGACTCGCGGGCTCGGGCGCGGTTTCGCCCGCCGCCGACGCGGCCGCGCGTTCATTCAGCGAACACTTCGCCGCCATCGAAGCCGCCCGCCCCGAATTCCGGCGGCTGCACGGGCTGTTCGACCTCGTCCTTCTCGCGCGCGTCCTCCGCCTCGCCGCGCCTGCCGACGACACGCTCGCGTCGCTGGCCGCCCTTCCCCATGCCCGCGTCGACATTCCCCGCGCCTACGCCGGAATCAAGGTGCGCCACGAGGTTCCCGGCGGTTTCCTGGTCCTGGCCGGCGGCTGCGACGCCAACGTACGCGCGGGGCGGCGGAATCTCGTCGGCGTGACCTGCGGCGCGCTCGAAGCGCTTGCGGAACGCCGGCTCCTGGCGCCCTCGGGAGGCGCGGGCGCCGGCGCGGGCGAAGAGATCGCGTTCGCCCAGGGGCTGCGCCGCTCGGCGGAAGGTGATTTCGGCGGGGCGCGGGCGTCCTTCAGCGAAGCGATCGCCGGCGATCCCGGATTCGCCGAGGCGTGGCGCCAGCGCGCGCTTGACTCGTTCGAAGCGGGCGACCGTGCGGCGGCGTTTCTCGACGCGGCCGAAGCGGTCCGCCTCGAGCCGCGCGACCCGGCGATGCGGGCAACGCGCCGGTTCCTGATGCGGGAGTCGGAACTGCCCGGCGCGCTGAAGGACATTGCGCCGGACGAGACGCGCGCCCTCGCGTCGCTGTACCTCGAAAGCGCCGTCGCCGCCATGACCGCAGGGAAGTTCGAAGACGCCGTCGCCCGCACGTCGCGCGCCGTTGAGCTCGCCCCCGAGGCGCCGCTCGCGATTACGATCCGCGCCGCGCTCCGGCTCATGACGCGTGACCTCGACGGCGCCGAGGCCGACGCGACCGCGGCCCTCGCCGCGGATCCCGGGGACCTCTTCGCCCGATTCGTCCGCGCCTCCATCCGGCTCTTCCGCGAAGACTTCACAGGCGCCGTGGCCGACGCCGACGCCCTCCTCGCCGTAAGGCAGGACCCCTTCTATTTCGCCTTTCGAGGCTTCGCCCGCTTCTGTGCCGGCGACCTCGAGCGCGCCGCCGACGACGGAGACCGGGCGTTCGCCATCGACCCCGCCTGCGGAATGGCCCGCGTCCTGGAAGCGGGGCTCCGCTACGCGCTCCAGGCGGGCCCGGAGAAGGCGCGCGAGATCAGCCTGCCGCAGCTCCGCCTGCCCCCGGCGATCCTCCTGCCCGTCGGCGAGGGGCTCGATGCCATCCAGGCCGGCGATGCCCCCGCGGCAGTCGACGCCCTCCGGCACGCGCTCAGACTCTTCGAAGAACGCGCCGCCGAGCCGGCGGTCCGGCAGGGCGGGATCGTCCGCGAAGCGATGTCCGTTCTGCTCGCCCAGCAGCTCGGCGCCGCCGCCCGGGCCCGCCCCGCGCGGCGCGAAGAATACCTGCAGGCGCTGCGGGAGCTGAGCGACGGGATGTCGAAGCGCCACCCGGACTGGATCACGCCGGACTTCCTCCGCACCATCGGCTACGCCGGTTTCGGGATGATGCCGGAGGCGATCGACGCGCTGGAAAACGCCGAGACAAAAGAGAACGATCCCGTCGTCTCCCTGATCGTCGACACGGGCGGCGCGAAAGCGGCGGCCTTCGCGATGCTCCTCCGCATCGCGCTGACCCTTCAGGTGTCGCCTGTCTCCCCGGAAGCGGCGCGCGCAGCGGAACTGCGCGACCGGTTCGCCGCTCTCCTCAAGGACGCGCCCTCCGGGCCGGCCGCCGCCGCGATCCGCGACATGGCTCCCGTTCTCGCCCGCGACGAACGGAAGGCCGTCGATTTTGCTGCCGCCGGCGCCCGCGCGTGTTCCGGCCGCCTCTCCGGGAGAAACTCGCCCCTCGATTCCCTCGTCGCCGGACTCTTCTACGGGATGGCCATTCCCGTCCTCTCCCGCTACGGCACGTTCGACGACGCGGAGCGCGCGGCGCGCGACTACTTCGCGATCGTCTTCGCCGACGACACGTCCCCGCTCATCGCCATCATCGGCGGCAACTGGCGCTTCCAGGCCATCACGTACTACTCCAAGGCACTCATGCAGAAATTCCCCGACGACCCGCGCCTGAAGGAGATCGACCGGACGTCGTCGTCGCCCGAGGAATCGGTGAGGCGCCTCAAGGAAGTCGTCGAGGACTACGTCCGCCGCGCGCGAGACTCCGGCGAGCCCGCGGTCGCCCTCCTGGTCGCCAACCAACTGTCCGACTCCGTCCTCCAGGGCGAGTCTGAGCTCGTGCGGCAGGACTTCGCAAAGAAGCG
Organism: Planctomycetota bacterium; assembly: GCA_016190145.1. Classification (GTDB taxonomy): domain Bacteria; phylum Planctomycetota; class MHYJ01; order WSZJ01; family WSZJ01; genus WSZJ01. The sequence goes on along the minus strand of JACPRD010000055.1, from coordinate 4,932 downwards.
CCGGGATGCCTCGGACGGATCCTCCCGCGCGCGGATCGCGGAGGAAGAGAAAGAAGCGCTCGCGAATCTCGCTTCCCGGGCGAGGAAGGAGCTATCGGAGCGCATCGACCGCGCGGAGCGCGATTCGCGTTTCCCGGCGCAGCGCGAAGCCGTACGGAAGGTCCTCGCGCAGATGACCGGGGTCGACCCCGGGATTTCGAAGCCCTCGATTCCGGACGAAAGCCTCGTGGCGCTCGTCAGGAAAGTGCGCGCCCGCTTCGGCGGCGGGCCGGCAGAGCCGGCGGCGGCGCGGGCTTCCTCCGGTGCCTCGGACCGGGCCGCGTCGAACGGCTGGTCGACCTGGGGATGGATCGCGGGCGGGGCGGGAGGCGGGGGCCTGGTCATTCTCGCCGCCGTTCTCTTCTTGAGACGGCGCCGCTGAACATGAAGTCCGACGTGGCGCCGGGGATGCGGCCTATCGGGGGGTGTAGACGAAGGGGGTGAAGCCGATTTCGGCGAGATCCCGACCCGAGGTCCTGAAGGTCAGGGTGACGCCGGCGCGGAAGACCGTCACGGACTCAGTAGCGTCCGAATGGCGGCGGCGGGCGATCTCATCGGATGCGGCGCCGTAGTCATCCAGGGGGGCGTCGCCGATTCCCACGACGATGTCCCCTCGGCGCAGCCCGGCCGAGTACAGGGGGGCCCCGATGTCGAGCCTGTTGTTGAGGAGGAAGCCGGTCGCGGGCGGGCGGCGGACGAGGAGCTGGATGCCGGCCTCCTCGCGGACGGCCGGTTCGGGGGACTGGGAGAGGGCGAGAAGGGACGATGTGGCGGATTCGCCTTCGACCCTGTTGATCGCCTCGAGCATTGTCTCGACGGTTCTCGGGTCGCCTGCGTGGGCGTGGGCAGCGGCCTCGAAGTCCGGAATCATGTCCTCCGACTCCCGGCACGCGAGTCTGAGCCCCAGCTGCCTGGCGACCTCGTGATCGGGTTCGCTGCGGAGGAACTCGAGGATCTCACGCGGTTCCGCGTCTCCGAGGGCCTCTGCGGCGTCCACGCGGACAGTCCGCGGTGCCCGTGCCGGATTGGCGAGGGTCCACCGCAGGAGGGGCCCCATGCACAGGTTGACCGTGTCCACGAAATCGTTCCACGACACGCCGAATTCCGCATCCTTCAGCATGTCCTCGCGGAGTTGCTGCCAGATCACGAGGGCATCCGGATAGGCCTCCTCCCCGATCGCCGCGAGCTCGCCCATCAGCGCCAGCAACTCAATCCCCCTGTGTCCGGCGACCAGCGGGCCGATCCGGGCGCGCAGGTCGCCGAGCGCGGGTCCGCCGGCCGGCCCGGCCTGCGGACGTCCGAGAAGGCCGGCGAATTCGGCCTCGGCCCTGAGGACTCTCTCTTCGAGGGCCGTCGGGCCGGCGCCGGAAGCGGAGGGCGAGCCCGCCGGGTTCGGGAGGACGGCACCGGTCTTCGTCCCCATCGGTATGCCGCCGTCCCCGTGGACGGGCGGGAGACGGCCGAGGAGAAACCCGCCCGCGACCCCGGCGGCGCCTGCGGCGAGGGCGGAGAACAGAGCCAGGCCTCGAGTGCTCATCGGGAGGCCCGGACGAATTCGCTGGCGCCGAACCCGGGGAGATCGCGACCCGGAATCCGGAAGGTCAGCGTCGTGCCCGCCCGATTGATGGTCAGGGTCTGTGGCGCGTCGGAATCGGTGTGGGGGGCGATCCGTTCGTACCACGCTTCGAAGTACTCCAGGGGGGCGTCGCCGACTCCCACGACGATGTCCCCGCGACGCATCCCAGCCGCGTACAGCGCACTACCCTCTTCCAGCCGTTCCAGCAGGAGCAGGCCCGTCGCGGGGGGACGGCGGATCAGAAGCCGGACGCGGGCCTCCTCCCGGACGACGGGATCCGCGTCGGTGGAGAGAGCGAGGAGAGACGTCGTGGCGGTGTCTCCCTCGATCCGGTTGATCGCGGCGAGCATAGTCGCGACGGTCTTCGGGTCGCCCGCGTGGGCGCGCACGGCCGCCTCGAAGTCCGGAATCATGCCCTCCGTCATGCTCCACCCCAGGCTGTTGCCCAGCCACATCGCGACCTCGTGATCGCCTTCCCCGCGGAGGAACTCGAGAGCCACGCGCGGGTCCGCGACCAGGATCGATTGCGCGGCCTGCACCCGGACCGCCTGCGGCGCCCGCGCCGGGCTGGCCAGCGTCCACCGCACGAGCGGCTGCATCCAGATCTGAAGGGCGACGCCGAGTCCGCTCCCGGACAGGCCGAATTCCTCATCCTCGAGGAGCTCCCGCCATATCCCAACCGCGTCCAGATAGGCTTCTTCTCCGGTCGCCACAAGATCGCGCATCAGGAGGATGAGCTCGCGTCCCCGGTGTCCGGCGACCAGCGGGCCGATTTGGGCGCGCAGTTTGTCGAGTCCCGGCCCGCGGGCCGGGCCGCCCGGTGTTCGGGCGCGAAGGGAGGCGATCCCGGCCTCGGCTTTGCGCAGCCTTTCTTCGAGGGCCGCCGGGCCCGTTGCGGAACCGGGGGCGTATCCGGGCGAGCCCGTGGCAGCAACGCCGGCCAAGGCCCCGTCCCCGGGAGCCGGCATCGAGCGGGCGAGAAGAAACCCGCCGATGAAACCGGCGGCGCCCGTGGCGAAGGCGGCGAGCATGGCGAAACCGCGAGCGTTCACCGACTTCCTCCGATGATTCTGAAGGCGGTCGGGCCGGACTTCAGGGCCTCGAACGGCGCTCGACCTTGCGGGCTGAATGGCGATCATATCCGTAAATGGAATTCGCGGCCATCCGACCCATCCTGGATTCGAAGGTGCCCGCCGGAAGGTCGACGGACACTGGCACCCGAAGGCGGCGGGAGGATGGACGCGCTGGTAGACTCTTCGCACGGCGGCGGCAACGGAGGCGGGGCGCATGGGCGATACGAGGGCGGATCTGGCGAAGTTGTCGCTGAAGAGGAGCTCGCCCGTGTCCGCCAGGCAGCGGACGGATGCATGACCGGGAGAAACGAACCACGGGAGCTTCTGTATGGGCTGATCGCGCTGCAGATGGGAGTGCTCGGGAGACAGGCGCTGATAGGGGCGGTCGAGCTCTGGCTGAACGAGCTGGACATGGAGCGCCTGCAGGCATCCGGCGCGCGACGCGACCTCAGGACCATCCTCAGGGAGCAGGGACTGGTGACCGGGGACGCAGAGGAGGCCGCCGCCGCCGCGGTCGAGGCGATCTCCGAGACGGGACCGGGCAATGGAGAGCGAGGCGGAGCGATTCGTGCGTGAGGCGATGCTGACCGCCCGGCTCGATCACCCGAACGTCGTCCCCGTGCACGATTTCGGCCTCTTGTCGACGCAGGGCGGGGGCCGGAAGCTCTTTCTTTGCATGAAGCGCATCCGCGGCCGGACGCTGAGAGAGCTGACCGAGCGCCTCCGTTCCGGCGACGCCGAGGCGAGGAGGACGTTCTCGCGCGCGCGCCTGCTGGGAATCTTCCAGGACGTCTGCCTCGGCGTCGCGTACGCGCACTCCCGCGGCGTCGTCCACCGCGATCTGAAACCCGCCAACGTCATGATCGGAGAATTCGGCGAGACGCTGGTCGTCGACTGGGGGCTCGCGAAGTTCGGCGGCGCGCCCGCGGATGTCGCGACGGGCAGGCCGGCGCCCTCGGCATCGGACCAGGACTCCTCGCCGTTGACGCTGGTGGGCAGCGTGCTGGGCACGCCGGCCTTCATGGCTCCCGAGCAGGCGGCGGGCCGGCTGGACGAAGTCGACGCCCGCAGCGACATTTATTCCCTCGGCGCGATCCTGTACGTCCTGCTGACGTGGCAGCTTCCCTGGCCCGCGGGATCGGGCGACGCGGCTCGAGCGCGACGCGGTGGACGCGTTCAGCGAGGCGAACGCGCTGCTGTCCTCCGCGCTGACCTTCGAGGCGGGGCACGCGGAGGCGAGGCGGCTTCGGGCGGAGTTGCACTGGAAGCGGTGTCTCGATGCGGAGGAGGCCGGCGACGAGAAGGAGATGCGGGTGCACCGGGCGGTGGTGGAGCGATACAACGACGGGCCTCTCGACGCGCTGCTGAAAGGCGACGGGACGCTGAGCGTGAGGACGCGGGCGTATCCTTGCCGGTGTCTTGTGGAAGGGCGGACGGTGTTGCCGGAGGAACCGGGCGACCTCGGGTATCACCCGTTTTCGGGCCGGGCGCTGGACGGGATGAAAGGAGCGGAAGGGCTGCCGGAGCTGGAGCCGAAAGCACCCGTGCATCTCAAGGTGCACGCGGCGGGTTGCAGACCGGAGGCCGTGCCCGGAGCGGACGTCTGGCTGTGGCGCTACGAAGAGATCGGGCGATTGCTGATGCCGACGACGACGCCGGGAGGAGACCCGGGTGCCGCGGCGCCGGTCGACGCCGTCTTCGCGGCGGATTCGCCTTTCCGCCCGCGGGGGCCCGGAATTCATCTGGGAAAAACGCCGGTCGGACGGCGGGCGCTTCCGATGGGCTCGTATCTCCTGATCGTCTCGCGCGACGGTTTCGACCCGATCCGCTGCACGGTGACGATCCAGCGCTGCTGCACGAGATGCAATGGGAGAAGGCCGCGCGGGGGACCGACCGGCGGCCGTTCCCGTTCGGAAGGCATCTGGACGAGCGGTGGTGCAACATCCAGCGTTCGCAGCCGGACTGGATGGGGCCTTGCGCCGTGGAGGAATTCCTTTCCGACGAATCGCCCTACGGCGTGCGCGGCCTGGGCGGGAACATCCGCGACGCGTGTCTGAACATCTCAGAGTTTGAGAGAGAATCGGACTGGGATGCTCCGTCGGCCGGCAGGAAGACCCACGGTCGGCAGAACTGGACGAGCCGGCCGACTCCGCCCCCCAGTCCGATTTTTTCACAAACTCTGGGGGGCAAAGCACTTCCTGAGAGCGTGAGAAAAATCGATCGCAGGCGCGGTCGGGGCGAGCT
>JACPRD010000052.1 GCA_016190145.1 Planctomycetota bacterium | reverse complement strand
GGCGGCCCAGGCGGTGACGGCGGGGGATTCGACGCTCGGGCCGGATCCGGCGGCGATGAGGACGGCGGGGACCGCGCGGGAGGGCGTGCAGCGGTCGTAAAAGAAAACATCGGCACCCGCGGCGAGGGCGTCGGATTCCGCCAGGATGTCGGCGACGCCGCTTCCAGTCTCGAGCGCCGGCGCGAGGGCGGCGAGGGCGGAGCGGAGGAAGGGGGATTCGGCGCGGGGGGCGAGGACGACGGCGCGGGCGGCGCGCAGGGGGGAGACGACGGCGAATGCCGCATCGTCGACGGAGAGGGCGTCACCGGGGGCGAGGCGGGCTTCGAGGATGCCGCCGGCGGGGGCGTCGAGCGTCACGCGCACGCGGGCGAAGCCTCCGGGGAGGATGAGGCCGGCGGGGACGGCGGCGCGCGCGACGCAGGAGAAGGTGACTTCCGGGGATCGAGCGGCGGCGGAGTAGTTCACGACGCGGGCCTCGACCTCGATCTGGGGCGACGCCCAGGCGCGCGAAAACGAGAGGTCCTCGATCGCGAGGTTGTCCGCGGGCGCCGCGACGCGCGGAAGGTACGAGGCCTCCGGAACGTCGTGGTCGGTGAACACGACCGTCCGGGCGGCGCCGGCCAGCTCGAGCGCGCCCGCGAGGTCGGCGGACGGCTCGGCCGGGAACGGCAGCGCGGGCAGCCCTTCCCCGCCCTCCCGCCACCCCCCGATCGCGCGCGGGACGGCGCCGGCTTCGAGGATGCGGAAGCGGTCACCGGGCGGGAGCGCGCGGGCGAAGGCGTCGGCCTTCTCGAGCGCGCGTTTCCAGCGGCTGTCGGCGGCCGACATCGAGGCAGAGGTGTCGAAGACGAGCGCCCAGTCGTCGTGCGGGGGCGCGGCGGAGCGCGGGCCCGCGGCGGCGAGGGCGATCGCGGCGGCGGCGGCGAGGTTGAGGAGGAGGGAGGCGGCGTCGCGGAAGGCGCGCCAGCCGCGCCGCGGCGCGCGCGGGAGGGCGGCGAGCCAGGCGTCGAGGTCGGGGACCGCGACGCGCGGGCGGCGGCGGCGCACGAGGAAGGCGGCGGCGAGGGGCGCGAGCGCCGCGAGGAGCCAGAGGAGATGGGGGCGGTCGAAGATCATCGGCGCGAAAGGGCCCCGCCCGGGCGGAGGAGGGCGGCGACGACTTCGCGAAGCGGCGTCGACGCGACGACGCGCTGGAACGGCACCGATTCGCGCGCGCAGAACGCGGCGAGCGCGTCCCAGCGCGCCTGCGTCGCCGCGCGGTAGCGGTCGAGCGCCGCTTCGTCGATGTCGGCGTCCGCTTCCTCGCCCGTCTCCGCATCCACCAGCCGGACCGCGCCCGCGACCGGCGGCCGGATCTCTTCCTCGGCGACCACGTGAATCGCGACGAGCCCGCCGCCGCGCGGGCGCAGGCCGCGCAGCGCCTCGCGCGTGGCGCGGTCGCAGAAGTCGCTGATGACGACGACGAGGCCGCGCGCGCGGCCGTCGCCCGCCGCCGCAACGCGCGTCGGGCCGGCGCCCGCGGGGGCCGCCTCGAGCCCGCGCAGGAGGTCCACCGCGCGCGACTTGCCGCGCAGCCCCTCCGCCCCCGCGAGCCGCCGCTCCGCGAACGCCGCCCACGAAAGCGTGTCGCCGCGCGCGAGCGCCACGTACCCCAGCGCCGCCGCGACCGACAGCGCCTGTTCCCGCTTCCCCCAGAACCCCATCGACGCCGACACGTCCGCAGCGACCAGCACCTGGAGGTCGCGCTCCGCCGCGAACTGCTTCACGTGAAGCTGCCCGTGCCGGGCGAAGACGTTCCAGTCGACGTAGCGCAGGTCGTCGCCAGGCGTGTAGGAGCGGTGTTCGCGGAATTCGAGGGAAGCGCCGGCACGCGGGGTGGTGCGTTCGCCGGGGAGGGGGCCGGCCTGCAGGCGGCGGGCGAGCAGGAGTAGGGATTCGAGGGATTTGAGGAAGGCGTCGTCGAATTTCATCGGGGGGCACTGTGGCAGGAGAGCAGGGGGTTGGCAAGGCAGCGGGGCCGTTCCGGCGGAAGTCACGGTTCCTCAAAACAGAAACGGCCGCGCCCGGGGCGCGGCCATCGGATGTCGTCGTTCCACGACGGACTTACGTGAACAGTTTCTGCGCCCCCTCCACGTCATTCGCGAACGGGAAGATCTGCGAAAGCCCGAGGAGGTCGAAGACTTCCTTCACGTTCGGACTCGGGCGCATCAGGACGATGTTGCCGTCGTTCTCCTGCGCGGTGCCGATGGCGCCGATGAAGACGCCCGCGCCGGCGCTCGAGATGTAGTCGAGTTTCGAGAGGTCGACGACGAGGCGGTAGGTGCCGTTGTCGAAGAGGTCGTTGATCGTCTTTTCCATTTCCTCGAAGGTATGGGCGTCGAGGAATCCCTGGACGGCGACGAACGCGACCCCGTTTTTGAGCTTCTGCTGCTGGATGTTGAACTCGGCCATCCCTCACCTCTCCGTGAAGCGGGCGATTGTAGCGGCGCCCGTAACCCGTGACAACCGTGCCTGTTGGTTCCCCGTTACGGCTGCGGCGCCGGCTTTTCCCCGATGTACTTCACCAGCACGAGCTCGTTCTGGATGCCTTCGCGGAACGTATACCGGACTTCGTCCATGATCTGACGCATGAGAAAGATGCCGAGTCCCTTCTTTTTCTTCGCCTTGATGTGCTCCGGGATGCTCGGGTCGTGCACGGTGTCGGGCTGGAACTTCTTCCCCGAATCCCGGATCGTGCACATGAACCTCTTCGAATCCGCCTCGACCTCGATGTCGATCGTCCCTTCGCGCTGGTTTTCGTAGGCGTGCTCGATGATGTTGGCGACGGCCTCGTCGACGGCGAGGATGATGCGGTTCTCCGTGTCGCGCGACAGGTTCGACTGGCGGATCATGCGGGACATGAACTCCCGCACGAACCCCAGGAACTTGGTGTCGTTGGTAATGACGATCCGGTCGTGCACTTCGCCCATCCGCGTTGACCCCCCGGGTTCCCTAAGCCTGCGGCAGCAGCCTGACCGTGACGATCGTGATGTCGTCGTGCTGGGGCGACTCCCCCTGGTGCTCGTCCAGCGTCCGCACGATGGCGTTGATGAAGACGTTGGAGTCCTTTTCGGCGAGGAGCTGGACCATCTTGTAGAAGCGCTCGTCGCCGAACTCGACGTTTTTCGAGTCCATGGACTCGACGACTCCGTCGGTGTAGAGGCAGATGCGGTCGCCCAGCCCGAGCTGGATCTGCTGTTCCTTGATGGTGCGCTCGAAGATCGGGCCTTTGTCGAACCCGAGCGCGATGCCGTTCGGGTTGACGAGCTCGTATTTCCCGGTGGCCTTGCGGAAGACCACCATCGGGTTGTGTCCGGCGGAGCTGACGAGCAGGGTGCGGCTGCGGACGTCGAGGAGGGCGTAGAGGCACGTCACGAACATCCCGCGGCGGATGTCGCGCGCCAGGATGCGGTTCGTCTTGACGAGCGTGTCGGCCGTCGAGAGGTTCCGCTCCGCTTCCATGCGGATCAGGGAGCGCGCCATGGTCATCACCATCGAGCCGGGGATGCCCTTGCCGGACACGTCGGCGACGATGATGCCGAGGTGGTTCTGGTCGATCTGGATGAAGTCGTAGTAGTCGCCGCCGACTTCCTTCGACGGACGGTAGTAGGCGCCCAGCTCGTAGCCGGCGATCTTCGGAATGCGGTGCGGCAGCAGGTTCGACTGGATCTCGGTGGCGATGTTGAGCTCGTGCTCCATCGCCTTGTTCTCCAGCTCCGCCTCGTGCGCCGACGAGAGACTCTTGGTCATGAGGTTGAACGTGCGCGCGAGGTACCCGATCTCGTCGGTGGACTGCGCCTTGGTCTCGTGCTCGAGGTCGCCGGCCGACACCATGTTGATGTCGTTCATGAGGGACTTGAGGGGCTTGGTGACGATGGTCGAAAGGTAGAAGCCGATGCCGGCTCCGATCACGCACGCCAGGAAAAGGGGCAGCATGAGGGCGGTCAGGATCGCGCTTTTCGCGTCGTCGATCTTCCGCGCGGACAGGTAGATGATCGCGTCGCCCTTGGTCGAGCCGTTCGGGTCGAGAACCGGCTTCTTGTAGACCCGCACGCGGATGCTCCGCCCGCCGTCGCTGTAGCTCCCTTCCTCGATCGCCACGCCGTCCTTCGTGCCGCGTGACGTCTTGTTGGACAGGGAGATGGGAGTGAGCAGCTTGGCCGCGATCATCGTGCTCCCGACCACCACCGCGATGTTGATGATCTCGGGCGACTTCAGCTCCATCGCGTCCGCCTTCTCGCCCCCCAGCGATTCCAGCGCGTTGGCGTTCCAGGGCTCCTGCATCCCCTTGAGCGTTTCCCGGATCCGCTTGTCGTAGACCTTCGCGCCCTCCTGGTTCCCCTCGGGGATGAGCGTGAACAGCTTGTTCAGGTCGTCCGCGATCGACTTCAGCGGGTCCGCGCCGTCCTTCGTCGCTTCGTGTTTCTGAATCGTCTGGTACGCGTACGCCCCCACCACCTTGGACATCCGGATGCCCGCCTGGTCGATTTCGTCGTCCATCTGACCCGCGGCCGTGTAGTAGGCCGCGATCACCAGGACCGAAGAAGCGATCGCCACCGTCAGCGCAATAAACAGCGCGAACTTCGCGCCCAGACCCATCCCGCCGCCCGTCCGCGACCCCGCTTCACCGCCCCCGCCCCGCCGGATCGTGCTCGTGTCCGACGGCGGAGGCGTCCCGACGCTCCCGCCGGCTCCGCCCCCCGGCGCACGCACCGCGCGGTGAGATCCCGTCTGGCTCGCAGGCCTCTCCCCTCCCCCCGGCGGACGCCGCCGCCCCCCCGGCGTCCTCTCCATTTAGGAATGCTCCCGGCTGGGGACCGAAACGACCTGGTTCCGGCCCCGCTCCTTCGCCTGGTACAGCGCCTTGTCCGCGGCCGCCACCAGACTCCGCAGGTCCCCCGCGTCGTTCGGATACGTCGCCACCCCGAAGGACGCCGTCACGCTCACAGGCTTCCCACCCGGCCCCTCGATCTTCGACTCCATGATCCTCGTACGGAGACGCTCCGCCATCCGGATCGCCTCCTCCTTGTTCGTCTCCGGCGCAATCAGCGCGAACTCCTCCCCCCCGTACCGCGCCACAACGTCGCTCTTCCGCACCGTTCCCTTCATCGCCCGCGCCACCATCCGCAACACCGCGTCCCCGACCTGGTGACCGTAGGAGTCGTTGATCTTCTTGAAGTGATCGATGTCCATCATCAGAAGCGACACGAACCGGACCTCGTCGGAATGGTGCTGCCCGCCGTACCGCTCGGCGCGCGAAATCTCCGCGTCGAGCGAGAGGTCGAAATGCCCGCGACTGTAGACCTGGGTCAGGTTGTCGACGATCGCCTTGCGGTGGAGTTCCGCATTGTGGAGAGAGATCGCGATGATGCTTCCCAGGAGCCCGAACATCTGCAGGTCCCCGGCCGCGAACGGCGCCTTGACAAGCCGCTTCCCGATCGCCAGCACGCCCTTCAGTTCCGGTTTCCCTTCCTGGAACCGCAGAAGCGGCGCGAGCGTCTCGACGTCGAGGGTGCGCAGGGCCTTGACCTCCGGCATTCCCTCCATGTCCGGGGAGGCCAGCGGCAGGGCTCCGCGGGCTTTTGTCAGGAATCGTGTGAACGCGCAGTCGCGGGGGCATTCGAAAAGCGTCTTGCCCTTGTCGAGGACGGCGTACCGGCGGGGTTCGTTTTCGAAGATCTCGCGCATGACGTAGACCTTGTTGGCGCCGAACTGACCCCGGACGGCGTTGCAGATATAGATGAGGTAGGCCTCGATCCCGCGGGGATCGAGGGAGCGTTCGTTGATGGCGTTGGCCATCTCGAACAGGGTCTTGAAGTCGAGTTCCTGCTTCTTGACGAGCGTTTCGAGGCGGTGGTTGTCCTCGCGGAGCTCGGCGAGAAGGGGTTCCCCGCTGGAAGGGGGGCGCACGGGTCCGGCTTGAGGCGTGGGCGGTGCGCTGTCGCTCATGAAACCCCCGTAGGTGTGCGGCGCGATTCTACTGAAGGGGCTGTCCGGCGACAAGCGGCAGGACTCCCGCCAGCGCGACGGCCCCGCCCGCCAGCGCCCCGGCGACGAGGTCGTCCACGAGGATCCCCACGCCCCCCGGAAACCGCTGCAAGGCCTTGATCCCGAATGGTTTCGCGCCGTCGAGAATCCGGAACAGCACGAGCGCCAGCGCGAGGCGCGCGAGGTTTTCTCCGGGCGGGGCGATCGCGAAGGCGAGCCACATGCCCGCGAACTCGTCGACCACGACTTCCGACGGGTCCTTTCCGCCGAACGCCGCCTCCGCCTTCTTCCCCAGGGCCAGGCAGGCGACGGAAGCCGCGGCCGCGAGAATGGCGAGGGGAATCCGCCCCGGCGCTCCGGCGTAGACGAGGATCGCCGCGGGAAAGCAGGCGGCGACCGACGCCAGCGTGCCGCTGAACGGGAAGCGGCCGAGTCCGAAGCCGGTGGCGAGGGAGAGCATCACGGGGGCGGGATTGTACCGGCGCGATGACGGCCGCCCCGAAGTTCCTCACTCTTTCCGAGGCGCGCGGGCGTACTCCGCAGTCACCGACTGGCGACGACGCATGGGCACGAATGAAGCCAGGGAGATCCACAGACTCCGGGCGGCAACCGCGGAAACGGCCAATGCCGATCGGAAGTGCTTTCGAAGTCTCGGTCTCTTCCTTGTGTAATCGCCGCCCAAAGTCACCTGCATGGCTCTGTGGTCCGTTCTGGCCTGCGACCTCAAGAGGTGATTCGCACTCACCCCATGACCGGTCACTGCGAGAGCCCGCCGCACTCACGAGGGTCGTTCCCGGAGCGCGTGAAGAAGGCGAGCGACGGCGAGCGGTCGGGACGAGCGCAGCGAGGTCCGACCGCCGCAGGCGCTCGAATTCTTCACGCGCTCTCAGTCTTTCTCGTCCACCGGCTCCACACCCTCCGTTTTCCCCGCTTCCCGCGCCTGCTTGAAGCCATCTTCGTCGAGGACGATCACGCGCCCCTGGAACAGCAGCACGCAGCGGGTGCCGTCGGCGTGCGGAAACCGGTCGTAGGCCATGATCTCGTCCGGCGCGGACGCGTCGCCCTTGGACGGCCAGAGGTATTCGTAGGCGTTTTCCTCGCCGGTCGCCGGGCACCGGAGGACGCTCTTGTCCTGGAGCAGGTCGGGCTTCCAGATCTCTTCCAGGCCCGTCGGGTACTTCTTGTACTTCGATTCGTAGAGCGCGAAGTAGACGCCGATCATCTTCAGGTTGTTCTTGCACGAGGTGAGACGGCCTCCGCGCGAGCCTTTTTCGAGGACCCTTTTCAGGTCAGGCCGTGTCTTCGCCAGCTCGGCGACATACGCGTCCTGCTTCTTCCGGTCGCTTCCCGCGAGCGTCAGGAGCAGCCCGTCCGCCCGGGCCTCGAATTCGCGCAGGCTGGCGAGGAGTCCGGCGTCCTGGGAACTTCCGAAGCTGTGGTCCCGGAGCGTGCGGGAGATTTCATGGATCCGCTTGAGGGTCGCGGCGAGTCGCCCGTCGCGGTCCGCGCGGGTCTCGCGCACGTAGACGCGCGCGTCGCCGATGATGGGGACGGTGAAACGGCCGTCCTTCAGCTCGATGTTCCAGGTGACGGGTTCCGAACCGTCCTCGGGCGCGAACCTGAGACGGCCCGCGGCGGGAAGGCTCCAGGCGCCCTGGACCTCGTCGCCGGTCGCGAACACGCGGCGGGTGGCGGTCTTGTCCGCGCGCAGTTCGAACGCGTCCCGGTGGGATTCCTCCCACCACTCCCCGACGAGGGCAGTCTCGGGCTCCTGGGCGAGCGCGCTGAGGGCGAAGAGGGCAAGGAAGGCGGTGAAGAGCGGGCGCATGGGAACTCCTTCGCAGGTGACCCGTGAATCGGAGGGGCCACTATGATTCATCGGGGCATTCCTTTCAAGCGGCGGAACTTTGCGGATGTTGTCCCAACGAGGCCGTTCCTCCTCCTGCTCCTTCTCCTCCTCCTTCTCCTGGGCCGTATCGGTGACTCTCAGTCTTTCTTCCCCCGGTCGCGCGTCGATTTTCCGGGGATCGTCGTCTTCTCGCCGCACTTGCACCCCGCCTTGCGGCCCGCGAATTTCCGCGGCGCGGAGAGCTTGCGGCCGCACTTTTCGCAGAGGAATCGGACTTCGTCGCCCTCTTCCTCCGCCGCCGCAGTTTCGTCCAGGGCCGCCGGCGGGGTGAACGGCGCCATCGCCGTGGTCTCGTCGAACGGGGAGGTCACGCGCCGGGGCGGCACGAAGGCTTCGGGCGGGACGGGCGGTGGCGTCAGCGCGGGAGGCGCGGCTCGAAGGGCGGCCGAGGCGGCGCTGAGGGACGCGAGGGCGGCTTCCAGACCCTGGCCGAGCTGGGCGGAGAGGCGAGAGAGGGCGCCGAGGTGCGGCAGGGCTTCCGCGATCGCTCGTTCCGCGGCCTCCAGGGCGCGCGCCGCGTCGCCGTTCGGGTCGATGTGCTGGGCAGGGGCCTGGGAGCGTTTCATGGGGCCTTTCCCGGGAGCGACCCGAAGTAGTGGACCGCCGGGGAGTTTACAGAATGGAAGGGGGGAGGCGGCAGGGCGGCGCAGGCCGGGAGGTTCAACCCCGCCGGGGATGCCGGCCTCTCAGGTTCCGTTTCGGCCTGTTCGCCGGCGCGCCTCCATGGGCGTGGGCGTGCGGCCCGCCGTGAGCAGGGGCGGTGCCGGGGCGGTGGGCTGCCGGGTGGCGGGGCCCGCCGAAGTTGCCAGGGGCCGCGCCGTGGGAGGCGGCGGGGTGATGCGGCCGGTGCGTCGGCGCATGCGTCTCCGTCCTGTGCAAGTCCGGGCTGCCGGGCTGGACCGGGATGCGCATCCGGATCAGCCGTTCGATGCCCGCCAGGTCCTCGCGCTCTTCCGGAGAACAGAAAGAAATGGCCGTTCCCGCGGCCCCCGCCCGGGCGGTGCGCCCGATGCGGTGCACGTAGCTGTCGGCGATGTTGGGCAGGTCGTAGTTGAAAACGTGGGTGATCCCCTCGACGTCGATGCCGCGCGCCGCGATGTCGGTCGCCACCAGCACGCGGATCCGCCCGCGCGCGAAATCCTCGAGCGCGCGCTCCCGCGCGGTCTGCGCCTTGTTGCCGTGAATCGCGTCGGCGCGCACGGCGACGGCGTTCAGCTGCCGCGCCAGCTTGTTCGCCCCGTGCTTCGTCCGCGTGAAAACCAGCGCGCGGCCGATCGCCGGATCGTGCAGGAGCTTCTGGAGAAGCGTGAACTTCTCGCCCTTCCCCACGAAGCACACCGACTGCGCCACCTTGTCGACCGTCGTCGCCGTCGGCGTCACCTCGACGCGCACGGGGTCGATGAGGATGTCGTGCGCGAGCGTGCGGATGTCGTGCGGCAGCGTGGCGCTGAAGAAAAGCGTCTGTCGCTTCCTCGGCACCGCGCTCACGATCCGCCGCACGTCGTGGATGAAACCCATGTCGAGCATCCGGTCCGCTTCGTCCAGCACCAGGACCTCGACGCGGTTCAGCTTCGCGAAGCCCTGCTGCATCAGGTCGAGGAGCCGGCCGGGCGTCGCGACCACGATGTCCACGCCGTGCCGAAGCGCCTGCGTCTGCGGGTGCTGCCCGACGCCGCCGAAGATCACGTGGTGCCTGAATCCCATGTGCCGCCCGTACGTCCGGAAGGAGTCGCCGATCTGCGTCGCGAGCTCGCGCGTCGGCGCCAGCACGAGGACCCGCACGTGGCGAGGGGAGGGCACGGGCTGGGCGTGCAGGCGCTGAAGGATGGGAAGAGCGAACGCCGCGGTCTTGCCGGTGCCGGTCTGCGCGCAGCCGAGGAGATCCCGGCCGGCCAGAACGTGCGGGATGCCCTGCGCCTGCACGGGGGTCGGAACGGAGTAGCCTTCGTCGCGCACGGCGCGGAGAAGGGGTTCGATCAGGTGGAGGTCTTCGAAGCGCATCCAGGTGTTCCGGAAACGAGGGGGCGGGATGCTAGCACAATCGGGCGCCGCGGGGGGGCGCGGGCAGAATAAGACCGCGGCTCGCGAGTCATGCGTCGTGCCTCGTCTCCGGTGCCGGTGGCCCGGTCCCGCCCGACACAGCCGGATCGTCACTTCGCCTCGGGCTTCTGGATCCCGGTCCCGGCGCCCGCACTGGTCGTGGAAAAATCGAACGCCGCCATCAGCGGATAGTGGTCGCTCGCGCGCCGCGAATCGTTCGTCTCGATCACTTCCGCCGAAACGGCGCGCTGCGCGACGCGCGGCGTCGCCAGCAGGTAGTCGATCCGCATTCGCGCCCGGAGCGCGGCCCCGTAGCGGGTCGTCATCAGCGTCCACCCCGGCTTCTTCGGGTGCGTCTTCCGATACACGTCCACGAACCCCGCCCACTCCGCCAGCGCCAACTCGCGACGGTCGAATTCGATCGGGTCCCCCGCTTCCTTCACGAACCGCGCCAGAATGTTCCGTGGCAGCTCGAGCACGCTCGGATCCACGTCGTCCCCCGGCGCCATGCAGTTGAAGTCGCCCATCAGCACGGCTCGCTCGCCCGGCACCGCGTGGCGGCACAGCGCCCGGACCTCGGCGAGGCGGAGGTTGGGGCTGAAGGGATTGAGGTGCGCGACGACGGCGGTGAAGAAGCGGTCCTGGTCGAAACGGAGTTTCGCCCAGAGGGCGGCGTGGAAGAACGGGTAGTACTCCGGCCCGCTCGACTCGACCTGCCAGGGCGGCTTGACGAAGATCGCGACGTGATACCCGCTCGCGGCACGGCCCAGCACCCCCTTCATCCCGAACGCCTCCTCGACTTCCGTCATGCGCTTCGCGTCGTCCAGCCCGTTCGCCTCCGTGACGCCGAGCACGTCGGGACCCGCGTCGCGGACGACGGCCGCGACGACGTCGAGGCGGTCGCGGGCGCCCTCGAGGATGTTGTAGGTCATGACGCGGACGGTGGGCATGGGGCGGAGGATAGCAGATTGCGCAGGCTCGCCCGTTACTTCAGCTCATTCCACAGGAACGCATACGTCAGCGCTTCCATGAAGGCCGACTGCCGGTTGTTCGCGGCCGCGCCGTGGCCGCCCTCGATGTTCTCGTAGTAGAGGGCGTCGTGGCCCTGCTCCTTCATCCGTGCGAACATTTTGCGCGCGTGGGCGGGATGGACGCGGTCGTCGCGGGTGGAGGTCGTGAAGAGGACGCGGGGGTAGTGCTGGTCCGTGGAGAGATTGTGGTAGGGGGAGAAACGGCGGATGAACTCCCAGTCGCCGGGGAGGTCGGGGTCGCCGTATTCGTCGATCCAGCTGGCGCCGGCGGGGAGGCGCGTGTACGCGCGCATGTCGAGCAGCGGGGAGCCGCAGACGACGGCGCCGAAGAGGTCGGGGCGCTGGGTGAGCATGACGCCCACGAGGAGGCCGCCGTTGGAGCGGCCTTCGATGCCGAGGTGTTCCGGCGAGGTGACGCGGCGAGCGGCGAGGTCTTCCGCGACGGCGGCGAAGTCGTCGTAGGCGCGCTGTCGGTTTTCTTTTCGGGCGGCGTTGTGCCAGGCCGGGCCGAATTCTCCTCCGCCGCGGATGTTGGCCAGCGCGTAGACGCCGCCGCGCTCGAGCCAGGCGGCGCCCAGGGCGGCGCGGTAGGACGGGAGCAGGGAGATTTCGAAGCCGCCGTAGCCCGAAAGGAGAGCGGGGTTCCGGCCGTCGAGCACGAGGCCCCTGCGGTTCACCTGGAAGTACGGGATGCGGGTGCCGTCGCGGGAAACGGCTTCGAACTGGGAGACTTCGAGACCATCGGTGTCGAAGAAGCCGGGCAGGCTCCGGAGTTTTTCGAGCCCGGGCCGGCCGGCGGTGCCGAAGAAGAGTGTCGACGGCGTGAGAAAGCCGGTCGCACTCAGGAAATAGTCGTCCGATTCCTCGGGATCGATGCCGGAGGCGTCCGCGACGCCGAAGTCCGGCGCCTCGAGCGGCTCGCGCGTCCAGCGTCCGTCCGCGAACTTCATGAGCTCGGGCCGGCAGCGCACGTTGTCGAGGACGTTCAGAATGAGGTAGTTCCGCGTCGGGCTGCTGCCGCGCAGGCACCGGCGCGCGGTCGGCTCGAACAGCGGCGTGACTTCGCGCCCGCCCTTCAGCCACGCCTCGAAATCCGCCGCGAGGAGCGACCCCGCGGCCCACGTCCGGCCCGCGAGCGTCCAGTCGGAGCGCAGCCGCAGGAGAAGGAAACCGTCGAAATGGTCCGCCTCCGCATCGGCGGGTTTTTCCACGCGTACGAACGCGTCGCCGCGCCGGACGGAGACTTCGCTCGTGAAGAACGTCGGCTCGCGGTGCGCCAGCTCGTACAGCCGCCCGTGGTCGCGCTCGGCCGTGACGCTCACGCTCACGTCGGTCGCCTCGCCCTCGAAGACCGTGCGCGCCTCCGCCAGCGGGGTGCCGCGCTTCCAGAGCTTTGCGACGCGCGTGTACCCCGACGTCGTGAGCGAGCCCGGGCCGAAATCGGTGCCGACGTAGATCGTGTCGCGGTCCTTCCACGCGGCCCAGCTTTTCGCCTCGGACAGAGCGAACCCGCCCGTCACGAATTCCTTCCGCACGGGATCGAACTCGCGCAGGACGGACGCGTCCGCCCCGCCTCGCGACAGCTCGAGGAGGCAGCGGTCGAAGTCCGGCTCCAGGAAGTTCGCGCCCTGCCAGACCCAGTTTTCGTTTTCCGCGGCGGCAAGCCGGTCGAGGTCGAGCACGGTCTCCCACGCGGGCTGAGGCTTCCGGTACTCGGCGAGCGTCGTCCGGCGCCACACGCCGCGGGGGTTCGCGTCGTCGCGCCAGAAGTTGTAGAAGAACGGACCCCTCTTCGAGACGCGCGGGATCCGCTCCCTCGAGTCCAGGATCTCCAGCAGCCGCCGCCGGATCGGCTCGAATTCCGGCGCCGCCTCCAGCTCCGCCTGACTGACGGCGTTCTGTTCGCGCACCCAGGCAAGCGACCTTTCGCCGCCGACATCCTCGAGCCAGAGCCAGGGGTCTGGAGCCTCCGTCGTCGCGGGTCCGGGCTCCTTGCCGTCGCCCGCGCAACCGGAGAGCAGGACCGCGAGAACCAGGACCAGGCGGGATCGCGCGCGGCTCATTCCGGCATGCTGGGACGGAGCCGGAGCCGTGGCGAGCATTTTCGCCCGACGCGCGGCATTACCTTCCGGGCCCCTTCAGGTCCGGGTTGTCCCGCCCCAGGTATCCCACCCGCCCGAGCGGCGACCGGTTCGCGTCGCCCGTTGAAAACGACGTCTTCCCCGCCTGTTTCACGGTCATCCAGGCCCAGTCCGCGCGGTAGACCCACGGACCCTCGTCCGGAGACTTCGCCAGCTCCTTCCAGGCCTTCAGCGCCTCCTTCTTCTCGCCCAGGTGGTAGCGCGCCAGCGCCTCGAAGTACCGCGCCTCCGCCGACCGGTTGCTGTCCGCCGGGAAATCCGCCAGCCCGTCGCGCAGCGCCTCATACTTCGACTCCCGCCAGGACCGCCACGCGCGCTCCATCCGCGCGTCGTCGAGCAGATCCTCGCGCCTTATGTGCGAAAGAGCCTCCTCCATCGCGTCCCACTCCTCCCGCCACCGCTGGATGTGCGCGAGGAAAAGCCACTCGTCCTCGCTCTCCGGCTTCGCGAGCAGGTCCGCGGCGGTCTTCCCCTTCCCCAGCTCAAACGCGATCCGCGCCTTCTCGATCGGTTTCACGGCGGCCTTCTCGTCCCCGCTCCCGGCATCGAATTCCGGGCGCTCCTTGAGCGCCTTCTTCATCGCCGCATAAACGACGCCGCTGCTCGCAAAGTTGTCCGTTTCCCCGACGATATCCCCTGCCGCCGACACGATGAGGATGCTCGGAGTCCCGACGCTGGCCCTGCCGAGCTCCTTCTTGATCGCCGTCACGAACTTCCGGGCGTCCGGGTCCCCGGCGGCGCCCTCGTCCGACAGATCGAAGTAGAAATTCACAAACCTCCGGTTGGCCAGCCCGCGCACGCGTTCGTCGCTGAAGGGACCCGCCCTCAGCACTTCCGCCGCGGGTCACCACCCTCCGCTTTTCTCCGTTCCGAACGCGATCGGCTTGATGAGGAGAAGGCGGTTTTCCTTCTTCGCCTTTTCCAGCGCGGCCTGGAACGGCAGGGTCCATTCGATTCCCGTGCAGTCGCGCCTGCACTCTTCGGCGAGCGCGGCGGAGGCGAAGAGAAGCAGGGCGGCGAGCGTCTTCATAGGCTGGGCTCCGAATGGGACCTCTGGGGTCCTGAAAGTGTACGGGGGAGACCCGTCGTCGGTGAGTCCTTAAGGTCCGAATCAGGCGGCCCATTTCGAGTCTATAGCAGGAAAGTCGGGAAAACCCCGGCCGTTGTCCAGCGGATCTCACGGGTGCAGTATCCGTTTTCACCCGTTTTCATCCGCGACCTCGCCGTTCCTGTCGCCTTTTATCTTCGCAGCAGCGGTCACGAGATCGGGCTCCTGCTGAATTTCGGACCGGTCCGCGCGGAGGCAAGGCGAGTGATGGAGACGCGCGTGGGACTAAAACGGGATGAGATGGAAAAACAGGATGAAAGACGAAAGGGAACGGCGGGGTCGGGAGAGTAGGGAGGGAGCCGAAGCCCCCTCCCCCTCGTTAAACCGGACGTGCGGATTTCCCGCATCCGGCTTACCCGTGGCTCTTTGCCATCGGCAGGCGCAGGAAG
>JACPRD010000048.1 GCA_016190145.1 Planctomycetota bacterium | reverse complement strand
CGCCTACTACGTCTGCGTCGGGGAGGCTCAGGGCGTGCCGCGCGACCGGCTGCGCGGGACGGCCCAGACGGACAACCTGAAGGAGTACATCGCGCAGAAGGAGTGGATCTTCCCGCCCCGGCCCAGCATGCGGATCATCACGGACATGCTGGCGTGGTGCTCGAAGAACCTGCCGAAATGGAACCCGATTTCGATTTCGGGGTACCACATCCGCGAAGCCGGCTCGACGGCGGTGCAGGAGCTGGCGTTCACGATCGCCGACGGTTTCTCCTACGTCGAGGCCGGGATCCAGGCCGGGATCGACGTCGACGCTTTCGCGCCGCGCCTGTCGTTCTTCTTCAACTCCCACATGAACTTCTTCGAGGAGATCGCCAAGTACCGCGCGGCGCGCCGCATCTGGGCGAAACGCCTCCGGGACGTCTACGGCGCCAAAGACCCCGCCAGCTGGCGCCTCCGGTTCCATACCCAGACCGCCGGCTGTTCCCTCACCGCGCAGCAGCCGGAGAACAACATCGTCCGCACGGCCTACGAGGCGCTCGCCGCCGTGCTGGGCGGCACCCAGTCGCTTCACACCAACTCCATGGACGAGGCGCTCGCGCTTCCCACGGAGAAGGCCGTCAAGATCGCCCTTCGCACGCAGCAGATCCTCGCGCACGAGACCGGCGTCACGGACACGGTCGACCCGCTCGGCGGCTCGTACTACGTCGAATGGCTGACCGACCAGATGGAGCGCGAGGCGGAGGGGTATTTCAGGCGGATCGACGAGTTGGGGGGTGGGAAGGGGATTCTCGCGGGGTGCGAGGCGGGGATTGACCGCGGGTTTTTCCAGCGCGAGATCGCGCGTTCGGCGTACGAGTTCCAGCTCGCGGTGGAGCGGAAGGAGAAGGTGGTCGTCGGCGTGAACGATTTCGTGGAGGGGGACGAGAAGCCGATCGATCTTCTGAAGGTGCCGATGGCGGCGGAGCGGCGGCAGTTGAAGGACGTGAAGGGGCTGAAGAAGAAGCGTGACGCCGCGAGGGTTCAGGGGTGCCTGGACGCGGTCCGGGCGGCGGCGAAGGGGACGGAGAACCTGATGCCGCGGTTCCTGGAGGCGGCGAAGGCGGACGTGACGCTGGGGGAGATGTGCGAGGTCCTGAGAGGCGTATTCGGGGAATACCGTGAGCCGCCCATCTACTGGTAAGAAGACCGCGCCTGCGGTCCCGCAGCTTGAGCGCAAGATCCGGGTGCTCGTGGCCAAGGTCGGTCTCGACGGGCACGACCGCGGAGCGAAGGTCATCGCGTGCATTCTTCGCGACGCGGGGATGGAGGTGATCTACACGGGCCTGCACCAGACGCCGGAGATGGTGGTGGAGGCGGCGCTGCAGGAGGACGTGGACGCCCTCGGGCTCTCGATCCTTTCGGGGGCGCACATGACGCTGTTTCCGCGCGTCATGAAGCTGATGAAGGAAAAGGGGATGGGGGACGTTCTCCTCACCGGCGGCGGGATCATTCCGCCCGAGGACCAGGCGGCGCTGTCGAAGCTCGGGGTCGGGAGGCTGTTCGGGCCCGGGACGCCGGGGGAAGAAATCGTCGGCTACATGCGCGCCGAGGTGGCGCGGCGCGCGGCCGCCGGCCGGAAGAAAACCAAAGGAGCGAAGGCGTGAGCGACCCGACGGGCGTGCCCCTGATGTTCCCCTCGCAGCAGCCCCTGCCGCACCCGCAGGCGCCCGCGCCGGCGCGCGCGACGCGCAGTCTCAACCTGGCCGGCTGCCTCATGATCGCGACGCTCGTCGGCAGCCTCACGCTGAACGGCGTCATGTTCTTTCTCCTCCTGGGCGCCCTCGCCGGCGGCGGCAGCTTCCGCGCGGACGGCGTCACCGAGCGCCACGTCGTCGGCGTCGAGAACTCCTCCCACAAGATCGTCGTCATCCCCGTGAAAGGCGTCATCTCGAGCGGCGGCGGGTCGCCCCTCCTGGGTCCCACGGCCGACGTCGTCGAGCGCGCCATCGCGGACCTGCGGCGGGTGAAGGACGACACGAGCGTAGTCGCGGTGATCCTCGACGTGAACTCGCCGGGGGGCGGAATCACGGACTGCGACCGCATCCATCACGAGATTCTCGAACTGAAGAAAGCCCGTCCTGCGCTCCGGTTCGTGTCGCTCATGCGCGACGTCGCCGCGAGCGGCGGCTATTACGTTTCCGCGCCCTGCGACCGCATCGTCGCCCACCCCACCACCATCACCGGCTCCATCGGCGTCATCATGTCCTTCATGAACCTCGAGGGCCTCTTCGAAAAAATCGGCTATCGCGAAGTCGTGATCAAGAGCGCCGAGCACAAGGACATCGGTTCGATGGGGCGGCCCATGACGGAAAAGGAGCGCGAGCTGCTCCAGTCCATGCTGAACGAGATGTACGACCGCTTCGTCCAGATCGTCGCCGACGGCCGGAAGATGGACGTGCAGAAGGTGCGGGAGCTGGCGGACGGGCGCATTTACACGGGCAGCCAGGCGAAGGCCAACGGGCTCGTGGACGAACTCGGGTACTTCGACCAGGCGGTGGACGCCGCGATGAAGCTCGCGGGCGTCGCCGATGCGAACGTGATCGAGTACCAGAAGCCGTTCACGATCCAGGACCTGCTGCGAGCGCAGGCGCAGCCGCCGTCCGCCGAGAGCGCCATCGCGGCGGAGCTGCGTCGGATCACGGGGCACAAGGGCGGTTTCTACTATCTCTGGACGGTGGAAGGCGGGGGCCGCTGAGAGTCACGCAAGATCGGGGATCACCCTCGGGGATGAAAGTGCAGTGAGGCGGGCACGAGGCAACGGGGATCCGTTTTCCGACTGCGCTCGCGGAACGACTGAGGGGGAGGAGAAGGAGGAGGAGCGGGAGAAGGTCGTCCCACCGAGGTCTTTCCTTCTCCTGCTCCTGGGCCGTTTCAGAACAATCGGCTGTTTTCAAGGCAGCGCTTGAAAGACTCGAGTGCCGGGCGCAGTCAGAACGGACAGACCTGTTCGCGCTGAGTCAAGCGTTGCGTGAAGGGGCGCCGGATTCCCGCGCCGGTCGCGCTTTGATTCGGGCGCGAGTTGGTGTAAGAAATTCATGAGGAATGGAACCCCGTTCACCAGGACCTCTGCGCTGTTCGTCAGGCCTGCTTGGCTAGAACCACGAGTATTACGTCGGGAACACAACCTTTTTCCCGCCGATGGAGCCCCAAGGGGCACCGCGAGGCGCGAAGGGCGTTCCCACCTGAACCTTAAGGTTCTGCTATCAAGCTCCCGACGGCAGAGGTGGAGGTCCCGGTCAACGGGGTCAATGCGCGCGGGAATCGGGCTGTGGCGGCGGTCGGACCTCGCGCGCTTCGCGCGCTCGCCCCGACCGCGCGCCTCCGCCCGATTCCCGCGCGCATTGACGGAACGGCCACGGGGCCCGCGACTTTTCAGATCCGGCCGTGCGATGAACCCTCGCCCTTGCTTATGGCTTTCCTGGCCTTCCAGGGCAACTTCCGGTCGACGACGTCCCACGCGCGGCATGCCAGCCCGGTCGCGGCGATCACGAGGACGGTCGCGAACCAGAATCCGGTCCAGCCCAGCGCGCCGTGGAATCGCGCGCCGAGCGAGAGCCCCTTCACGCTTCCGTAGAGCAGGAACAGGTGGAACGCGTAAGCGGAGAGGGACGAGGTGCCGTAGAACTCCAGGGTGCCGGTGACGGGGTTTTTGAGGGCCCAGCCGCGGGCCTGGCCGAGGGCCTCGAGGGCGAGGAGCGAGAGGGCGATCGCGGCGACCTTCCAGACGCGCTCGCCGGCGTTGGTGAGGACCGCGGTCGGGGAGGCGTAGAGGCGATCCAGGAGGGGACCGGCGCAGGCGAGCGCGAGCCCGGCGACGAACATCGCGGCGAACCCCCGGCGCGCCCAGCGGAGCCCCCGCTCCGGGACCGCCGCGACCGAGCCGAGGCAGGCGCCGAGGAAGCCGTAGCCGGACCAGGGGACGAGAGGGAAGGGCGACCCGGTGGAGGCGTTGAGGATATGAACCGCGCCGCCGCCGCGGAGGGTCTCGGTCCAGGGGGAGGCGCCGAAGACGAGGGCCGCGCAGGCGAGCATCGCACCGGCGACCGCCAGGGTGCGGCCTGCGAGGGCGGTGACGAAGATCCAGAGGATGAGGAGCGAGCCCGCGATGCACGCGAGGATGTCGACGCGGAGGAGCCAGGCGGGCTCGCGGAGCACGGGCCATTTGGCGGCGGCCATGAGGAGGGCGACGGCGAAGACCTCGGCGATGCGGACCAGGGACTTGACGGCGCGGCGGCCGCGGCCGGCGGGTTCGAGGGCGGCCCGGCCCATGACCAGGGCGAGGGAGAAGCCGGCGGCGAAGATGAACGAAGGGGCGACGAGTCCGTTCAGGCGATTGAGCCACTGGCGGAGGGGGTGGGCGTCGAGGGAAGGGGAGAGGGTGACGAGGGAGTGGCACTCGATCATGACGATGACGGCGAGGCCGCGGTGCCAATCAAGGGCGCGGATGCGGCCGGGGAGGGAGGTCATGAAATACAATTATGAATTTTGAATTATGAATTTTGAATTGAGACTTCGAAAAGACCGAGACCGTATTCCGTTACGCCGCCGGCTTCGGCTTCGCCTTCTTCTTCTTCTTCCAGGGCAGCCGGGTGTCCACTACGTCCCACGCGCGGACCAGCACGCCCGTCGTCGCGATGATGCCCAGCGTCACTCCCCAGAAGGCCCCCCAGCCGCACTTGTGGTGCAGGTTGCCCACCGTCCGGATCCACAGGAAGCCGTCGAAAGGGATCGTGAACGTCCATCCGCAGAGCAGCATGATGTGAAAATAGAACACCGAGAGCGACTGCGTTCCGTAGAACTCCAGCACCCACGTGGCCGGATTGCGCATCGCGAATCCCTTCCGCGCCCCGAACTGCTCAACCCCCACCAGCACGAGAGCGATCGCGGCCACCCGCCAGATCCGCTCGCCGGCGTTCGTGAGGAACCAGACGTCCCATGGGTAGATTTTCGAGAGCACCGGCCCGCCCCACGCGACCGCCGTGCCCAGCGCGAACATCGCGAACAGCCCCCGCACGGTGAGCGCCAGCCCCTTCCCCGGAATCGACATCAACCCGCCCAGCGCCGCCCCCAGGAATGCGTAGCCCGCCCAGGGGAGGAACGGAAACGGCGACGCGGTCCTGTTGTTGACGAAATGCCGGAGCGGGCCGCCGCCGGTGACGGTCTCGGTCCAGGGCGACGCCGCGAACACGAGGACGCCGAGCACGGCCATCGCCGCGGAAATCGCGCGCGGCCGATTGCCGCCCGCGAAGACGAAGGCCCAGAGCACGAGGAGCGAGTAGGCGATGCACGAGAGGATGTCCACCCGGAGCCACCACGAGGGGTCCTTCTGGACGGGCCAGAGCTGCCACTTGAGAAGGTTCGCCACGAGCAGCACTTCGCAGATCCGCACGAGCGACCGGAACGCGCGCTCGCGCCGCCCCGCGGGGTCGACGGCGGCGCGGGCCATGACCATGGCGAGCGAAAAGCCCGCGGCGAAAATGAAGCTCGGCGCTACGAGGCCGTTGATGCCGTTCAGCCAGAGGCGCAGCGGATGATGGTCGAGGGCGGGATCGAGGAGGACGAGCGCGTGGCACTCGATCATCACCAGCACGGCGAGGCCGCGGTGCCAGTCGAGGGCGCGGAAGCGGAAGGGCGCGGGTTTCTTTTCTTCCATGGGGCTCCGGGGTGCGGCGAGATTATAGCTCCGGGAGCAGGACGACCGGCGAAGGACCGTTCCTCGTTACTCGTTTCTCGTTCCGTGCGAACCATCGCTCAGCGGGGGAGGGCCCTCCGCGCGGAACGAGTAACGAGTAACGAAAAACGAGGAACGCCCTTACTTCGCCGCCCTCCGCCCCGCCTGCGCCGCCCGCATGCCGTCGATCACCGGCCTCGCCTTCTCCTCCTCCTCCGCGAGCGGCGCTTCCCCGAACCGCACCGCGTAGAGCGCCAGCGACACCTTGCGCGCGCCCGGATAGACGCGCTCGACACGCTTCCCGAATTCGAACGGCGTTTCGCCGCGTTCGGGGCGGAGGCCGGCGCGGGCGGCGAGGGTGAGGAACTCATCGTAGAAGGGGGTGGAGGCGCCGGGGGAGCCGAGGAGGAGGGCGCGGAGGCGGGACTTTTCGTGGCGGGGGAGGGCGCGCCAGGTGAAGCAGACGGAGGAGGCGAGGACGAGGGCGAAGAGGAGGAGTTTTCCGGCGCGCGATTTCCAGAAGGCGGCGACGGAGTTCCAGAAGGAGGAGATGAGCTGGCCCTGGGCGCGGAGGTCGAGTTTCGAGAGCTTGTCGGCGGAGAGGGGGTTGGCGGGCTGGCCGGGGCGGCGGACGTCGGGGCGCGGGGCGTCGGGGGTGCCCGCGGCGAAGTCGCCGGGATCTTCCTCGCTTCCCGTCATGGCGGGCGTGGGGTCGAAAGGAATCCAGCCCGCCATGGAGCCGAGCCAGACTTCGACCCAGGCGTGGGAGTCGCTCAGGCGGAACAGGGTGAGGGACTCGCGGTCGGACCATTCGCCTCCGGAAAATCCCTGGGCGATGCGGCAGGGGATGTCGAGGTGGCGGAGGAGGACGGCCATGGCGGCGGCGAAATGGACGCAGAAGCCGGAGCGGGTATGGAAGAGGAAGGACGCGACGGGCTCGCGGTCGCCGGGGTCGAAGTCGAGGGAGTACTCGTAGTGGGAGCGGAGGTACTCCTCGATCATGGCGGCTTTTTTCCAGGCGGAGGTGGCGTTGAACGTGATGCTGCGCGCGAGATCGCGGATGCGGGGGTCGCGGAAGAGCATGTGGGTATAGCGCGGGTCGGGGTGGCGCGGCTCGCGTTCGTAGAGGCGCGGATCGACGCCCGAGATGTCCGAGACGACCGAGTAGGCGGTGCGCGTGCGGGGGATGTGCGTGAGCGCGATCGCGCCGTTGCCGTCGATGCGCAGGGCGGTCGCCCTGACGCGCGACACCTCGGGTATCGCGAACAGCATCGGGACGTCGGCGGGCTCGATCTCGAACTCCTGCTCCAGCGGCTGCGTCGCCGTCCCGGACCCGATCGTGATCCAGCCGTCCATCCGCCCGTCCGACCCGTCGATCAGGTTGCTCCACGGCGCCGTCGACACCCAGTCGGGCCCGTCCATCCGGTCCACCGCCGAACTGCGCAGCCGGGTCGGAAGCGACGGGCGGAAGGGGGTGCCGTCCTGCAGCAGCCGCATGCGCAGCGCGACGCGGTAGTCCATCTTGAGGTCCTGCACGCCGCGCAGGGACATGCGCTCCGTCACGCCGGACTGCTGGCGGCCGCCGCGCTCGTCGCGGCCGCTCCGCGGGTCCTGCGTCTTGAAACGGAACCGCGGCACCGCCACGTAAAGCACGAGCGTCGCGACGACCGTCGTCACGGTGACCATGGCGATCGCCGGCGCCAGCCCGCGCCGCGCGCCCCCGTAGCCCGGAATCTGCTGCGCGAGCAGGTTTCCGTGCCGGGCGGCGTCGCGCAGCCGCCCCAGGATGTACTCCTGCTGCACGAGGGCCACGCAGAGGACGAGAAGTACGAGGAAGGGGAAGAAAAGCGGCAGCTGCCGGGCCCCGGGGTCGAGCGTCGCACCCAGCGCGGTCGCGAGCACCGCGGTCGTCACGATCGCGTGGGACTGAAGCGCCGACCGGTCGTGAAAGAGGAACAGCCCCGCCGCCGCCACCGCGACCGCCGGGAACAGGACCTCGCGCCACTCCGACGTCGCCGCCAGGTACCCAATCGTCCCCGCCCACCCCGCCGCAAACGCCGCCCACCCGTCCGCCCGCCGCGGCAGGAGCAGCCACTTCCAGTCGAACCTCCGCGCGAGCGCCCCGAACGCTCCCGCCGCCATCGGCACGCCGGCCCACGCCCAGCGCTCCTGCGGGATCGCCGCGATCGCGCCCGCCACCGCCCAGAGCAGAAGGAGCAGCCCGTCGACGATCATTCGGCGCCTCCCCGCGTCCGGTAGCGCGTCCGCACCTCGCCCGCCGCCACGTCCACCAGCACCGCCGCCCGCGCCCACCCCGCGTCCCGGTGCCGCCTCTTCGTCCCGTCCCCGATCACCACGGGCAGTTCTCCCGCGTCCGCCGCCGCCGACACCGCGGCCGCCAGCTCCTCGCCCGCGCTCTCCGTCCGGTCCACCTCCGCCAGCTCCGACAAGAGCGCCTCCGGCCCCGTGGCCGTGACCGCCCCTTCACCCCCGCACCAGAGCGACGCCGCGATCCCGTGCTCGTGCAGGTCGATGAGGTTCGCGGCCGTGAGCGACACGACCTGCTCGAACCGCCGCTCCGATTTCGTCTGCCGGTCCAGGATCAGGCACGCGCGCGGCACGCGCGTACGCTCGTACTCGCGCACGAGAAGCGTCCCCGGCAGCCGCCCCCACGACGGCCAGTGGATCGCCTTCGGGTTGTCCCCCGGCCGCCACTCGTGCAGACCCGCGAAGTCGTCCTGCCCCGGCTGCGCGCGCCGCAGGTCGAGCGACTGCAGGCCCTCGGCGGTGCGTTCGACGGGAAGCGGCTGGAGCACGCGTCCGACGCGGGGGTAGACGAGGATTTCGTCCTGAAGGGGGATTTCGCGGAAGACGCGGAAGAAGCCGAAGGGGAAGTCGGTGGACAGGCGGACGGTACGGAAGCGATTCCAGCCGCGGGAGGCGAGGCGGGCATGGAAGGGGACGTGGACGGAGGCGCGCGCGGGGAGGGCGGCCGCGAAGGTGACGACGGGGCGGGTGGTGCCGGGCGCGCGCGGGGGCGGGACGGGGAGGTCCTCGAAGAAGACGTAGAAGGCGGGGAGGGCGGCGGAGTTGTGGACTTCGTAGTAGCCCGCGAACGGCTCCTGGGCGTAGGCGGTCTGGGGAAGGGCGCGCCGGAGCGAGATGGAGCGGAGGGAGCGGAAAGCGAGCCAGGCATTGGAGCCGAGGAGGGCCACGCCGGTGGCGAACAGGAACCAGTAAAGGTTGTTGCCGGTGATGACCGCGACCATCGCGGTGGTCGACGTGAGGCAGAGCGTGTAGAGGCCGCTTCGCGTGAGGAGCGGGCGCCGGGACCAGAGGGACTTGAGCGGCATTGGGGGCATTGTACGCGTGCAAACGTGCGCCGCCGGCTGCGGATCGGCGAAACGCCGAAGGCAGGAGTCAGGATTCTGGAGTGGGAGTGAGGAAAGGCGACACGAGGCACGACGCACGAAGCACGAGGCACGAGGCACGAAACGCCGGCGGCGGTCTAGCCTCCGGGAACCGGGAGCTCCGCCAGGATCGTCTGAAGCACGCGCACGGCGTTTCCGCGCTCCGACGACGTGCGCGGCCCGCGCTCGACGATGCGGTGCGCGAGCACCGGCACGACGAGTTCCTTCACGTCGTCGGGGATGACGTAGTCGCGCCCGCGGACCATCGCGCGCGCCTGCGCGGCGCGGTAGAGCGAGAGCGAGCCGCGCGGCGAGACGCCCGCGGCGAAATGCGGCTCGCGGCGCGTGCGGTCGACGATCGAGACGAGATAGGCGGCGATGGCGGCGTCGAAACGGATCCGCGCGGCCGCCTCCGACATCTCGAGAATCTCCCGGGCCTGCACCACGACCGGTAGATGGTCCACCGGCTCGCCCTCGCGGTGCGACACCAGCATGCCCGCCTCCTGCTCGGGCGACGGATAGCCCATGCGGATCCGCAACATGAACCGGTCGAGCTGGCTCTCGGGCAGCGGGTACGTGCCCGCGAATTCCAGCGGGTTCTGAGTTGCCACCACCATGAACGGTTTGGGCAGCATGTACGTCTTGCCGTCCGCCGACACCTGGAAGTCGTTCATCGCCTCGAGCAGCGCCGCCTGCGTGCGCGGCGTCGTCCGGTTGACCTCGTCGGCGAGCAGGATCTGCGTGAAGATCGGCCCGGGACGGAACTGGAAATCCTTGTTCTGCGGATCGTAGAGCGACAGCCCCGTGATGTCGCTCGGCAGCAGGTCGGGCGTGAACTGGATCCGCCGGAACTCGCAGCCCACGCAGCGCGCCAGCGCCTTCGCCAGCGCCGTCTTCCCCACCCCCGGCACGTCCTCGATCAGCACGTGCCCGTGCGCCACGAGCCCGATCACGAGCAGCTCGATCGCCCCCTCCTTCCCGACGATCGCGCGCCCCATCGCCTGCTGGAGCTTCCCCGCCTTCCCGGAAAGCTCCGCGAGACGCTCCCCGCCGGTTACTTGAGACCCTTCGTGAACTCCAACCATTCCGCCTCCAGAGCGTCGAGGTCCTCCCCGAACACCTTCTTGAACGTGTTGAACCCGCCCTGGCCGTTCAATTCCTCCTTGAAATACGTTTCGAATTTCTCACGGTACTGCCCGTCCTTGTAGTTGTAGAAGAAGTACACGATGGACCACGCCTCCGCGTAATACATCGCCCCCTTGAAATGCCGGCGCTGCGCCGGCTCGTTGGGGTTGTTCATCTCCTGCGAGAACTGCACGTACGTCTTCGACAGCATCTCCTTGAACTTCACGTGCCGCCCCATCTTCGCGGCCTGGATGATCTGCCCCATCCGGCCTCCGTTCAGGCCGTTCAGGTTCTGGATGATCTTCCCCGTCTTGTCGCGCGTGAACTGCTCGAAAAACGTCGCGATCCCCTCCGTGAACCACAGCATCGTGCCGCCCGTCTTCCCGCGCAGCTTCGTGCTGTAGTGGATCAGCATGTGCGTCGCCTCGTGGAAGATCGTCCCGTAAGGGTCGTCCCCCCCGTTGAACAGCATCAGCCGCTCTTTTTCCGGCTCCCAGTGCCCGCCCGCACCCGGCGGAAGCCCGATCTTCGACCCGTACTGCACGTACGCGTCGTGGTCCTTCCAGATCCACACCAGCATCACCTGGTCCGTCAGGTCCCCGAGCGCGAACTTCTCCCCGTACTTGTCGAAGAACCGCCCGTAAAACCCGCCGATCTCCGTCACGAACTCGTCCAGCCGCAACTCCGCGTTGTACGCGTCCGACTTCTGCATGCAGAACAGGTACGGCTTGACCTCCTTGTACGCGAAGTTGTCCCCGAACTCGAGCGCGAGCGTCGTCCGCAACTCGAGCACCGTCCGCTCCCGCGGCGAAAGCCCCGCCAGCCGCGCCACCTCCGCCTGCCTCGCCTTGTCCTCCGCCTGCCGCTTCTCCACCTCCACCTTCGGCAGCCACGCCGGCCCGCCCGCCTCCGCCCCCTCCGGTACGTACCTGATGCACCCCAGGACCTTCCAGGCCGCCTCGTACTCCGGATCGAACTTCACCGCGATCCGCGCCAGCCGCTTCTTCTCCCCCTCCAGCCCCGCCGCCTCCGCCTCCGCCGCGAGCGCCACGCACGACGCGGCGTCCGCCGGCGGCTTCTGCGCCATCTTCGCCCAGTAGTACTCCGCGAGCCCGCACCTCACCTGCGGATCCGTCGGCGCGTTCTTCGCCGCCTCCTTCAGGTGCTGCTCGTACTTCTCGTGCCCGTTCGCCTTGCACCAGAACGCCAGCCTCAACTGGTCGAGCCCGCTCGATTTGTCCAGCTTCGCCAGCTTCTTCGTGTAAGCGTCGTTCGTCTCCTCCCCCGCACCCCCGCCCCCGCTTCCAAATTTCTTCCACGCGAAAAACCCGCCGGCGCCGCCGAGCAGGAGCACCAGGACGGCGACGAGGACGAGTTTCTTCGAAGCGGATTTCGGCGGGGTGAGATCCACGCCCTGGGAGGCGGCGTCTTTCTTTTTCCCGGGAAGCGGTCTTCCGGGGGCGGGCTTGCGCGCGCCGAGGGCGCCGCGGGCCGCGGGCCGCGCGGCCGGGCGAGGCGCGGCGGGCTCCTCGCCCGCGTGCACCGCTTCCTCGAATGCCCCTCCCTCGTCCAGCGTTTCGGCCGTCAGGTCGTTTTCCGGGACGGCCTCGTCGGCTTCGAGCTCCGGGATTTCGTCCTCGGGGACGGTGAGGATTTCTTTGCATTTCCCGCAGCGGAATCTTTTTCCGGCGGGGTAGGAGCTGACGTCGAAGCGCGCGCCGCACTGGGCGCAGGTGATGATTTTCATAGACGGGCATTTTAGCCGGGCGGGGGCGGGCAAATCGACGGGATTTGTGGAAGGCTGGCCTGCCGGGGAAGTTCGCAGCGCGGGCAGCCCGCGCGGCCGAGGGCGCAGCCGGCGCGGTAGAGGTGGTGGAGGCCCTGCTGCCGGGCGGCGGAGAGGCGGCGGCCGGCGGGGTGAGCGAAGATGCGGAAGCGCATGTAGCGGGTGACGTGGTCTTCGGGGAGCGTGGGGAGGGCGAGGAACTGGCGGCGTGCGGCGTCGGCGCGGTCGGGGTGGAGGGCGAGGACGAGGGGGAGGAGTGCGGAGGAGGCGGCGGCGAGGGCGCGGTCGTTGCCGAGGAGGCGCAAGGGGCGTCGAAACGAGGGGGGGCCCCAGGCGGCGCGGAGATTCCAGTAGGGAAGGGGCGGGACGAGGAGAGCGCGGGGCGCGGCGGCGGGATCTCCGGCGCAGCGCGCGACGAGGGCGGCGGGGGATTCGCGGGCGGCGAGGGCGGCGAGGGCGGCGAACCGGCGGACGGGAGCGTCGGGCGGGCGGACGCAGGAACGCCAGGCGGCGGGGCCGAACGCCTCGGGGCGGCCGGGGCGCAGGGCGGCGTGGAGGCGGAGGAGGCGGACGCGCGATTCGGCGTCGCCAGGGTCGGCGGGAAAGAGGCCGGAGGCGTCGAGGAGCGCGGCCTCGATCGTTTCGGCGCGGGCGGGGCCCGGGGGGTCCGCGGCGAACGAGTTCCACGGGACGTGAAACGCGAGGGCGCGGAACGCCTCGTAATTCGCGCCGTAGCCCATCGCCTCGGACAGGCCGCGCCAGGCGGCCTCCTCGGGGCCCGCCTCGCGCGCCCAGGAGGCGAACCGCGCCGCGCGGCGCTCGAGCCGCTCGAGCCCGAACCTCTCGAGCGCGCCCAGGAGGCGCGCGGCGGGCGCGGCATGGCAGGGGCCGACACCCGCCTCCGCGGTGGCCGCGGGGACCCTCCGGCGCGCCTCCGGCGGATCGCCGTACGGAGTCACCACGAGCCGGGGGACGCGGCGTCCCGAGGAGGTCACGACCTCCGCCGCCGCGCTCAGCGAGACGTGAAGCACGACGCCGTCGTAGTGCGCATCGCGGTCGTGGCCGTGGCGCGCCCAGTCCGCGGTATCGCGGTGAAGTTCCACCTCGCCGGCGATTTCCCGGCCGCCCAGCACCAGGCGCGCGCCTCGGAAGTCCGGCCCTCCGCCCGGATTCCGGACCCCCGCGGACACGACGCGGACCTCCTCTCCCTCGACGGTGCGCAGGGCCGCGCGCGCGAATCGGAGGCCGAACCAGGCCGCGACCAGAACGTCCTCGGGTCCGCGGCACGCCGACACGGGAAGCCGGCGTGAAGTGCGGGAAGTTTGCGGCCGCGGGCGAGGCACGATGGACGTGGGCATTGTAGCGAAGGCGCGGGCAGCGGGCCAGAGCCGGGGGAACAGTGGCCAGTTGCCAGTGGCCAGTTGCCAGTGGCCAGTGGCCAGTTGCCAGTGTCGAATGGCCAGTGGCCACTGTTCACTGGCCACTGGTCACTGGTCACTGGTCACTGGTCACTGGTCACTGGCCACTGGCCACTGGTCGTTGGCCTCACTCCCCCTCGGAAGGAGGAGTCAAGTGCGGCTTCATGCCGAGCTTCTCGATCACCTCCTCCGCAATGTCGTCAATCGGCCGGCTGACCGTCGAAACCCGCACCTCCGCCGCCCCCTCGTAGTACGGCCGCCGCAACTCGAGCTGCGACTGGATCTCCTCGAACAGCCCCTGGCTCGTCAGTGCCGGGCGCGTCGTGCTCGTCCGCGGGTCTTCCTTGATGCGGCGATGAAGCGTATCCGGGTCCGCCTCGAGGAGGACGATCCGGCCCCGGCGCTTGAGCTCCCGGATGTTCTTGTAGCGCAGCACGCACCCGCCGCCCGTCGCGATCACCGTGTTGTCCTTCCGCGCCAGCTCCTCGAGGATCTTCGATTCCTGCTCCCGGAACCACGACTCCCCCTTCAATTCGAATATCTCCCGGATGTTCGCGCACGCGCGGAGCTCGATCAGCTCGTCGCTGTCCAGAAACTCCATCTTGAGCCGCTTCCCCAGGTACCGGCCGACCGTGGTTTTGCCCGTGCAGCGGAAGCCGATGAGGATGATGTTCACGGGCGGTTCTCCAGAAGTCGCGCGAGGGCGGCGCGGCGCGGGCGCGGGAGCCGGGCGAGGTCGAGCGTCGCCCGGCCGAGAGCGAGGTAGAGTTCGCGGGGGCGGCCGCGGAGGACCGCGAGGTGCCGCGCCACCGTGCCGGCGTCGCCGCGCGCCACGGGTCCGGTGAGGGCGCGCGCCGCGCCGAGCGCCAGCACGTTTTCCACGGTCCGGCGGACGAGCGGCGCGAGCGCGGCGCGCGCGCGGCGTCCCGGGACGCCGGCGCGGCCGAACAGACGGAAGGCGGCGTCGAGAAGCGCGACGAGGTCGTTGCAGGCGAGCACCGCGCCCGCGTGGTAGAGCGCCTTGCCGCCGCGCGAAACCGCGATCGGAATCCCGCCCAGCGCCCGGACCATCGCCCGCAGTACCGGCGCCGTGCCGCGGTCGCCCTCGTGGAAGAAGCGGGTGCCGGGGAGGGAAGCGGCTCCCGCCGCCGGCGAGGGCATCGTCATCAGGGGGTGCAGGCTCGCGGCGCGCGCTCCGCGGCGCCGGACCGGCGCCAGCGCGTCGCTCGACAGCACTCCGCTCGTGTGAGCCACGACCGCCCCCCGCTGCACGCGCGGCGCGATTTCCCGCGCCGCCACACTCACGAGATCGTCCGGAACCGCCATCAGGACCAGCCGCCCCCGCGCCGCCGCTTCCCCCGCGGACATCGCCGGCGCGCCCGTGAAGCGCGAGGCCCGCCGTGCGGACGCCGCCGTCCGGCAGGCCACTGCCACGACCGGCCACCCGGCCCGCGCCAGCGCCTTCGCGAGGGCGCTTCCCACCTTCCCCGCGCCCACCACCGCCACCGGCCATGGCCTCAAGAGAGCTTTCCTTAATTCGAGGCACGACGGAATCACGGGACTGTACAGCCGCGCGCCCGCGCTTGCAATCCGCCGCGCGACACGCACCGGGCCCGGCGCGCGTTCTCTGGTAGGATGCCTGCCCCCACGACTGAGAGCATGAGAAAAACTCGATCTACGGCGTGGTCGGACCTCGCTCGCTTCGCGAGCTCGCCCCGACCGCGCCTGCGATCGAATTTTTTCATGCTCTCAGGAAGTGCTTTGCCTCCCGGAGTTTGTGAAAAAATCGGGCTGGCCCGCTCAGGCGTTTGATGTGGGGGGCGGAGTCGGCCGGCTCGTCCAGTCTTTGCCTGCCGTGGGCCTTCCTGCAGGCCGACGGAGCATCCCAGCCCGGTTTTTTCACAAACTCTGAGACCAGCGAGGTGACCCGGATTGATCGACCAGTTGACATTGTTCCTGCGCGGGATCGTCCTCGAGCACACCCACCTCGCGATCTTCGCCATCCTCTACGCCTGCGGTCTCGGCGTTCCGATTCCGGAAGAGATCACACTTCTTCTCACGGGGTATGCCGCCTACCACGGGAGGATCGGCGTTCTCACCGGCATGATCCTGTGCGTCGCCGCTATCCTCTCGGGCGACCTCACGATGTTCTTCATTGCCCGTCGCTGGGGACGGCAGCTGCTCAAGACCCGGTTCTTCGCGTGGCTCCTTCCCGCCGCGCGCCTCGAAAAGGTCGAGAAGTACTTCGAGAAACACGGGAGCAAGACCGTCTTCTTCGCGCGCTTCTTCGCGGGCATCCGGATGCCGGTCTACTTCGTCGCGGGCACGATGAAGATGAACCCGCTGCGCTTCGCGGTGCTCGACCTCGCGGGCGCGCTGATTTCGGGACCGACGTCGGTCTGGATCGCCTACAAGCTGTCGGACGATTTCGACAATGCGATGAAGAAGGTGAAGAACGCGAATCACTGGATCCTGGGGGGCGCCGTGGTGCTGGTGTCGCTTTCGATCGCGTGGCACCTGTGGTCCGACCATCGCGAGAGGCGTAAGGCGCGGGCCGCCGCGGCCCCCGATAAAAACGCTGGCGAAGCGCCTCCCGGCCCGGTATAGGTGGCGGCGGGAGAATTCATGGTCTCCGGTCGGTATCCTGTGGCTCGACCCGTGCCTGGTTCCGGTGAGTCAAGGAGGTGGAGGAGGCCATGCCGCGCATCTGCGTGACGATTCCGGACCGGCGTCCGCTGGAGGGCATGACCCTCGCGGAACTCCGCCTCGACCTCATCCCGGGCGAGCCGCCGCCGATTCCCGGCGGCATCGACGTCATCGCGACGTGCCGTCCGGCGTGGGAGGGCGGGGGGTTTTCCGGAAGCGAGTCCGACCGGCAGGCGCGGCTGGAGGCGGGCGCGCGCGGGGCGTGGGCGGTGGACATCGAGGCGCGCGCCGAGTGGCGGCCGGAGCGGGTCGAGGGGCGCAAGGTGATCCTTTCTTACCACGACTTCGAGGGGACGCCGCGCGATCTCCGGACGCTGGTCGGCCGGATGCTCGATGAGCGGCCGGACTACGTGAAGGTGGCCGCGACGCCGGCGGACGCGCACGACCTGGAGCAGCTCGCGCGCCTGCAGCGCGACCTGGGCCCGCGCGGCCTCGTCGTTCCCATGGGCGAACTCGGCGCCCCGGCTCGAGTTCTTCTCGCGCGCGCCGGCGCCCCCTGGACGTACGCCGCGCCCGAAGGCGCCCCCCCCGTCGCCCCCGGCCAGCTCTCCGAACGCTGGCTCCGCGAGTCCGCTCGCTTCGAACACGTCAACCCCTCCACCCGCGCCTTCTGCGTCGCCGGCGATCCCGTCGCCCACTCCCGCTCCCCGGAACTCTTCAATGCCTTGTTCCGCCTCGCCGGTCTCGACGCCGTCTACCTGCCCGCCCGCATCCCCGAAGGCCAGCTCTATCCCGCCCTCGAAGCCCTCGGGATCGAAGGCGCCAGCATCACCATTCCTCACAAGGCCGCCGCCTTCGACGACTGCCGCGTCGACGCCCACGCCCAGCGCGCCGGCGCCGTCAATACCCTGGCGCGTCGCGGCGGCTCCTGGGAAGGCACGAACACCGACGCCCGAGGGTTCCTCGTCGCCCTCGAAGAAGGACTCGGGCGCCGCGTGAAAGGAATGCGCGTGCTCGTCCTGGGCGCCGGCGGGGCCGCGCGCGGAATCCTCTCCGCGCTGGCCGGCGGCAACGAAGTTGTCGTCGCAGGCCGGAACGCGCAGCGCGCGGCGGAGCTCGCGCGCTACTTCGGCGTGCGCGCCGCCGCCTGGGCCGACGTCCCCTCCGTCGCCTGCGACCTGCTCGTCAACGCCACCCCCGTCGGAATGGCCCCCGACGTCGAATCCATTCCCGTCGATCCCGCCTGCCTCCGCCCCGGCACCGCCGTCTTCGACCTCGTCTATACGCCGGCGGAAACGCGGCTGCTGCGCGAAGCGCGTTCGCGCGGGTGCCCGGCGATCTCCGGGACCGGCATGTTTCTCGCCCAGGCGGCGCTTCAGGCGGAATTCTGGTTCGGCGCGGACGTGCGGGCGGCGATGAAGCGGGCGGTGGAGGAATTCACGAAAGTCTGAGCGTCACTCGTCTCCGGGGCGAACCGGGATCAAGGGAGACTCTCAAGCCTTTCGTGCAGTGGCCTGGACCATCCGGATGCCGAACTCCCCGTTTCGCACGATCCGCGTCCACACGGGCACGAGCGCGGGGTCGTGCTGGATGCCGCTCCATTTCTCGAATTCCCGGACGGCGACTTCCGCGGGAAGGGCCTTCCGGTACGGCCGGTCGCTGGTCATGGCGTCGAACGCGTCGGCGACGGCGGTGACGCGACCGAGGAGGGGGATCGTCTCGCCGGCGAGGCCGTCGGGGTAGCCCTTTCCGTTCCACCACTCGTGGTGGTGGCGGACGATGGTCATGCCCGCGGCGAGGGAGCGGATCGGCTCGAGGATCTCGACGCCCATGGTGACGTGTTTTTCGATGATCTTGCGCTCCATGGCGTCGAGTCTGCCCGGCTTGTGGAGCACGCTTTTCGGGACGGCGACTTTGCCGATGTCGTGGAGGGGACCCATGGTTTCGAGCCACTGGACCTGCTTTCCGGTGAGCTTGAGGGCGCGGCCGAGGATGACGGCGTACTGGGTGACGCGCTCGCTGTGACCGGCGGTGTAGGCGTCGCTGGCCTCGAGGGTGCGCGCCATGACGTAGAAGGAATTGAGGAGATCGCGCCGGGTCCCGGCGGCTTCGAGCGCGAGCCCGGCCTGGGACGCGAGCGCCCCGGCGAGGCCCAGCTGGCGTGTGGTGAGGACGCGGGGGTGAAGCCAGTAGAGGTTGAATCCGCCGAGGGCGGGGATGCGTCCGGCGAGCGGCGTGCAAAGCATCGCGCGGAGGCCGAGGGCGCGCGCGATGTCGGCGAGCGGGCCGGGCTTCGACAGCAGGTCGACCACGGCGATCGGGCGGCGCTCTTCGATCGCGCGGCCCAGGTTCGAGTCGCGCGCCCCCACGAGGACGTGGGAAGTGTACTCGGGACCGAGGTTCAGCGAGGCGGCGAGGCGGAGGTTGTCGCCCTCGAGGAGACGGACCGAGGCCGCGTCGGCGCCGAACAGCTTCAGCGCGGTTTCCGCGAGCGTGGCGCAGACGTCGCCGCCGTCGAGGGCGGCGAAGAGAGAGCGGGCGGCTTCGCCCAGGGACTCGACGTCCGCGGACGGTTCGGCGACGGCGGGGGGACGGCTCTGGACCATCTCGGGGTGTCTCCGCCCCGGAACCCGCCGCTGCCGGGGCTACTCGTGGATATGGATCGGCGTTCCCGAGGGGACGAGGTCGAAAAGTTCTTCGACGTGCTCGTTCCGCATCCTGACGCAGCCGTTGGAGGCGTGCGTGCCGATCGTCTCGGGCTTGATCGTGCCGTGGATGCCGTAGGAAGTATACCCCGGTTCGGCGAAGCCCATCCAGCGCGTTCCGAGGGGGTTTTCGGGATCGTCGTGCGGGACGGCGCGCTGTCCGGGCCGGGTCCATTCGGGATTGACGAGCTTCGTCGCCACGGAGAAGTCGCCGATCGGTGTCGGGCTTTCGTCGAGGTTGCCCGTGCAGACGGGGAACTGGCGCGCGAGAAGTCCGTTCAGGTACAGCCGGAGCCAGAGCTTGCGGATGCTGACCTCGATCGCGGGTTTCGCCGTGAGGACCTTCAGGCGCTGGCCGGCGCGGATGCCGCCGTTCTTCAGTTTGTTGACCCGCTCGATGACCCCCGGATCCACTTTGTGGCGCCGGGCGATCGAGACCACGAAGTCGCCCTGCTTCACGACGTAGACGGTGCCGAGCTCGGCGACCTCCTTCGGCGAGAACGCGAGCGCGTCGGCCCACGTGACGCAGCGCGTCACGATGGCGCTCTCATTCCCGGCGCCAATCTGGAGCGCGAGCGAGAGCGCTTCCCACGCCGCCAGCGGGCGCCCGTGCTTCTCGGCGGCGTCGGCGATCGCCATAACGTGCGCGGCGGCCTCCGCCGATTCCGGGCACTCCCGCAGGAGGCGCATCCCCGCGTCGACGCGCGCCGCGCCTTCGGCGGCCACGTAGAGGCGGGTGAGGGCCGAGGAGCGTTCCGCGGCCTTCGGACAATTCTCGGCGAGTTTCGACCAGGCGGCCTGGGCTTCCGCGGGGCGGCCGGTCTTCTCGTAGCAGCTCGCGAGGGCGCCGTACAGCGAGGCCGACGTCTTGTTTTTCGTGATCTCCTCCGCGAGGCGCGGGATGGCGGCTTCGTAGTCGCCCATCTGGAAGAGATCGAGACCCGACTGTCGCGCGGGGGGTTTCACGGCGGTGTTCTGGGGATTGTCGGTGCCGCCGGGGGAGGTACGCGGGGTAGGAGAAGCGGTTTCGGGGCCGGCCGTGGCGATGGCGGCGGTTTCGGCGCTGGCGGCTGAATTGGACCGGACGGGGAGCCAGCCGCGGAACCAGGCGAAGACGGTGATGGCGGCGATGACGGCGGCGACGGCGGTGGCTTTGAGCATTGAACCCTCTCCGAAGTCGAAATCAGGTTAAGGAATCCCCTCGTGCCTCTACTTTATAACATATGGATGTTAGGTAGGCAAACATTTGTCGTTTATTTTCTGGGGATAATCCCCGTGTGATCGACGTAACATGCTTTTATTACGTTATTTATGTGAGTTTGTGCGAGCCCACAGATTGTTGATAGCCCCCTTGACCCCCCCCTCGCATTTCCCGTTCCCCTTCCCCAGCCAGCGCCCGCGCCCGGCATTTTCGCTACGTAGGGAGGCTCCGGCACCTCGCAGCGAACGACCGGGCG
>JACPRD010000057.1 GCA_016190145.1 Planctomycetota bacterium | reverse complement strand
CGCTTGATGTGGCGCGCGAAGCGCGCCGCTTATGGCTTATAGCTTATGGCTTATGGCTGCCCCTCTCCTCCATGAGCCGCTTCAGTGTCGCTTCAAACACCCCCAGCGCGCCGAGATCGTAAAGGCAGAACACTACGAGCGAGGGCGCCCCGCTCCGGCGGAGCCGCGCGACGGCGGTCCCGAGCATCGCCTCCGCGCTCAACTCCATCGGCACCCCGAAGACGCCCGTCGAAATCGCGGGGAACGAAACGCTGGGGATGCCTTTCTTCGCGCAGATCTCGAAGACCGCCTCGGTCGCCGCCGCGATCTTCTCCTCTTCTTCGCCCTCACCCATCCGCGGGCCGACCGCGTGAATGACCCAGTTCATCGGCAGCTCGCCGGCGCCGGTGAGCGCGGCGGTCCCGACGGGCGTCCCTCCGAGGGCGTCGCACTCCCGCTGGATCATCGGCCCGCCCTTGCGCGCGATCGCCCCCGCGACCCCTCCGCCCAGCTTCAGCAGGTGGTTCGCCGGATTCACGATCGCGTCGGTCTCCATTTCCGTGATGTCGCCCACCAGGAGCTCCAGCTCGCTCTGGTTGATTCGGACTTCCATGGTCAGGTTCCTTTCGTGAAGCGGCTGACTTCGAGGCCCTTTCCGACGGGGAGCGTCACGGACTCGACGCCGGGTTTCGCGCGGACGTGCGATACGTAGGAGCCGAGGTCGTGCGAGAGGATGTTGTCGGCGGCGACGACCGCACCGGGCCTGAGTTTGAGGAGGTCGAGGAAGCGGGCGTAGTCGTCTTTTTCGCAGTCGATGAGGGCGAAGTCCATCAGTCCGAGAAGTGGGAGCAGGCGGGCCGCGTCGCCGAGCATGAACTCCGCCTGCGGCGCGAGGCCGAGCGACTCGATGGTGGCGCGCGCCT
Source organism: Planctomycetota bacterium (assembly GCA_016190145.1). Classification (GTDB taxonomy): domain Bacteria; phylum Planctomycetota; class MHYJ01; order WSZJ01; family WSZJ01; genus WSZJ01. The sequence goes on along the minus strand of JACPRD010000057.1, from coordinate 2,523 downwards.
CTTCCTGCCGCGCGGGTTCGATCTCGAGCGAGACGAGGCGCCCGCCGGTCCGGCGCGCCGCCTCCGCGAGCGCGATCGTCGAGAGGCCGCTCGAGCCGCCGATTTCCACGAGGTCTCGCGCTCGCAGGGCCGTCGCCAGTGCGCACAGGAGGAGGGCGCTGTCCGGCTCGAGGTTGCGGTGGCGCTGCGCCTGGGGGAGCTTGAGCCCGTCCTGTTCGCGCTTGCGGTTCCAGAGCCGGTCGATGGCCGCCTGTTGCGCCGCGCTGAACATCAGGGCGCCCCGAGCGAGACGACGACCCAGCGCTCGCCGTTGCGGCGCATCCCGACGTCCGGGAGGCCGGGCGCGCGCAGCGTCGCGGCGGCGGACTGTTCCTCGCACTCGACGATCAGGGCCAGACCCCGTTCGATGCCGTCGTCGGGAAGCGAGGCCGGGAGTTCGGCGTTCCTGAACCGGTCCAGCACGGTGGCGCGGTTCGTAGCGACAGCGCCGCGCTGCTGTTCGGGGGTGAGGTCGCGGAAGTTGCACGAGACGCATTCGGTCAGCGCGACGAAGTCGAAGGCGGCGTCGAGGGCGGCCTCGTCGGTGCCGCGCGCCGCGCGAATGGCGGCGGCCAGCGCCTGCACGGGAGCCGGCAGGGGTTCCACGGGAAGGTCTCCCCCGGCATCGCCCTCCGCGAGCGGCCGGACCCGGAGGCCCCGGGCCGGGCTCACGCTTTCGACGGCGGCGCCCGAAGGCGCGATCATGAAATACGTCGCGCCGCCGTTCGAGTCGCGCGCCTCGATCACGGCGCACCGCACGGACTCGCCTCCCGCGCGGACCGTGCGCACGAGGCCCGTGTCGGCGAACGTCACGTGCATCCCGGCCGCGGCGATCCGCGCCGGGCCGATGGCCGGCGGAGCTTCGAAGAACGGGAGCACGCCCGCAAGTTCCTCCATCGTCCCGCCGGCCTCGTCGCGCGTCAGGTCGCGCCGTAGAGTCAACCCGGCCTTGCCGATGCGGACGTCGAGGCTGGGTCCTTTGGAGTCCTTGACCGGGGTCACCGCGACTTCGATCGTCTCGTTGAATTCGTGCCCGCGATACCGCGCCAGCGTCCGCTGCGCCCCCCCGGACCCGGCCCATTCGTCCCCGACGCGCCGCAGCCATTCGAACCCGCGCGCGAGCTCGCGATCGTCCCCTTCTCCCCGGACCAGGAGGGCCGAGAAACAGATCATCGCCGCCGCGCCGGATCGTCTCACGCCCGCCATCTTACCTGCCTTTCACGCGGAAGAGCGCGCCGCACCCCTCGGCGTTCAGGCCCAGAGCCCCCGAGGCTTCCAACCTTCCGATCTCCGTCCCGTTCACCGTGGCGACCGCTTCCTTCCCCTCCATCGCGATCCGAACCACCGGCGCGCCCGCGCCGGCCTCGTACTCCTTCGCCGACACCACGCTGAACACGCCCGCCGACTTGCGCGCGATCTGCGCCCTGTTCCCGGGCAGCACCTGCAGCAGCAGGTACTCGTCCCCGCTCCTGAACCCGAAGACGAGTCCCGCCTTCGCCGTTCCCGTGACCACCTCCACCTCCGCTTCCAGCGAATCCGCGGGCTCCTTCAGCAGCGCGATCCCGATGACGTCCGATTTTCCCTCCAGACGGTCCCCGCGCTCCTGCCACGACACCCACAGGATCCGCCACGGCTGGGCGTGCGACTCCATCCACGCGCGAAACCCCTTCACCATCCCCGCCGTCGACTTCCCGAACGCCTTCTCCCACGCCTTGCCCGGCTTCGCCCCCTCGTCCAGCCGCGCCGCCACCGCCCGGAATCCTTTCGGGTGATTGTTGATCAGGTAGTGGAACAGCGCCCACCCGAGCGGCCGGTCGTGCGCGACGCGACCTTCGACGATTCCCTCCAGGTCCTGCTTCAGGTCGTCGAACTGCTTCAGCGCCTGCGCCGGGTAGTCCTCGAGCGTCACCGCCGGCACCACGCCCGTCTTCAACTCCTTCCCGTCCCAGTTGTGCATCCCGAAGTACTCCGCGATCCCCTCCACGTACCAGCCCCCCGTCGGCGACTTGTTCCGCGTCGCCGCCAGATAGTGAAACTGGTGCGTCGCCTCGTGCAGGATGAGCTGCCGCGTGAAGTACGCCGAAGGCTGCACCCACAGGTACGCCTTCTTCGTCCCCGGCGCGTAGTAGCCCCCCGCCTTGACCTCCGCCTCCTTGTCCCGCTTCATCCCTTCCTTGTACGCGTCGTACGTCGCATACACCTCCACGCGCAGCCGGTCCGCGGGCGCGGCGCCGAAGTGGCGCGTGAGGTTCTTGTGAAGCGCCTCCAGCATCGCCCCGGTGTCCTCGGGGTCGACTCCCTCGGCGTAGAGGTCATAGTGGGCGGTCTTGATCTCCGTGCCGGGCGGCGGCGGCGGGCAGAGCAGGATGAAGGCGAGCAGGCTCAGCATGCGGGCATTTCAGCGAGTGAGGCGTGCGGGGGAAAGGGGAAAGTGCGGGGCGGAAGGGCGGAAAGGCAGGGCGGGAGGGCGGAAGTGCGGTAAGG
>JACPRD010000059.1 GCA_016190145.1 Planctomycetota bacterium | reverse complement strand
TGCGCGCTCTGCGTCTCCGCCGCCATCGCTTCCATGGCGACTGGAACTACACCATCCGACCGAGAGCACCTGGTCGCTGATCTGCCCTGCGGGCACTCCGCATTCAATTCCAATCGTTACACTTATTCATGCACGGCCACTAAGAACGGAAGGGATGAGCCGAAGTTCGACGCCCGCTCGACTTCGGTCTACCGGCCGCCTATTTCATCGGCAGGCTGAAATACCACTTCTCCTCGACCTTCCGAAAAACCAGCGGCGTCTTCTTTCCGTCCGATTCCACGAGGATCGCCGTCGCCGAGTCCCCAACCTCCTTTACGTCCTTGAGCGTGCCGGCGAGGTCAAGGAACGGCGTCATCTCCGGTGGCAGGTTCTTCGCCATGAACGTCAGCGTCTCCACGCAGAACCCGCGCTTGTCCGTGACGTCTTTGAACATCCCGGCGAGGACCTTCAGCAGGGGTTCCCGATCCATCATGCCCAGACTCGCATCCGGCACCATCTCCGGGACGTTGTGCTTTTTCTTCAGGGCTTCGAACTCTTTCCGCTTCTCCTCGTCGCGAATCCCCGGCATGGCTCCGAAGTTCCTCGTGTGGAACAGCAGCAGGTCCCGGTCCCGGGGGTCGATGACGTCGTAGATCCCGGCGAAGTCCTTCCGCGCCGCGGCCTCGCTGATCTTTTCGAACGCTTCTTCCGGCGAAGCGCCTCCTTCCGTCGCGTCGGGCGATTCGTCGCCCTCCTCCTCCGCGAGCGCGAACTTCTCGTCCGGGATCTCCTCGTCGAACTTCGTGTCCGAGTACGTCTCCTTGACCGTCCCGCCGTCGCTCCGGGTTCCCTCGCGCTTGAGGATCGCGAGCGACTCCGCGTCCACCCAGATCTTCTGCTTCCAGGTTTCGTCGCTTCCGTCGATGCCCGCCGTAAAGGTCAGGACCTCTGCCACGCGGTCCCCGATCTTCTCGTCCGGTTCCAGCTTCAGGTCCTTCACGGGGAACTCCTTGTCCATCTTCCCCATGTCCTTCTGGTCCATGAGGGGCATCGACTCGAGGAACCCCACCCTCACCAGCCCGGCGCGCACAATCCCGTCGCAGCAGGGCGAAACCTCCTCGGGGTCCGTCTCCATCCCGAGGAGCGACGTCTGCGACCTCTTTCCGTCGCACGTCGTGACGATCGGATCGATAGTGTCCGCGAGCTTCAGCTCGCCGCTGAACCAGAACCTGTTTCCGGCCTTGGCCGCCACCTGCAGCGTGATCTCAATCTCATCGCCCTGGTCCTTCGCGACGGAGGCGAGCTTGTACTGAAGTGTCCTCGCCCCGGTGTACTTCTCCTCCACGCGCCTGAAGAACGCTTCCGCAGGGGATTCTTCGGCGAGGGAAACTGACGCGACCAGCAACAGCGCGGCGATCACGCGCATCGCAGGACTCCTGACGCGGGGTTTGGTGGGAGCTTATCACAGGCCCCGCGGGGACTTTCCGGGCACCCGCGCGCAGATTCGGACCCGAACCCGTCATCATGTGCGAGTCAAAACACCAGCGGCTCGCCCTCGCGGATGGCCGACACGAGCCGCAGAACCTCCCGCCCACCCCCGCGATAGACCCGCTCCCCCAGCGCCTCGAGCCTGCCGAGCTGAATCCTCGGGTTGGCCTCGATCACCCGCGCGAAGTCCGCGGCGTCCTGGAGCTTGTCCGCCCGCTGGCGATATGCGGACAGCATCGCGGCGAATCTCATGGCCACGGCGGCTTCGAGGTCGGGGATGAGGAGCTTTTCGCCGGCCAACGAGATCCTGCGAACATGCCCTTCGCTCAGGACCGTTCTCAGAAGATCGTCCTTCGGTTTCATCAAATCGATGGCGATCTGACCTGTTTCCCGGTCGGAGAAGCGGGTGACGACCTCCGTGTCCCGCTCCCTCAGGTGAGGGAAGGCGGCTCTGACGGCGCGAACCGCCTTCTTGTGGTGCCGCGCTTCGACGACGATATCCACATCCATGGTCGCACGGATCCGCCCGGTCCAGGCGTTCATCGCATGTGCGCCGGCAAGTACGAATCGAACCTCCGCTGCGCGCAGAATCCGGGCGACTTCCTCGGGTTGAATCATGCCGGCCACCAGCAACTTGGACCACGCCGAGGACTGCCGGACAGACGACTGCAGGCTGGACGTCGTTGGCATGAATTCAGCGCTCTCCTCGGGTGGTCCATCTTAGCAGGTCCCACTCCGTTGAGAGGGGTGGCGATTTGCCTCGGTCGCACCGTATGCTCCAGATTCCACAGTGCACCTGCGAACGGCGTCTACGGGACCTTCCTCGCCCGGAGTCGTGCTGTCGCAACCATCTTGCCCGTCTGCTGTGCGCGCGCCCGCAGCAGGAACGTCGAGGTGCCGGGAAGGTTGTCCACGACGCACGTCTGGACGATCGCCTTCCCCTCCGGAGCCGTCCGGAGGATCTGGGCGTTCTCCACGCTGATCGTCCCGGAGACTCGCCACCGGGCGGGGTCCGAAGCGCCGAGCATTTCCAGCCGGAGATCCGTCTCCTCCCCGACCGTCACATCCAGACTGCTCCACGCGATTTTCAGGGCAACCGCTTCCAGATCCACGGAAGACTCGGCGCCGTCCTTCTGAACGGTGACTGTACACGAGCCGGGTTCTGCGTCCGGAGCCGAGAAGACCACCGAGTTCTGCGACTGAAGGACCACGTCCGGGAATTCGAGCGTTTTCTCCGTGTGGTTTTTGAGCAGCACGCGCGCCGCGCCATCGCCCGCCGACTGCGGCACCGAAGCGACACCCACCCACGTTTTTCCGTAGGGCTCGAAAGACGGCTCCGTCTTCCGCTCTGAATTGATGACCAGCACGGTCACCGCATGCGAGCCCGCCGTCACCAAGAGCGTCAACCCGGCCTCCGGGATCGCCTCCGGCGTCCAGTCCCCTGCAGGGATGTTCGTTCCGCCGCTTGTCGCGCCATGCGGCAGGCGGATCTTCTCTCCCGCGCGCACGCAGACGACCGAGGTTTCGGTCGGGGTGTTCCCCAGCCCCTGGTCTCCCGGCCCGCCCCCCGGCGTCGTTGCCTTGGGGTCGCCCTTTGCCGGGGGATCGTCCATCTTGTCGGGATCCCGCACGAACTCCGGCGGAACCGACACCGCGATCGTCGCCGCGACCGGATTCAGCCGGTTGCCATTCGCGTCTTCGGGATCCTCAAGCACCACCGCGAACGTCACCACGCCGGGCCGCGGATACCACGGCTCCCCCAGCGGGATCGGCGTCTCGTTCGTCGCGCTCGCAAGGCACTGCTTCAGAATCACGGTCCGGTCGTCCGAAGCCTTGCGATCCAGCCACCCCACCGATTCCTTGTGGACCAGTGCAATCCGCGGACCCGTGGAATCGCCCTGTTCGCTGAGCTGCTGAATGAAAATCCGGTTCTTGCGCTTCTGCATGGAAATGTCCGAGGTGTACGACACCCAGAATCTCTCTTTCGGGATGATCGGCTTGCCGTCCACCGGCTCGACGGCGATGACCTCCGGCTTGATGTCCATCGGCGTGAACCACACCGGATTCGTCAGGCAGATTGTCCCATCGGGGTGCCAGGCCCCATGCGGCGAAGCCTGGGCGAGCAACATCACCGCGCCGGTCTCGGAGGGCGCCAGGCCGAGCCCGCGGTTGCCGGCCTTGCGGAGGGGCTTCAACTTCTGTGAAGGGGCCGGCACGTCGACGCCCCCCTCGGCAACGAACGCTGCTTCCCGTTCCTTGTCCCACCACCACGCATCGAGCGAGTCGAGATCGCCGCCCCAGTCCGTGTCGGTCGCCACGCGGACGCGCGCGACCATGTCAGGGCACGCTTTTCTGACAAGGGCCGTGCGCCCTCCGTCGAACCTTCCCTCTCCGCCGATCCGCCCGTCGTCGTTCTGGGCCAGGCTCGCCTTGATCCAGCTGTCATGCCACTCCAGTGAGGCGCTGTCGAACTTGAGATCCGTGTCCAGCGCGAACGTCACGAGCGGGCCGTTCGTGAGCGCCGTGCGGCCGTGATGGACGTCGTCGATTTCCCCGCCCAGCGCGTACGTCCGGCACCGGGCGAAGGCCGCGTCGCTGGAGTACGCGCCTGAACCGGTGTTCTTCCAGAGCTTGAGATACGGCTCGACCGCGTGGTGCGACATGACCGAAGCCGTCACACCCGTCGCGTAATTGAAATCGCCGTGCGCGTCGCTTCCCGCACTGACGTAGAGCTTGCGGATGAATGTCACCCTGTCCGGATCGTCGTCGAACGCGAACTTGAGACCCCGCCGCGACTGCTCGGTGAAAAGCTTGAGCCCCGCGCACAGCTCCCAGTGCCACCGCCGGTCCGCGATCCATCGCCCCATGGGATTGAGCGTGAAGATGTCGCCGGAGGAATCGAGACGAGCCATGTGCTGCTTGGGCTCGTTCCAGACCTGGAAACCCGAAAACGTGAACTCCCCTTCCTTCGTGAACGCGCGCGTCCGCGTTCCCGCGACGAAATTGCACGCGTCCTCGATTTCCTCGGGCGTCCAGGTGAAGTCTCCCGCCTTGGGATGCGCCGCGAACATGTGCGCGGGGGTTGTGCGGGTCCAGCCCAGGACATTGCGGATCGTGTTGTTGTTCGCAAAGCTGGTCCGCTGGACGTTGTCCTTGATTCGATTCGCCTCGGAGTGGAGCCGGTGGAGTTTCTTTTCGTCGAGGGAGGAAGCGAGGCGCAGGCTCTGGCGGACCTTCTCGTAGGTCTGCTGTGTCTTCGTCGCCCTCGTGACGTAGTCGACCAGTTCGCCCCAGAGCGGGTCCTTCTCCGCTGCCGACCAGGCGAATTCGCCAAGTTTGATTCCGGTCAGAAAGAATGGGACCTTCTCCTTCTTGAGCAATTCCCGAGTCATCCAGAGCGCGCTTTCCAGCTCCGAGAAGAACTGGATGTACCACTGGACCCCCGAGCGGTCGCCAAACCAGGGTCCCGGGAGGAACCGGTCGTGCTCGTGGAGGAGCGCGTGCGGCCCACCGAGCGGAGTATCGCCCCTGAAGAGGGAAACCTCCTGACCGGTAGTACGCATGCCCAGGAGTTCGCGCAAGGTGAGGAATTCGTCTTCAGGTGCGCCAGTCCTGAACGGAGGGAAATCCGGGACGTCCTTGTCGCTGAAAAAGCAGTTGTGATCCGTGGTGAAGACCTGGTTCAGGGCCGCGCCGGGCGCCGGCGAATCGATCATGCCCAGCGAGTAGGCCGACCAGAGCAGCATGCGGGGTGGACCTCCCCAGGCCAGGCGGGGGTCGACAAGTTCCTTGCTGTACTCGGCCGCGGTGTGGACATGGACGTCAAAATAGCGGCCCTTTTCCGACAGTTTCGGCATGGCCTTGCGCAGCAGAACCCTGAGCACCTTGATTGTGACCTCGTCCTGGTCGAGCACCGGTAAATCCCAGTCCGTCGGGGCACGGAATCGGTAAGTCGTAGTTACCGCGCGGGCAGTGAAGTACATCTCTGGCTCGGGAGTGACGACAGGGAGGCGTACGATGCGATGCCAGCAGGCGCGGTCGATGTAGCCGACGACGCCGGCCGGTGTGGCCGTGTCAAGATCGCGTGCAGTCAGCAGCGCGCCCAGTTCGTCCTCAATCACGATGCCCTTGAATTGCGGCCATGCGCCGCCCTGTGCGACGACGTTTCCTTTGTCTGGGCTCACACGGAAGCTGCCACAAGTGGCCCCGAAAATCGGGGTCTCACCTTCTCCCCACCATGAAACATCCGGCTTGAATTCCCAGATCCCGCGTGCCTGACCTCGATACACCTTGATGTCCTTGAGCACAATCCCGTCCACCGCCATCCCCCAGTTGCCCGTCTCCGGGGCGAACACCAGCAGCGGTATCTCCTTGCGCCCCTCCACGATTCCCCAGGGCATGTCGAAGATGATCTCGTTCCGGTCCCACACGTCCGCATACTGCATCTCGACGGGACGATCTTCGATGAGAAGTCCGACCCGGACCTTGTCCGTGACCTGCCCCTTGACCTCGACTTCCGCCTCCAGGCGGACCGCTTTCTCTCCGTCGGGGAACGTCCACTCGCACTCGACTCTGCCGTCCGCGCCGGGCTTCAGGCGTACGGCGCGGGTCCATGTCTGCGCACCGATGCGGAGCCGGATGTCGGCCGGGAACTCCTCGGACGTCTCGAGATTTCGGAGGCGCGCGTAAAGGACCGCCTTGCCGGGATCCGTGTCGAGCCGCTCGACACCAGCGGACTGGAACATCACGCAGGGGCGCTCGCGGGGGCGCTCGGACACGGAGATGTTGAGCGCGTTGTTCGCGGTGTTCTTCTCCTTTGCCACGCCATCGAGGGAGACCCGCGCGCGACCGGACGACAGGTCGGCTTCCGCAGGAATCTCGAACGCCACGACCCGCGTCTCGCCGGGCGCAATCTCGGGAACGTCGAAGCGATACGCCTTGTCGATATCCACCACCAGCACGCCCTTGGCCGGCGTGACGCCGCAGTTCAGGACCTCGGCCTCGCCCAGCCGCTTCTCCCCCGGATGCCATGGCCACGGGCGCAGAGTCGCGCTCCTCACCGCGAGGTCCGCAAGGTCGGGATCCGCGCAGAAGAGCGCGGCCTCCAGATCCAGCAGGTGCGTCGGGTACACGCCGTGAAAGTTCGGCGTCCCCATGCGCGGGCCGCTCTCGACGAGGATGCGCCGCACTTCGGCCGCCGTGAGCGTCGGATGCTCGGTCCAGATTCGCGCCGCAACACCCGCCGCTCGCGCCGCCACCGCGCTCGTCCCCTCCAACGGCCCGTACGTGTCGTCCGGCCGGCAGCTCATCGCGCTCGGATCGCCCGCCAGCTCCGTCTTGCCCGAGAGATTTGCGCGCGCCGAAACCGCCATGATCCGCACCGGCGCCCCGTCGCTCGCTTTCAGAATCGACTCCGACGCCGCCGTGCAGGACACCGCCCACGGATGCGCCGCCGGCCAGAAATCCTGCGTCCCCGAGGCGATCCCGGCCGCCGCGATGACCAGCACGCCCTTCTCGCGCGCCTCGTCGATCGCCTCTTCCAGCGAGCCGGTCCCCCGCGGGGAGCCGAGAGGGATGCAGATGATCTTCGCGCCCTGTTTCACCGCCCAGGTGATGCCGATCGCGACGGTCGGCCCGATGGCCGTCCGCGTCGAATCCGCGACGACCTTGACGGGCAGGATCTTCACTCCCGGCGCCAGGCCGCGCGGGGAATCCTTCCCGTCGCCCCTGGCCGCGATGAGCCCCGCGACGAGCGTCCCGTGGCCGACCTTGTCCTCGGTGTCGTCGCTTCCGTCCACGACGTTCCAGCCTTTGAGCACCGAGCCTTCCAGGTCCTTGTGGTTGGAGTCGACGCCGGTGTCGAGCACCGCGACGATCATGTCGGAGGGCGACGCCACACCGGGTTCCCGCTCGGGAAAGGGATCCTGCGCGGAAACGGGCGGCCAGCCGAGGAACGCGATCGCGGCCAGCACCAGGAGACTGACCCGACGACACTTCGGTTTCATGAGATTCCTCCCTCCGGGGATTCGCGGCAGTGCCGCGGCCGATTCGAAGGGACGAGGCTACGTTCGCGGGCTCGCTCGCGCAAGCGTCGACAGCATCGAATCTTGACCCTCGCCCTGCTTCTCGGAGAGGATCCTCCGCGATGAAACACCCATTCACGGCTCGCCAGGGAGAAACGCTGGCCTTCATCCATCGCTTCTCCGTGAAACACGGCGTCTCCCCCTCGTTCGGGGAAATCGCGTCGCATTTCGGCACCAGCACGCCCAGCGTCAACGGGATGATCAAGATGCTCGAGCGGCGCGGGTTGCTTTCGCGGGTGCCGGGGATGGCGCGATCCCTGAAAGTGCTCGTTCCCCCGTCGCTCCTGCCGGACAGCGAATTCGGTCCGCGCGCAGCACGGCCACTGCGACCGTCAATCGAGTTGCCCGAAACGGCGTCGCGTGTCGAGGCGGCCATCGCGGCAGCGATGTCGGTGATGGCCGTGTTCCTGGAAGATCGCGACAGTGCCGCGGCCGCCCGCCTGACTGCACGCGCCGCGAAGGCCCTCGAAACGGCACTGGTCGGGCATGGCCTGAGCCGGGGAGAGGCGCTGGAGGCAAGTCGCCGGGTGGCAGCCGACGCGCAGTTCATTGCCGTCCACGCCCGTGCGGAGAGAATACGCCGATCCCCATGACCTCCTCCCGCACCTCTCCCCGCGCCGTCCCCTCCGAGGTCCTGAACTGGGCCCTCGCGCAGGACGAGCCTTTCACGGCCCGGCAGGCGCGCGCGCCGCTCGGGGTCGAAGTCGTGCCGGACCTGAAGGAGTCGCTCGCCGCGCACCGCTCCTTCGCCCTGGCGGACGACCGCTTCTTTTCGGCGCGGATGGTGGCGCGGCGATTCGCATGCCGGGTGATGCTGCTCGACGACGAGCGGATGTCGGGGTTCCTGATCCCGGGGCACAGGTTCTTCGGGTTTCAATTCCCGGAGCGGGATTCGCGCACGCTCAAGCTCCGGGATTCGGACGGCAGGGAACTGGAGCGAAGAACTCTCAGGGTGCGGAAGGAGACGGCCTTGCAGGCGACCAGTCTCCTGGCCCCGGACGCGCGGGGCGCGGCGCGCGGACCGGGGGATTCGCCCCTCGTGCGCGCCGACGCGCTGGTCTTTCCCCAGGGTCCCCGAGCCGACACCTTCCGCGGCCTCTATTCCGCGCGCTGCGTCGATTTCGATGCCGGCGTTTTCGATTTGCTCCCCATCGAAAACAAATCGGATCGGATGACGGGCGACGAGATGCGGCTGCTGACGGACATTCTGGGCGTGGTCGTGGAAGAGCCGCCACCGGGGCCGCTCGACGCGGAGCGGCAGATTCTCCACGTTCTGGCCCAGGCGTGGGACGATCTCCCGACGCTCCGCGCCATCGGCCCTCTCGGACGCATTCTTGTCAACGCCGACGGGCCGGAAGCGTTCGACCTGGCCGACCGCGTCGTTTTCGGCTGGGAAAGCCCGGAGCCGGAACCGCGCCGGCCGGGCCCGCTCCCCCAGGAGGTTCACCGATTCGGAATCGAATGCCGGGGCTCCGCGGCGCGCGCCCCTGAATACGTGAGGCAGGAGGCGCGGACCTTCGCGATCCGGGGCGTGGGCTGGTCCCGGGATCAGGACGAACTGGTCGTCGAGGTGGTCCGGCGCGCGTGGGAAATCGCCCGCGTGCGCGTCGCGATCCGCGGCGCCGGGACGGCGCCGGCAGCCCGGTGCAGCTGCAGCCTCGGCGCCGTGGGAGAACCCTGCGCCCACGCCGTGGCCGCGCTGGAAATCCTGCCGATCGCACTTCGCGACGCGAACCCGGAGCTCGTGGAAAGCCTCCGAAAGGCACTCGTCCGCCCCGCCTGGGAATGGCACCTCGCGGACCTCGACCGCGCGATCGCGCGCGCGCCCGCCGCGGCGCGGATGGACGCGGCGGCGCCCCAGCGGCTCGTGTGGAGAGTGTTCGAGTCTGAAGAGGGCCTCAAAGTGTCCGCGCTGGCGCAGAAGTCGGGCAAGAAGGGAAAGTGGACGACGGGCCGGCGGATTGCGCTGGAGGCTCTCGGGCAGGAAGGCAGCGCCTCAGATCCCGACATCGAGGCCGCGCAAGCCATCCTTCAGGGGCGCGGTTGGAGCCGCTACGGTGACCCCGTCGGGCTTTCGCCGGAGACGCTCGTGCGGGCGCTGGAAGCGCTTTCGCGCGTGCCGGACCTGTTCTGGGCGCAGACCGGGGATGCGGCGCGAATCGAAAAGACCGAGGTCCGCTGCGAAGCGGCGCGCGACGCCTCCGGCGGCGTGTGCCTGCGCGTTCTGCTGGGAGGCACGGCGCCAGGCCCCGGCGGATCGTGGCAGTACGGCCGCGAAGGCGTCGCGTGGATCGACCCAAAGGAGCGGCGCATCCTCGTCGCGCGCGCGACGGGTTCGGCGGTCGCGGCCATCCACGCGCTCCTGCGCCTCCCGCCGGCGCTGCCCCCGGAGGCCACCCCGGGCGTCGTCGAGCGGCTCGACGCTCTCGAACACTTGCTTCCTGTCATGGCGGACCCGACGCTGGGCGGCGAGGAGGTTGCCGCCACGCCGTCCTGGGTCCTGCGGCTCGCGCGCGGCGTGGAGGGCGGGCTGGAAGCGGTCCTCGGCGTGCGTCCGCACGAGGGTTCCGCGACGGCGGATCCGGGCGCGGGCATGCCGATCCTCCGCTTCGAGTCGGAAGGAAAGCGGAAGTTCGTGAGGCGCCGGCTGCCGCTGGAAGTCGAACGCGGCCGGGCGATCGCGGAGGCCGCGGGGCTGGCGGAGCACCGCGAGGCGCCGCCCTGGTGCTGGACGGTGCCGCGCGACGAGGATGCGCTCACGGTCCTCGAGCGTCTCCGCGAAAACACGCCGGCGGACGTCCGCGTCGAGTGGGCGGGCGAGCGCCGCCTCCATCTCACGGCCTCCGACGCGCGCGAGCTGCGCGTGACCGTCGAAAAGCGGAATGACTGGTTCGGACTCGACGGCGAGCTGCGCGTCGAAGGCGGCTCGGTTTCGCTGGGCGCGCTCGTGGAGGCGCTTCGCGACGGGCGGAGATTCGTGCGGGTCGAGGGAGACCGGTGGCTCGCGATCACCGACGAGTTCCGCCGGCGCCTCGACGCGCTTGCCGACGTCGCGCTTCCCGCGCGCAAAGGGCTCGGCGTCGCCCCGGTCGCGGTCCCGGCGGCAGCGGAGGCGCTGCGCGAGGCCGGGCATCTCGACGTCGTGGAGGCGTGGACGGCGCTCGAACGGCGTTTCCGCGACGCCATGGCCCTCGATCCCGTCCCGCCGGCGACGCTCACGGCGGAACTGCGCGACTACCAGGTCGAGGGATTCCGCTGGCTCGCGCGCCTCGCGGCGTGGGGCGCCGGAGCCTGCCTCGCCGACGACATGGGGCTCGGCAAGACCGTCCAGGCGCTCGCCGCGCTCATCGAGCGCGCGCCGCTCGGCCCCGCGCTCGTCGTCGCCCCTACGTCCGTGGGCGCGAACTGGATCGCCGAGGCCGCGAAGTTCGCCCCGACGCTCCGCGCCGTCCTCTACCGTGAGACCGACCGAACCGGGCCGCCCGCCTTCGCCCCCGGCGACCTCGTCGTCGCCACCTACGGCCTCGCCCTCCGGGACGCCGACCGCCTCGAAAAAGTCTCGTGGTCCACTCTGGTCCTCGACGAAGCCCAGTTCGTCAAGAACTCCCGTACCAAGACCGCCGCCGCCATCGCCCGCTTCCCCGCCGACTGGCGCCTCGCCCTCACCGGCACCCCCGTCGAAAATCACCTCGGCGACCTCTGGTCCCTCTTCCGCGCCCTCTCCCCCGGGCTCCTCGGCTCGTGGGACACCTTCCGCGAACGTTTCGCCGCCCCCATCGAGCGCGACCGCAACGCCGTGCGCCGCCAGGCCCTCGCCCGGCTCGTGCGCCCCTTCATCCTGAGAAGGACGAAGGGCGAGGTCCTGCGCGAGCTCCCCGCGCGCACCGAAATCGTGCTCCGCGCCGAGCTCTCCCCCGCCGAGCGCGCCCTCTACGATCAGGCCCGCCTCGTTGCCGCGTCGCGGTTCGATAGGGGCTCCACCGGCGACCCCCAGGAGCGCATCCAGATCCTCGCCGCCCTGACGCGCCTCCGCCAGCTCGCCTGCCACCCGCGGCTGGTCATGCACGACGCTCCCCCGTCTTCGGCGAAGCTGCGCCTGTTCATGGAAACCGTCGCCGAACTTCGCGGCGGCCGCCACCGCGCCCTGGTCTTCTCGCAGTTCACGACGTACCTCGCCCTCGTCCGCGAAGCCCTCGACGCCGAAAAGATCTCCTACCAGTACCTCGACGGCTCCACCCCGCCCGCCGCCCGCGAGACCGCCGTCGCCGCCTTCCAGCGCGGCGAAGGAGACCTCTTCCTCATCTCCCTCAAAGCCGGCGGCACGGGCCTGAATCTCACCGCCGCCGACTACGTCCTCATCCTCGACCCCTGGTGGAATCCCGCCGTCGAAGACCAGGCCGCCGATCGCGCCCACCGCATCGGCCAGACCCGCCCCGTCACCATCTACCGCCTCGTCGCCGCCGACACAATCGAGGACCGCATCCTCGCGCTGCACGCGTCGAAACGCGAGCTGATTGCGGGCGTTCTGGCGGGCACGGACGCGGCGGGGCGGATGAGTTCGGAGGAACTGATCGCGCTCATCAGGGACGAGCAGCGCTCATGATGCGGCGCTTCTGCGACCTCTTCCGCGAAGATCCCGACGCGACTCCCGTGTACAAGTTCCTCGCGGACGGGGGAAGCGTCCCACGGGCCGTGGTGGACACGCATTGCGACAACCCGCGTTGCGGCGGCTGCGAAGTGCACATACGGCTGACGGCCGGAGAATCGACGCACCGGGCGCTCGATTTCTCGGTCGATCTGGCGGCGGCGCAGCTCTCGAGCCCCGCGGACTGGTCGGCCGAAGAACTCGCGCTCGCCAAGGAGCTGTTCGTGGACCCGCGCACCCGCGCCGCGATCGATTTGCGTCACCAGGCCGTCCGCGCATGGGGACTCGCGCGGCTCAACGCGAGACGGCGGCCCGCCGCGAATCGCCTCTACGCATTCGAGGAGTTCTCGCCTATCCACGAGACCTTTGCGATTCACTTTTCCCACGAGAAGCGGAAGTGGGTCGTCATCGAACAGTACTGCGTGAACCCGAGCTGCGACTGCGAGGACGTGAACTTGTCCTTCTTCCTGAACGAGCCGAACAAGGGGAGCCCCGATGCCGAGTTCACGGCAGCGCTGGACCTGGGGACAGCCGGCGTCGGACTTCCGAAGGAAGCGCGGAATTCGCCGCCGGAGTCCTTGCTCGAAGCCTTCAAGGCGTCACTGGGCGACTGGAAATTCCAACTCAGTCGCCGCCGGGGCCTCATCCGCGAAGCAGGGCGTCGCCGCCTGATTTTCGAAACGGAAATCCAGGCACGGTCCAAACCCGCCTGCCGGATCGACCTCCGCGAGATCACCGTCCAGCGCGGGGTCGAGGCAGAGGCCCTCCCGGCCGCATCGCAAGCTCCCCCGGGGCGCAACGACTCGTGCCCGTGCGGCTCGGGCCGGAAGTTCAAGAGGTGTTGCGGACGGTGAAGTTGCCTGTCACGGGCGCGGGTGGGAGGGCCACGCCCTCAACTCCGAACGTCGGGCACTCAGCGCTGAACGGCCCATGCTGTAACATGTTCCCGACATGACCGCACCGTCCCCGGCCGATGACCCTCTCCTCCGCGGCGCCCGCCACCTCCGCGCATCCGTGGACGCCGAGGCCCGCAGTCCGCGCGAACTGCGCGCCGCGATCGCCGCTTTCGGTCAACGGCTTCACGAGAACGCGGGAGACGTGGCGGCGCGGTGGGGACGAGCCCTCGCCTGCCTCGAAAAGGGCCGCCAGGCCGGCGAGGAAGGCGATTCCGCGCTCCGGAGCGCGCTCTCGGATTACGAAGACCTCGTCCGACACGACCCGGCGAGTCCCGTGTACCGCAACGGCAGGGCGCTGGCGAACTTCCTGCTCGCCGGACCGCAGGGTTCAGCGCTCCCCGGAGCGAGGGCACACATTGAGGCCGCCATCGCCGACTGGATCGAGGCCGTGCGACTCGAGGCCTCCATTGCCGAGTACCACGCCCAGCTCGGCCTCGCCCGGTGGCGTCTCGTCTTTTTCATGGATGACCTTTCGGCTGCCCGAGAAATCTGCCTCGCAGCGGTGAACGATTACTCAGAAGCGATCCGGCTCGAACCCGGTCAATCCGGCTTCTACGACGGCAGGGCGCTCATGCGCCTGCACCTGCACAAGGGACTCGACAAGACGCCCGTTCTCCCGCTTGCGGAGGCCCAGTCGATCGCCGACGACCTGGGGCGCGCCCTCACGCTCGATCCTCTCCGAAAGGACCTCCGCGGCCGCCTGGGCCTTGTCCTGTTCGAAGTGGGAGTCGCCCGCGCCCAGGCCGATGGCGATCCGCTGGCCGACTGGCACACCGCACTCGCCGTCGTCCAGGACAGCGATCCCGCCGACGATGCGGCCCTTCGTGTCGTCCACGAAATCATCTCGATTGTGGACGAACTCGAGCATCGCAGCGGCGATCCCTCCGCAGGCGCGTCCGTCCACGGCGCCGCCTTCCTGATGCGCCACACGCTCCTCACCCGCCGCAACCTCGATCCGGGCGACTCGCTCGTTCAGGCACGCCGCTATTTCGAGATCGCCCGCCGCGACCGCCCGACGTCCGTTCCCGTGCTCGCAAATCTCGCGAGTGTCTTGAGCCTGCTCGGCGATCACGGGAGCGCCATCCCGCTGATCGAGGAAGCGCTGAAGCTCGCTCCGGGACATCCGGTGCTTCGGAGCGCTCTGGAGAAGCTGAAGCGCCATCGCTCGGGGGGAAGTTGAGGGCGGGGGGACATCGACGTCTTCCAGAATCAGGTCACCGACTTCCTGTATCTCTCGAACAGCCAGTCCAGCAGAAACTTCGCGAACTGCGGGTTGTCGTTCACGCGCTTGAAGAACTTGAAGTCCGTGTCCGCCATGTCCTGCAGCTTGTCGCCGACGATGTGATCGAAGGTCAGGCGCGCGTTCTCCGTGGTGTTGACGCGGACGCTCGTCTTGAGGGACTCGTCCGTCGCGAGGCGCTGCTCCAGGGCGTGGATCGAGACCCTGTCGTCCTCTGAGAAGTCGGTGCCGAAGCGCTCGTTGAGCTCGCGGATGATCGCCGAGAGCGGCTCCAGGTCCTCCGCGGGGACGAGGTGCGGGGTCTCCATGGTCATCGGATCGAGGTCGCCGTTGCCGCGCTCGAGCGCGATCTTGCCGCGACGGGTCTCGCGGACGCGATAGGAATCGATGTCGATGGCCTGCTGAACCTCGAGGGGGAGCTTGTCGTCATCCGCCGGGAGTCGCCGCCACAGGTATCGGGCGAACTGGTAGAGCCGCTCGAGTCCCGGATCCGAGAAGGTCAGAACCTGCGACAGGAAGGCGTAGAGTCGGACGTAGTCCTTCAGGCTCCCCCGCAAGTCCGCCTTCTCCTCCGGGTCGAGCGACTTCGCGCGTTCGACCGCCGGCGCGAGAGCCGCGAACAGCCGGTCCTGCGTGGCGTTCCTGAAATAGAGTTCGGAGAACGTCAGGAGGTCCGCCTCTTCGATGACATGGAACTCCTTCAGCTTTCGCTCGAGGTCGTACAGCTTGTTGGGATCCGTGGCCTCCGTCAGCATCGTCTTCTCGTAGTACGGCTCGAACGCCTTCTGGATGTCCTCGGCGTCGTTGACGAAGTCGAGCACCATCGTCTCGCCCTTGGAAGGGGCCACGCGGTTCAGCCGGGAGAGCGTCTGCACCGCGTGGACGCAGTCGAGCTTCTTGTCCTCGTACATGGTGTGGAGAAGCGGTTCGTCGAACCCCGTCTGGAATTTCTCGGCCACGACGAGAAACTGATGGATGCGCGTGTTCACGAGAGAGAATCCTCCAGACAGGGCCGCATGACGTTCCGGACGCGGAGCACGTCCACCGCGCGGTCGATCTCCTCGTCTGGAACCTCGACCGCTGCCCGGCATCCCGCGCGCGATTCTGCGTTTCGCTCACGATGCCACCTCCCAGTGTCCGTCCGCGCGCCAGGATCTTCCCAGAACATTTCCCGACATGATGCTGTCTCGCACCGGCCCCAGGAATTGACGCAGGAGCTCTCCGATCTCGTCGAATTCAGAGGGCGGCGGCGTTCGGGACGCCCCCGCTCGCTTGTAGGCGGCCCAGCGCGACTGCAGGGCGGCGTCTGAGTAAAACGTCGCGGTGAGCACGTCGGGAACCTCGGCAGTCCAGGCGGTGCCACGCCGTTCGAAGCACCGGGATACAGCGGCCTGGAGCGCCGCGCCGTCGAACGCGAACTGCGACGAGAGTGCCCAGATGTCGTGGAAGTCCTTCATCCGACTGTTCCTCCTGCCCAGCTTGACCATCGCCTCGAACTTCTCGGCGATGGCGAACTCCCTGGGGTATGTCCGCAGGCGAGGCGACGCCAGCCCTGGCAGGAGCGTGGGATATTCGGTGGGCTGGGGCCCCAGTGTGACCGCGTCGCCGAAACCGAAATCGACTTGCAGGCGGATTCTCGACTTGCCCAGATGCGCGATCAGCACGGCTCGCTGCCCAGGATATTCCTGCTCGGCGCGGATTTCCGAGATTTCGAGATTCTCAAGATCGAATGTCATTCCGTCTTCCGGGCACGGGACGGAGCAGATCGCCCGCACCACGTCGCGAATCGCCGCTTCATCGCTCGGGCCGGTCGCCAGGAAATCGAGGTCGCGCGTCGCCCGATACGGGTCTTTCATCCAGAGGGCCAGCAGCGCAGCCCCTTTGAGGATGAATCGGTTGCGAAGCTGGGAGGCGCCGAGCCGGTACAGGAATCGCTCGCAGGCGAACCGAACGAGGAAGAACTCGAACTCCTCGCCCTTCTCTCGGGCGATGTTTAGCAGCCGGCCCTTGATTGAAGCTGGGATGTTGGGGCTCATGGAGCGGTCGCCTCGAGGATCGAGACGAGTCTTCGGCACGGCAGGACTCCCAGGATCCGATACAGGGCGTCCGCCGTCACCTTCCTCTGCCGCAGAGCCTCGCGCAGCGCCTCCATCGCCGCTTCGCGCCCGATGAGGCGTTCGAAACGGAAACAGTCGACGACGGTCCGGGCCGGATTCGTGACCTTCCCCGGAACTCCTTCGAATTCCACATCGAGGATCCCGTACCTCCAGGATGCACCGGAGAACCGGAGCAGTCGCGTCTTGAAACCGGGGAGTCTTGGAGGCCGGGCCTTGTGCGGGATGGCCAGCCAGATTTCCCGGGGAAGCTGAGTTCCGATGCTGTGGAACTGGAGCGCCGACAGGAGGCACACGATGGAGTTCGGCACCCGGGCGCAGACGGCGGCGAGGTGGTGGCGCTCGGTAGGCTCGGAGTCGGTGAGGTGGTAGAGCCCGCGTGCGATGCGCTCGATTTTCCCCGAGCGGACGAGGGAGCGAAGCTGATCGTAGCTGATCCCGGCCGCCTCCAGTTTGCCGGGGCGAAAGACGGCCCCCAGGCCGCTGCGTCGGAGGCGGTCGAGCGTGAGGGGAATCTCTCCCGAGTCGTTCTTTCCTGAAAATGTCGGCATACTATGCATCAGTGCCGACATTATCTGAAATCTGGACGACCCCTTCAACCCAAAAATGTCGGCAACCGGGGGTGGACTGTCGACGATATCGCGCAGATGCAGCGTGGTTGCAACCCCTTCGGTTCACGCGAGAAGCATCTCCAGATAGGGCCGCATGACGTTCCTCATGCGGAGCACGTCCGCCGCTCTGTCGATCTCGGCGACGGGGACCTTCTTCCGCCGAACGCCGTCCGTCAGCGCTTCCAGCGCAACGTCGAGTCCGAGCTTGTTGCGGTAGCGGAAGCAGTCCACGATCGTGCGGGCCGGGGAGGTGATGCGGAAGGGGATGCCATCGGCCGTTCGATGGAGGACGCCGTAGGTTGCCGATGGGCCGGAGAAGCGCACGATCCTCGTGGATAGGCTCGTCAGGTTTGGTTTCCGGGCCTTGGGGTGAACGGCGATCCAGACCGCGTGGGGAAGCTGGGTTCCGATGTCATGGATCAGCAGTGCGGAGAAGAGGCAGACGATGGCGTCAGGCACCCGGCTACAGACTGCGGCGACGGTGGCGAGCTCGGATGGCGCGGCGGCGTGATTCAGGTAGACGCCGCGCGCAAGGCGGGTCACGCTCCCGCTGCGAAGGAGCGGCCTGAGGCGACTGCCGGCGTGGCCTGCCCCGGCGACATCCGCGGGTCGAAGGATGGCGGGCAGTTGGGCCAGATCGAGTTTCATCACCAGCGATTCTGACAGAAGAAGAAGTAGGAATGAAGCACAAACTGTAGGTACTAATTCATATTTACCTACACATTGGATCGCATTTTCATCCTCCCATCCCGCCAGTGATTTCTCCATGCATGCGAACGATGTCGGGCGGCTATGGAACGCCGTTACGGCCTCGCCTTCGATCAGACACGCCGGCTCAAAACCCCGTCCCCGGGGCCTCCCCTTCGAGCTTGCAGGGCCCGTCGAGCGCGAATCCCAGCTCACCCAGAAGCTTGCTCGCCTCGTCGCGCATGTTCGCCGCCACGATGAAGCAACCGGGGGCCAGCGTGCCCTGGAGGAACGGGCGGAGACGCGCGCTCCGCCGCAGCGCGTCGAACGCCTTGGGGTCGTCGACCTGAAGAAGAACCACGTCGCCGAGGAATGACTTCGCGCGCGCGCCCGCCCAGTTCCTGATGGCAGCCGCCAGAACCGGCGGCAACTCCTGGCTCAGGTGCGCTTCCAGCCAGGCGAGGATCTGGTCGCTCGTGATGCCCAGTTCGCGCGCCGCGCGAACGGACTCGCGAGTGATCCGCCAGGAGTTCCCGGAGGAGACGGCGAAGCGGCGCATCCGGGCGCCGCCGATGAGAGACATCGGCTCTTCCGGCGAGACGACTCCGTATTCGTTGATCATCCAGTTGCGCGGCGGAACCGCGGACTCCGCTGCGATGCGCACAGCCTGCGCCTCCTTGCCCGCCGCCCTTGCCGAGGCGAGGACGAATCGCTTCCCCACGGCGCGGCCCCGGAGGACATCCTGGCCTTCGGGCAGATTCGCCCCGACGGCGACTCCGCCGCGCACGACGAGGGCATCGCGTTTGCGCGACCAGTCGGCGAGGGATTGGGCGACATTCGCCGGCAGGCTGTTGCGGCTCCGTTCGGCGAGGAACGACTCGATCGCGTCGGCAGTCATTCCTCCCTCGAGCGCCCCGTACACGGAGTCGCGCGTCAATTCGAAAGTCTGGACGACGCCGGTCGTGGACGCCCGCGACGCGATTCGCCCGAGCGTCGTCACGGCCGCCCCGTCGGCGGCGTCGAGATAGAGCAGGATTTCGTGGTTCGGCTGAACGGTGAGGCACTTTTCGCTCTCCGGTGCCCTCGGGCGCCGGACTTCGGGAGCGCCGAAGACGGCCATGCCGATTTCGGTGAGACGGAAAGACCAGCGCTCGGAACGGGCGCCGCCGCTGCGTCCCCGCTCGACGACGCCGAGGTGGACGAAAGTGGAGAGCAGCGCGTTCGCCGCCCAGACACCCCCGTCGTCCATCCAGAAGGCGCGCGAGCGCTCGAACCCGGCCGGCAGCGCGTCCTTCCCGGCGGCCGAGGCAAGACGAGGCGTCCAGGCGTAATCGTGCCAGTAGAAAGAGAAGCCGTACTCGCCGGCGGCCACATAGAGATCCAGGAGGAACGTCTCGAGATCGAGCCAGCCGATGCCGCTGTGCGCGACGCGCGTGAGCGTCCAGACAAGAAGCTCCCGGGCCTTGCGCATCGAGTTCGGGTCGATGCGCGTGGATTCCTCCCGGTTGTCGCGGTCGGGCACCCCGCCGATGGCATCCTGCCAGATGCGCAGGGTCATCCACGCGCGAATCCACCCGGACGCCTGCGCTTCGCAAGGAAGTTGCAGCAGGCGCTCCGCGCGCTCGGGTTCAAGCCGCCCCTCGGCCCCGTCGATCTCGACGGCTCCGAGGGCGCACAGCAGGGCGTAATCGAGGACACACCGGTCCGGCGGTTCGAGCGGGTCCTTCCCCGCCGAAGGCAGCAGCTTGCCCAGCCGGTTTCGCGCCGCGGCGGGCAGCGCTCCGCCCTGGTTGACTTTCCAGCCGCCCATGGCCCGCAGAGCTCCGGCCGTCTGCTCCAGATCGACCATCACCTGCGCGGGCGCCCGGCCGACGGCCGATTCCGGTGCCTTGCCGGCGGGCGCCGATGCCTTCCAATCGAGCGAAGCGGCCGGCTCGATCAGGGCGGCTACCCGGGCGGGCAACGCGACGCCCGGGTATCGGACCGAGAGACCGCCTGAATAGGAGTCCCAGGTTCCCGCTTCCCTCATGAGCACGAAGCGTTCGCACAGATTGAGCACCGGATCGTCGTCCCTGCGGTAGTAGTCGGGGTCTCCCCGCTTTTTCTCCTTGACGACTTCTCTGGCGAGAAGCTCGCGCCGGAGGATCTCCCCCGAAATGGACCCGCCGAAGCGCCGGACGACGGCCAGCGCGGCGCGTTCATCCGGCCGGAGCGCCTCCACGACTTCGGCGGCTCGCCTTGGATCGCGCCAGGCGCGGAGGAGCCGCTCCATGCATTCGGCCTTGCGCAGAGAATTCGCCTCCTTGCCGACCCAGAAGCGCGCGGCCTTCCGGGCCTCCTCAGAGCTGACATACTCGAGGTTGGGCTCGGCTTGCGCAGGCTTGCCGGCGAGGACAAACGGAAGAGCGGCCCGGCTCACGGTTCGACTCCCTTCACCGTCCTGGGCGTGTGTCCCGCCGTGCGCAGGGCTTTGACAAGGAGTTCCTCCGCGCCAGGGTCGACGATCGCCACCGTATCCGAGAGCCGCGCGAGAAGGTGGCGACCGATGCGCGGATCGCGGCTCAGCTCGAGCATCTGCGCGAGGTCCTGGACCTCCAGCAGGGTCGCGTTCGAGAGGATCGCGGGCCGGGCGGCCTGGAGCAACGGAAGGAACGGGTCCAGCGGGTGAGCGGAATCGACCATGGACTCAGGCTCCGGGGACGATCTCGATGCGATAGGAGTAACCCTGCTCCGTGAGGAAGAGCTTTCGATGGTGGGCGAAATCCTCCTCGCGCGTGTCGCGCGACACCAGGGAAAAAAAGTGCGCAGTCCGACCGTTCGCCTTCGGCCGAAGGATGCGGCCGAGCCGCTGGGCCTCCTCCTGACGCGACCCGAACATGCCCGAAACCTGGATGAGGACGTCCGCGTCGGGCAGATCGATGGCGAAGTTGCCCACCTTGGAGAGGATCAGGTGGCGCAATTCGCCGCGGCGGAACCGGTCGTAGAGTTTCTCCCGCTCGACCTGCGGCGTCTTGCCGGTCACAAGCGGGGCGGACATCTCGCGAGCGAGGGACTCGAGTTGGGAAAGATACTCGCCTATGACGAGCACGCGGCCCTCCGGGCAACTCGCCACCACGGCGCGCACGTGCGCGGCCTTTTCGGGGTTTTCCGCCGCGATGCGGAATTGCCCGCGGCGTTCGGCGAGCGCGTACTCCATGCGCCGCGCCTCCGTCATCGGGACGCGCACCTCGGTGCAGACCGCCGTCGCGATCCAGGCGCGTTGCTCCAGCTCCCGCCACGGGACGTCGTAGCGCTTGGGCCCGATCAGCGCGAACACGTCCCCCTCGCGGCCGTCCTCGCGCACCAGAGTCGCCGTCAGCCCGAGGCGGCGGCGGGCCTGAAGATCGGCCGTGACGCGGAAGACCGGCGCGGGAAGGAGGTGCACTTCGTCGTAGATGATGAGCCCCCAGGACCGGGCCCGGAACAACGCCAGGTGTGGAAACTCGCTCTCTCGAGCGGCCCGCCATGTCAGCACCTGGTAGGTCGTGAGCGTCACCGGCCCGATGGCCTTCGACTCGCCCGTGTACTCCGCGATCGCATCCTCGGGAAGTGTCGTCTTGTCCAGGATCTCCCGGCGCCACTGCTTCACCGAGGTGAGACTGGTGGCCACGATGAGCGTCGTCTGCCCGACCGCCGCCATCGCCACCATGCCGACGATGGTCTTTCCTGCACCGCAGGGAAGCACGACGACGCCGCTGCCACCCCGGTCCGAACCCGCGAGATGGAACGCGTCCGCGGCGCCGCGCTGGTAGTCGCGCACCTCGAACGAGGCGCCCGAACGGCACCTTTCGCGAAGGGCGACCTGCATTTCCTCGCCGGCCGCGTAACCGGCCAGGTCTTCCGCGGGGAAACCCGCGGCGACGAGCGCCTGCTTGAGCACGCCGCGCGCGGCCGGAAGCACGCGAAAGCGGGTCGCGTCGATCCGGTCTTCGAGGTGCGGACCGACGGCCTTGTCGCGCGCGAGCCGCTCCGCCGTGGAACGGTCGAAGCAGGTACACATGAGCGCCTCTCCATTCTTCGTGAGCACCACTCGCCCGTACCGCGCCGCCAGCTCCGCGACTTCGGTCGCGACGTTTCCCGGCACCGGGTACTTCGAATGCTCGCGCAGGGCGGCGACCATCGCGGCACCGGAGAGCCCCGCGGAACGCGCGTTCCAGATGGAGAGCGGCGTCAGTCGATAGGTGTGCACGTGCTCCGGGCTTCTGACGAGCTCGGCGAACGGCGCGAGCGCCTCCCGCGCCTCTTCCGCGCGTGGAGCATGCACTTCCAGGAGCACCGTGCTGTCGCTCTGAACGATGAGCGCGTTGCTGGAGGCAGGGGGCATGCGCTACGCTTCGACCGGCTGTGATCGCCTCATGAACGAGGATCATAGTCAGGTGAACGACTCGGAATCAAACATGCCGCGAATTGTGCGTCCCGCCTGATCGCTGGCGCACCGCGCCAAGAGCGGTTGCTGCGCGAATGAATGGGAGGCTGGCCATGCAGAACGGATTCGCTGACGGGACGAAATACGAAGTCTGCGGGAAACAGCACGACGAGAAACAGCGCGGCAGACTGGCGGGATACGGGATGCTGCATGGGGCGGTGGCCTGCGCCATCCACTCGACCCCGAACCCGTCGTAATGGGTGAACGCGAAGTCGCCTTCGATCTTCATCACCTTCACGGAGTACCACTTCCCTTTCCATCAGGTTGCCACCGAGGGAAGCCGAGCCTGATTCATTGGTCGCACCGCCAGGCGGAAGCCGATGGACCGGAGGACGTTCGTCTGGGGATAGCCCTGACGCAACGCCGCGCGGGCGTTCCTCTCCGGCAGGGTCCACGAGCCCCCGCGCTGGCAGCAGAGGTAACGATGGGGCACCTGGGCCGCGTTGAGAAGCCACGTCTGCACGCCGCCCGCCAGGTCCGCGACGCCGAAGGGCGACTCGTCCGTCGCGAACGACCCCACGGGCATCGGTCGGATTCCGCCGGGGATGGAGACGCTCGTGTGCGAGTACGACCCGTCGTAGTCGTCGCCCCAGGGGTAAACGCGCCCATCGACGCCCCGCGCCGCCTTCTCGTGCTCCTCTTCGTGACGATCCGCCTGCTTCTTGGGAAGCGCGAACCGGCCCGGCGGAGGCGTTCGCCGACCTTCGCCTCGAGCGCTGTGCGCTCGGGTTTCGGCCGGCTACCAGGATCCGCCGGGCCATCTTCATGTTCGCCGCTCCGATCGCACCGGAACAGACGGGCGCCTGCCGGCCCTCCCTTGCAGGGGAGTGGACTCGTGTTGCCCGTGCGGTTCGTGGCGCGGGAGTTGATTCCCGTGTTGTTCCAGTTGCCGCCGCGGAACAACCGCCAGCCGTCACCGGCGGACGCCGGGACTGCCTTGAGCGAGCGTAGCGAGTCGAATGGCACTGCGGAACGTCGTCTTTTCGATCAGCTCCTTTCTCAGGCGCCAGGTGTCGCCCCATGATGCGTGGGCGATCCAGGCGGTGACCGACTGCCGGACGTTTTGGACCGACGAGTCGCCGCGCCTGAAGTCTCGCGCGAGCCGGCGCAGGCGGCGCCGGGCCCGGCGCTTGTTCTCGCTTCGGAGAAGGCGGAATCCGGGAAATACCCTCCATCCGAGGAAGGGCACGCCGCGCGAGGTCGGGAGAACGACAGACTTTGTTTCGTGCAATTTGAGGCGCTCGGCCTGAAGGAAGACCCGGATGGTCTCGCGATGGCGGGCGAGGGTCTCGGGGTCTTCTCCGAAGAGCAGGAAATCGTCCATATACCGGACGTACCCCGCGGGCCGAAGGACACGGACGACGTAGTGATCCAGATCGTTGAGCGTGAGGTTGGCGAACCACTGGCTTGTCAGGCTGCCGATCGGCAGGCCTCGGCGCCGTTCAGCGGAGGTGAAGAGGTCATCTCCCGGAAAAATCCACGGTGTCGGGTCTTGTGGATTGGACCCGTCCACGATCGCGTCGAGGACTTGCAGCAAGCGGGGTTCGCGGAAGACCCGCCGGAACTTCGCTTTCAGGATCGCTTGATCCACGCTGGGGTAGAATTTACGAATGTCGCACCGCAGAACATACGGGTGGCTGCAGCAGAGTTCGGCGCATCGAAGAATCGCCCGGTGCGTCCCCATTCCCTTTCGGCAGGCGTAGCTCTGGCTCACGAACCGGCGATCCAGCTCCGGCCCGACGATCCGCATCACGGCGTGATGGACGACCCGATCCGGGTAATGAGGCGCGCTGATCAGCCGCTCTTTTGGCTCGAAGATGCGGAACTCCCGGAAAGGCCCCGGCCGCCAGGAGCCGGCCGCAAGAACCTGTTCCAGCCTGAGCAGCTCGTGCTCGAGGTTAAAATCGAACTCCAGGGCGGCCGCGCGATAGCGTTTCCCCCGGCGTGCTCGCCGCGCCGCCTCCCAGAGGTTTTCGAAGGACCAGATCCGATCGAACAGTCCGCCGACACGGTTCATGGCCGGACACCCCCCTCCAACGACTTGATCCAACCGCCGACCTGCCGGCCGACCGAATCCACGTCGCGGATCGCCCGCTCGTGCTTGTCGTGGCCGATCACCTTCAGATCCCTGCTCAGCCGGAAGAACACGCGAATGCGCTCGAGGCGCACGTTGACACCGCCAAGGATCTCCTTTTTCGTGGCGGTGCGTGCGTATCTTGCCCGGACCAGATCGTCCAGTGTGCCGTACAGCATGCTCTCGAGCTTCTCGCCCAACGTGAAGCGGAAACTCCTCGGGAATTTTCCGATCTCCGGCACCAGCCAGAGCAGGGCGTCGTACAAACGGGCGAAGACCTCCAGATCCTGCGGCCCGTGGCCTCCCCGGTGAAAGAGGGTAAAAGGGCAAGAGCGTAAAGGGCTAAGGAGTCCTCGCAAGACGGCACGGCGCGACCACCCGACCCCCGTAGCTCCAGAAAACAAGGCGGGTCGTGATGCCCGTGCGGTACGTGGCGCGGGAGAGGATTCCCGTGAGGCTCCAGAGGCCGCCGCGGAACAGCCGCCAGCCGGGGTACTCCGCTCCTGGAGAGTTCAGGCACATATCCTGCGCATTGCCCGCCAATCCACGAATGCCG
The DNA here is from genome assembly GCA_016190145.1 of Planctomycetota bacterium. Classification (GTDB taxonomy): domain Bacteria; phylum Planctomycetota; class MHYJ01; order WSZJ01; family WSZJ01; genus WSZJ01. Next base: position 42,066 of record JACPRD010000059.1, on the reverse strand, counting down.
TAAGGCGATTCGTCGCCCGCGAACTCCTGCACGCGCACCGGTCTCGAACCTCCGGGATGGGAACGCTGATTGTTGCACCACCGCTCGTCAAGATGACTCCCGAACGGAAAGAACCGCCGATCCGTTCCCCGCGCCGATTTTTCCCATGCTTCCTCGTGCGGGAGGGTCACGACGCGGCCATCACGCGCTCGCTGCCAAGCGCAGAACGTCATCAGGTCTTCCCAGGAGACGCTGAGGACCGGCCAGTCCTCTTCCCAGTCCACCGGGCTGTTCTGGAGCCGTTTCGCCTTCGCCTTCAGCTCGACGGACGCCGCCGCGAGCCCGTCGGCGGTCGGAACAGCGTACGGAGGCCCCGCCCAGTAGAAACCCGTTTCCTCCACCTGGCGCGGGACCCGCTTCGCCGCCTCGTCGGGGTGTACCTTCGCGAGGTCGTTGAGAAACTCGCAGTATTCGCGGCAGGTGACGGGGTGCCGCGCGATGAAGACGTCGTCCACGACCTTCGTTTCCGCGGGACCGGCGTGCGGATTCTCCGGATCGCCCTGGTACCCGAACGGCCCCGCGGGGATCGGGATCATGCCCGGCGGGATCTCGTCCGGGCGGAACAGCGTCACGTCCTGCTCGCAGGAGCCGCAGCGCGGGATAGAGACGGGGACGCGCAGCGGTGCGCGGCCTTCGTGCGCCACCAGGAGCAGATACGAGCCCATCGGCAGCGTGCGCTTTTCGATCGGCGTTCGGCCGAGGTGCAGGCCCGAGCCCTGCGGGCGGTACGGCGAATCCGAAGCAAACAGTGCGTCCACGGGAGGGCCCTTCGACTCGCTTCGCTCGCTCAGGCCGACTTGCGCTGCGCGCAAGTCGGGTGTCACCGGCATGAGTCGCCGCTCGATTTCCTCGTACCGGAACAGCCAGACGTCCGCGCCTTCGACGGCGAGCGGCTCGCAGTCCGGGCCGTGGACCTTGAGATGCACCGGCTCCTTCGGCTCCAGGTCCGGAAGGCCCTCGGCCCCTTTCATTCCGTCCAGCGCGCGGCCCGAAAACGGGTGATACCCCATCCACGCCAGTTCCTCGGGCTTCACGATGCGCCTGTCCACCAGGCACCGGCAGGGATACGCCCGCGTCCGCACGGTCAGCGTCCCGTCGCCTTTCAGCAGCGCGTCCAGCGGGCCGTCGTTGTACTGCTCCACCATCTTGCGGTGGAGCAACGCGTCCTTCTTGTCCCCCTTCTCCTCCGCCTCCAGGTACTTCCCCCAGAATAGCTCCGCCTTCAGCCGCCGAGCCTCGGCGTGCTCCCGCTCGTGGCCGAGCGCGACCGTGAGCGCCGCGTTCGCCTCCGCGAACGCGCCCACCGCCTCGCGCTCCAGCTCCCCCGCGCGGTCCTGCCCCGCCCAGAGCGCCGCCTTGTCCTCGTGCGGCTTGACGTCCTTCTCTTTCTTCTTCGCCTCCTCCGCCGCAGACCTGGCTTCCTCCCGCAGGCGGTTCTGCCGCGCCGCCAGCTCCTTCGCCTTCGCCACCGCCGCCTCGGCCAACGCGTGGTTGCGCTCGCGCTCCTTGACGCCTTCGAGGAAAAGCTGAATCTCGTCGTGAAGCTCGGTGGCCGTCTGGTAGCGGTCCTCGCGCTTGAACGCCAGAGCCTTGAGACAGATCGCGTCCAGTTCCTGCGGGATCGCGTCCGCCACCGTGTGAGTCGAGGGGGCCTTCACGACCGTCCGTTCCGGGTCCTCGTTCCCCGTTCCCCCGTTCCCCACTCTGTGCGAAGGAGGAGTGATCCGGCCCGAACGCACCTTGCTGATGATCTCCCGCGCCGTCTTCCCCTCGAACGGCGCGTGCAGCGTCAGAATCTGGTACAGGATCGCCCCCAGCGAGTAGACGTCGCTCCGATGGTCCACCTCGTGGATCTCCCCCGCCGCCTGCTCCGGCGACATGTACGCCGGCGTCCCGACGACTTCGCCCTCCATTGTCAACTCCGGCGAGACCGACGATGTCGTTCCGCCCTTCCGCCCTTCCCCCCTTTCGCCCTGCACCTTCGCCAGCCCCCAATCCACGATCAGCGTCTCGCCGTAGTCGCCGATCATGACGTTCGCGGGCTTGAGGTCACGATGGATCACGCCGTGATCGTGCGCAAACGCCATCCCCAGACAGATGTCCTGAAACATCCGCAGGAGCCGCGCCCGCGAATACGTCCTCCGCGCGTCCTTGTCCCCCTCCGCGATCGCCTTCAGCAGCTTCCCGAGATCCCGTCCGCGAATCCGCTTCATGCTCAGGAAAAGCCGCTTGCCCTGCCCTGAGCCTGTCGAAGGGCCCCCCTGCCCCGAGCCCGTCGAGGGGGAGAGGGTCCCGTAATCGTGGATCGGGACGATGTTGGGGTGCTCCAGCCGTCCCGTCAGCTTCGCCTCGCGCTCGAACCGCTCCGCAAGGTCCGGCGCCAGGTCGTCCAGCACCAGCTTCACCGCCACGTTCCGCCCCAGCGTCGCGTCGAACGCTTCCATCACCCGCCCCAGTCCGCCCCGCGCGATCTCCGCACCCAGCCGGTACCGGTCCGGCGACGGAGGCGCCACGATCACCGTCTGATTCACGTCTCGCGCCTTCACCGCCGCGATCGACCGCTCCACGTCCGGCGGCGGATTCAGCCCCAGGAGCGACTCCAGCACCGCCTTCGGCGACGCCAGTCCGGCCAGCGACCGCTCGGCGTCGCCCCCGTTCGACCGGAGCTGCGCCTCGACCATCGCGCGCACCGCCGCACGCTGGAAATCCTTCAGGAATCCGCGCTCCAGAAAAAGCTTCCCCAGATCGCGCGACCGATCGTTCATCCAGACCGCCGCGCACTCGAGGAGCTGCTCCTTCGACACGAAATTCATCTGCAAGGCCAGCAGGCCGAACAGCAGATCGGATTCGCGCGACATTCGACGCCCCCTCACCAGGTCCCGTGAATGATGATAGCACCGGCCCCGGGCGACGGCTCGATGTTGGGATTTCGGAACTCGATGGACCCGAGGGGCAGTCATGGCTATACTTCGGATATCCCTAGGAGGTCGGGCCATGACCACAAAAGTCCAGAAATGGGGCAACAGTCAGGGGCTTCGCCTGAGCAAGCAGTTGCTCTCGGAGGTCGCGATACGTGTGGGGGACACCGTGGACGTGGTGGCGCGCGACGGAGTCATTGTTGTCAAGCCCGTTCGCCTGGTTCGAGGCAAGCACGATCTGCGCGAACTGGTGAGACGTATTCCCCGGAACCGCAGGACCCGGGAGATGGACTGGGGTCGACCTGTCGGCAAGGAGGTCTGGTAGATGGCGGAGTACTTCCCACGGAAAGGGGACTTTGTTGCCGTCACCTTCGACCCTCAGTCCGGCCACGAGCAGCGTGGCCGCCGCCCCGCACTGGTGGTCAGCAACGACCTCTTCAACCGTCACACAGGCCTTGCCATCGTCTGCCCCATCACTCACACGCATCGCGACTACCCATTCCACGTGCACATCCCTGAGAACCTGGGCGTGACCGGTTTCGTCATGGTGGAACAAGTCAAGGCCCTCGATTTCCGCGCTCGGAAGGCCAGATGCATCGGCAGAGCGCCCGAAGAGGTCCTGCAGGAAGTGCTGTCCCTTCTCGATGCCTGCCTCTACTGAAGGCGATGGCCGGGGCAGCCCGTCCGCGGTAGCTCGAAGAGCGAAGGCGGAACACGGACGCGAGCACAATCGCGCTCGTGAGGATGACTCCCGCCAGCACCAGACACAACCAGATGTCGGCCGCCCGGGCGCTACGCGTCAACGCCGAACTCCGAACTCCGAACGCCGAACTCCGAACCCGCGCTTTGAAATCGGACCCCGCAGGTTAGAATCCTCCCCGCGCGCGAACGGGTTCCACTCTTCTTCCTGGAGATCCCTGCCATGTCAGACAGAATTCTCGACGGGACGAAGTGCGAGGTCTGCGGAAAGCTGCATAACGAAGAGCAACGCGCGGACGTCGCGTTCCGCGCGGCCCTCTGCGGCGCCGTGGCCTACGCCATCTGCCCGGGGTGCGGGCTGGAGATGAAGAAACCGTTTCCGAAGGGCTGGACCGCGTGGGTGGACGGGTACATCGAAGAGCGGGAGCGCGCCGAACAGGAGGCTACTTCTTCACCCGCTTCCCCGTCACCCACTCGTCCCACTCGGCCCCGAACCCGTCGTAATGAATGAAGGCGAAGTCGCCTTCGACTTTCATCACCTTGGCCGGGTACCACTTCCCCTTCCACTCGACTTTCACCGCGTCGCCGCCGGACAGCCCGATGCCCTGCGGCTTGCGCATGCGCTTCGCCGGCACCCATTCGTCGTACTTGGCCTCCCAGCCGAGGTAGTGGATGAACCATTCGCCTTCGCGGCCGTCGAGGACCTGGGAGCGGTACCAGACGCCTTTTTCCTCGACCTCGCAGTAGTCGTGGAATTTCCAGGGGCCCGGGATCTCCTTGGGCTTGAGCGCGGGGTCGACGGCGCCGAAGACGAAGTCGACGTCGAACTGGGGGGTCAGGGCGGCGCGGGTGAGCTGGCCCTCCTTGAAGCGCATTTCGCCGGCGGACCAGGCGTCGGCTTCGCGGAGGGTGAGGGAGCCGTCGGCGTTGGTGTCGAGGGCGCCGTCGCCGTCGAAGAGGGAGACGAGGGAGTCGGTGAAGGTCCATTCGGCGGTGGAGACGTTGGAGGCGGTGGCGCTGGTGAGGCAGGCGGCGGGTTTGCCGTCGAAGGACTTCACGACCTTCGCGAGCGCGCCGGAGTAGCAGCAGTCGGCGAGAAAGAAGAGGCGCGCGCCCTTGAAGTTCTTCGAGAGGATGCGTTCGACGTCGGCCATGGCGACGCAGGTCGCCTTCTTTTTGCCGGTGTCGGCGTCGTGGTTGGCGAGGTAGACCTCGCCGCCGTCGTCCTGCATGCCGTGGCCCGCGTAGTAGAACACGAACGTGCTGCCCTCGGGCGCGGCCTCGGCGAGCTTGCGGAGTTCCTGCTGCATGGCTTTCTGGGTCGCCTGCGCGTCCTCGAGGAACACGATCTGGCCGGCGGGGACGCCCGCTTCCTTGAATTTCGTTTCGAGCACGCGGTCCTTGCGGTCCTTTTTGGGGAAGGGGGACAGGTTCTTGTCCTGCCACTCGAGGACGCCGGCCATGAAGACCCAGGTATTGGCGGGTTCCCAGCGGCCGGGGTCGGCGGCGGCGGCGGTCGACAGGACGAGCAGCAGGACGAACGTGCGCATCGGCTTCTCCGGTTCAGCGGGGCGAAACCAGCGGGATCGTGAACTCGTCCGAGGGCGGCGGGCTCCTCATGAGAGGGATGTCCCGCGAGGCGCCCGCCGTGCGGTCCGGCGGCTCGTCGACGGCGACGAATTTCCCGTGGACGTCGGCGGCGCGGAATTCGAGGAGGACGAAGTGGTGGCGGTCTTCGATGAGGATCTGCGAGCCGCCGACGCGGTCCTCGGGCTCGCGGTCGAACACGCCGCCGGCGCCGCCGGTCACGACGAAGGTCGCGGGGGGCCCTTTGCGGCGCGCGAGCTCGACACGTTCGTACTCGTGCATGTGGCCGGAGAGGACCAGGCGGACGCAGGGGTGGGCCATGACGCGCTGCGTCAACCGGACGGTCACGGCCTCGCGCGGCGGGTCGTTCGTGCCGGAGGAGCGGGGCGGGAGGTGGGCGCAGACGACCGCGGTCATTCCGCGGGCCTCGGCGCCGGCGAGCTGCGCGTCGAGCCAGCGGAGCTGCGCGCCGTCCTCCGCGAGCGGCTCGCCGTCGCAGGGAGTGTCGGTGCCGGTGTTCAGGACGACGAACCGCACGCCGCCGGCGTCCGTCGCGAACCACAGCGCCTCGGGGTCGCGCCCGCCCTCGCCCCCCGGCTCGCCGAACAGCCGCGCGATCTCCCCTCGGTCGAATTCGTGGAAGACGTCGTGGTTCCCCGGCACGAACAGGAACGGAACGCCGTCCTCGAGCCGGAGCGGCGCGGAGTCCTCGAGGAAGTCGTTGAGGCCGTTGGCGTGGCGGATCGGCCAGGGGCCGTTGAGCAGGAGCTCGTGCACGACCGCCGGGAACGGCACGAAGGAAAGGAAACTGAACGCCGGCCGCCCGCGATAAAACTGCGGCCAGAGCGGAATCGCGTACGCCGCTTCCCCGCAATCCGGCAAGTGCCCCAGCGGCCGGCAGTCGAGCGCGTCACCCATGTAGACGACGAGGTCGGGCTTCTCGCGCCGGATGGCCGCGACGACGGCGCGGTGCTCCAGGCGGCCGCAGTGGACGTCGCCGTAGACGGCGACGCGGAAGGTTTTCGCGGGATCGAGGTCCGGAAGTTCGCGGCTCGCGCGGCGGGTTTCGGGCACGAGCCAGGCGGCGTCGGTGTCGTTGTGGGAGAACGGGCCGCAGCCGGCGAGGAGGGTGAGAAGGAGGGCGGTCAGTGTGCGCATGGGCTGACCGCCCATGGTACCGCGAAACATGGCGGAAAGTCGGAAAGCGCGAAGCCCAAGGGCCAGGGAAACGTACAAACCGTCGACGTTTCAATTCCCAACCCGGGCCGACCTCGGATCCGCGACCTGGGCTTGATTTCTTGTGAATCGACAGTTTTCCTGGCCCTTGGGCATTCGCGCTTCTTCTGCGTTCCGGCTTCCGGATTGAGGAGACCGGCTGAAATGGCGTATCATTCGCCCCCATGCCCGTCAGCCTCCAGCGCGCCGAGACCGCTTCCAGAATCCCCGAAGCCCCCCGCAACCCGGGCGTGCCTCTCGACCTCGACCGCCTCGCGGGGCTCCGCATCAACCGCAGCGCCGTCGAGCGGCGCGCGGCGTCGCTCCCTGCGCGCCGCACGGTGAAAAAGGAATGGCAGGCCGCGTGGCTCGTGAAGGCCGTGACGCTCATCGACCTCACGACGCTCGCCGGCGACGACACGCCGAGCAACGTCCAGCGCCTGTGCGCCAAGGCGCGCCGCCCCGTCCGCGAGGACCTGCTGGAGGCCATGGGCCTCGGCGGCCGGCGCATCACGACCGGCGCCGTGTGCGTCTACCACAACCTCGTGCCGGTCGCGGTCGAGGCGCTGCGCGGAAGCGGCATTCCGGTCGCCGCGGTCTCCACGGGATTTCCGGCGGCGCAGACGCCGCTCGACCTCAAGATCGAGGAAGTGCGCCGGAGCGTGATTGCGGGGGCTTCCGAGATCGACGTGGTGATTTCGCGCGTGCACGTGCTGACGGGCGACTGGAAGGGGCTCTACGACGAAGTGAAGCTTTTCCGCGAGGCGTGCGGCCCTGCGCATCTCAAGGTGATTCTCGCGACGGGCGAGCTGGGGACGCTGCGGAACGTCGCGGTGGCGAGCCACGTGGCGATGCAGGCGGGGGCGGACTTCATCAAGACGTCGACGGGGAAGGAGTCGGTGAACGCGACGCTGCCGTTCGGGCTGGTGATGACGCGGGCGATTCGGGACTACCTGACGGACACGCGGCATCGGGTCGGGTTCAAGCCCGCGGGCGGTATCCGCACGGCGAAGCAGGCGTTGGACTGGATGATTCTGATGAAAGAGGAACTGGGGAACGACTGGCTGGAGCCGGGTCTTTTCCGGCTGGGGGCGAGTACGCTGCTCAGTGACATTGAGCGGCAGTTATCGCATTTCATCACGGGAGAGTATTCCGCGGCGCATCATCATCCCATGGTTTAGACGCTGCCGGGCGAGCCATAAGCCATAGGCCATAAGCCATAAGCGACGGCTGCAGCGGGGGTTGCGCGACATCTGCGCTTGTGGCTGGAACGACGCACATCGGGCTCCAGTCGGAGCCGCCAACCTCGGATGAACCGTCCGCCCGGCGGCGACTTATGGCTTATGGCTTATGGCTCCACCCCGCTCAACACTCCCCTCCAGATTCCTCAAAAGCCACCGCCTCACGATTACCTCTTCTTCTCACAGCCCCCTGCAGTCCGCAGCGGAGCGCCTTGAGGGAGGACGAGGATCATGAACGCGGAATTCCATCCTGAAAACGTGCCCGTCGCCAAACTCCACCGCGGACCTTCGCGCATCCTCTGGTTCGCCTTCGGCTTCGTCGCCGCCCTCGGCCTCGTCGGAGCCGGAGCGGTCGCCTGCGTCGCCGGCATCGCCCTCGCCGTCGAAAAACCCGCCCGGCACGGACACCACGCCGCCGAAGACTTCCTCCGCGAAATGAGCGGGGGACGCGCGACGCGCGCCGCAACCCTGACCTCGCCCGCCGTAGCGTCGGGCCTGGAAGCCGTGGCCAAGTCCCAGGCCGGCGTCTGGGGCCCGAAATTCCGCCTGCGCTCCCGCCACTGCACCGGCGACCTCGTCCTCGGCGAGCGCGGCATCCGCGCCGTCGAACGCGTGGAGTCGCTGTGGGAAGTCGAAGGCAAGGACGGACAGAAGCGCGACGTCGCACTCGTTCTGGAGTCGGGCGTCGTCACCGAAATCTGGATCGGCGGCGAGTGCGTCCTGCCCGTCGCGCCGGAACCCCCTTCCATCACCGTGCCGGCACCGAAAGCCATCGAGCCCCCGAGCCCGGTCGTCGAGCCCGAGGAGGAACGGTAACTCCATGGTCGCCCCCTCCCCCCGCCCCGCTTCCTCCGCCTGGGTCGCCGTCCTCGTCGTCGTCGTCCTGGCATGGGCGTCCGTCTTCTCCATCCCCGCCCTGGCCGTCGGCTGGTTCCTCCTCGCGCCGGCCCGCATTCACTCGCGCCCGGAGATCAGACACGCCGCCCCCACGATGGTCTCCCGCTCGACCGTCCCCATCGCCGCGCGCACCGGCCGCGCGGGATCCCCTTCCCGCTACACGTACACGATCCAGTCCGGAAGCGGCGTGAAGCACGTCGTGGAGGTGTGCATCGAGGGGGACGAGGTGACGGGCATCGAGGTCGACGGGCGTCCGTACTCGCCCGGCGACATGGAGTGGCGCTAGCGATGGACGCCGAATTCAAGCGGGAGGGGCCATCGACATTCAAGGCGGTGCTGATCGTGCTGCTCCTGCTGGGCGGCGCCGGCCTCGTCGCGGGCGCGGTCGCGGTGGGAGTCCTCGTGACGGCGACGTCCTCGGCGGTCAGGCCGGGGGACGTGGCGAAACGGTTCCTCGCGGAGATGGCGGCGGGGAACTGGGCCGCGGCGGGCGCGGAGGCCGCTCCGGAGGTCGCGGCCTCGCTGGAGTCGTTCGGGCGCGGGCATCCCGAGATCTGGGCGGGCGCGTGCAGCACGACGTCGATGAGCTCCACGGGCGGCCTGACGCTGGGCTGGGACGGGTTTCACAGGACGGAGCACGCGATCCTGAATTTCAACATCGCTGGGAAGGACGGTAAATCGCACCCCGTTCGCATCGAGGTCGAGTCCGGGAAGATCACGGGCCTGATCGTCGAGGGAAAAGGAGTGGGCCTCCTGACCGCGGACGCGCTGCCCGGCGCTCACTAGCCGTCTGCGTCTCAAATTCAACATTCACAACTCAACATTCAAAATTGCCCTTCGCTACCGTCCCTCTCTCTTCTTCATCTCCACCTCCGCCCTCACCTCCCCGTACTCCCCCGGCCTGTACCTCACCGCCTCTTCCCTCCCCTCCACCTCCGCCTTCACGACAGCCCCCATCCTCCCCGACCACCACGACCTTCCCTTTTTCCGGTTCTCGACCGGCACCTCTTTCCCGTCCTCCGCCTTCGCCCGCGTCCCGAATTTCGTGCGTGCGCAGTCGTGCGGCCCCGCCTTGTCGCGTCCGTCCGCCGCGAACGCGAACGCTTCCGGCGCCGGCACGACCAGCAGCTTCTCCCACGCCGCTTCGCGCCGCGGCGTCGTCGCGAACATGAGCTCGAGCCACGTCCGGGCCGGCGTCGGGTCGCGCGCGGTGTCGGCCGCTTTTTCTTCGCCCTGACTCGTCCGTTTCTTCCGCGGCAGATCCCGGTCCTTCGGCCATTCGCCGCCGTCGAGCTCGCGGATCGCGCCGTCGGCGGCGATGAGCGCCCGAAACCGGTGCCCGACGATCGCCGCGTACCTCACGAACCCCGCGACGACGTCCTTGTCCTCCTTCGAGTCCCACCGCGCCCGCATCCCCGTGTCGTGCCAGACCGCGTCGATCGAAAGCGCCGTGACCTCGAACGCGAGCCGCGCCGCGCCATCGTCGCCGACCGACTCGACGTCCGCGACGACGGTCAGCGCCTCGACCTGCGGGCTCGTCACCCGACTCGTCACGCCGTCGCGCGTGCGCATCGAGGAGAATGTGTACTCGGAACGGCATTCCCAGGTGAAGCGGTCGCCCGCGCGGAAGCGCCAGGAGGGCGCGTCCTGGGCGGCGGCGGGGAGGGAGAGGGCGAGGAAGAGAATCAGGCGCATGGGGGGAGGCGAGTGCATCCCGCGTGCCATGGAGCAGGCGTTGCGGTGAAAGGACTTACGATTCGGGAGGCGATGGAGGGTGGAAAGGCGGTTGACACTTGCGAAGTCAAGTTTCGTGCGTCGTGCCTCGTGCGTCGTGCCTCGTGTTCCCATCCTCGGGTGGAACCCACCCCGCAGCGCGAGGCCGCGAAGCGGCCCCCTTGAACTCTACCTTTCCCCTTTACCTTTACCTGTCGTTCGTCCGCGCAAACGACAGGGAAAGGTAAAGGGGGCGCGGCTGCGCCGCGCCGGGTCGACACCGCAAGCGTCGGCCTGATTCCAATTGATCCCCCCTTCCCCGCAGGTTCTCATGTCGCCTTGCCGCTCGCCCGCGCAGCGCCGAAACGAGAAACGAGTAACGAATAACGAGGAACGAACCACGACGCACGAAGCACGAAGCACGACACACGAACCCACCCTTCATTCCCCGGAGCCTTGAAATGAAAGTCGCCGAAGTCCTCGAAACGCTGGAGTTCGGCCCCGCGCCGGAGTCGCCGTCGATCGCCGACCGCTGGCTCGACGAGCGCAAGCGGACGATGGGGCATTTCATCGGCGGGCAGATGGTCGGGGGGTCGGGGCACTTCGATTCGTTCAATCCCGCGACAGGGAAGGTGCTCGCGCGGGTCGCGCAGGGGACGAAGGCGGAGGTCGATGCGGCGGTGGCGGCGGCGCGGAAGGCGTTTCCGGCGTGGTCGAAAACACCGGGGCACGAGCGGGCGAAGGTGCTGTACGCGATCGCGCGGCAGGTGCAGAAGCACGCGCGGCTGCTGGCGGTGCTGGAGACGATGGACAACGGGAAGCCGATCCGCGAGACGCGGGATGCGGACGTGCCGCTCGTGGCGCGGCATTTCTACCACCACGCGGGGTGGGCGCAACTGGCGGAGACGGAGTTCGCGGGGTACGCGCCCGTGGGCGTGATCGGGCAGATCATTCCCTGGAACTTCCCTCTCCTCATGCTGGCCTGGAAGATCGCGCCGGCGATCGCGATGGGGAACACGGTGGTGCTCAAGCCCGCGGAGTTCACTTCCGTGACGGCCCTCGCGTTCGCGGAGCTGTGCGTCGCGGCGGGCGTGCCGCCGGGCGTCGTGAACATCGTGACGGGCGACGGGCGGACGGGCGCCGCGCTCGTCGAGCACCCGGACGTCGACAAGATCGCGTTCACGGGCTCGACCGACGTCGGGAGGATCCTCCGCAAGGCCACCGCGGGCACCGGGAAGAAACTTTCGCTCGAGCTCGGCGGCAAGTCGCCGTTCGGGGTGTTCGAGGACGCCGACCTCGACTCCGTCGTCGAAGGCGTCGTCGACGCCATCTGGTTCAACCAGGGCCAGGTCTGCTGCGCCGGCTCGCGCCTCCTCGTCCAGGAAGGCATCGCCGACCGCCTCATCCGCAAGCTGCGCGACCGCATGGAAAAACTGCGCGTCGGCGACCCGCTCGACAAGGCCGTGGACATCGGCGCGATCGTCGCGCCCGTGCAGCTCGAGCGGATCAAGGGGCTCGTGCAGAAGGGCGTCGACGAGGGCGCGAAGCTCTGGCAGCCGTCCTGGGCGTGCCCGAAGGAAGGCTGCTTCTACCCGCCGTCCCTGTTCACCAACGTCACCCCCGCTTCCACCATCGCCCAGGTCGAAATCTTCGGCCCCGTCCTCGTCAGCATGACGTTCCGCACCCCCGCCGAGGCCGTCGCGCTCGCCAACAACACGCGCTACGGGCTCGCCGCTTCCATATGGACCGAAAACGTGAACCTCGCGCTCGACTACGCGCGCAAGGTCAAGGCCGGCACGGTCTGGATCAACTCCACGAACCTCTTCGACGCCGCCGTCGGGTTTGGCGGGTACCGCGAGTCGGGATTCGGGCGCGAGGGGGGGCGCGAGGGGATTTACGAATACGTGAAGCGGGTGTTGCCGCATTCGACGTTCACGCCGAAGGCGGCGCGGGCGCCGAAGGCCGGTGCGGCGGTGGACCGGACGGCGAAGATGTTCATCGGCGGGAAGCAGGCGCGGCCGGACTCGGGGTATTCGATCGTGGTGAACGACCCGGCGGGGCGCGCGATCGGCGAGGTCGGCGACGGGAACCGCAAGGACATCCGAAACGCGGTCGAAGCCGCGCACGCAGCGGAGGGATGGGGCTTCACGACGGCGGCGAGCCGCGCGCAGATCCTCTACTACGTCGCCGAGAACCTCTCCGCGCGCGCCGACGAGTTCGCCGCCCGCATCGCGCGGCAGACGGGGCGCGAAGGCCAGACCGAAGTCGCCACGGCCGTTTCGCGCCTGTTCACGTACGCCGCCTGGGCCGACAAGTACGACGGCGCCGTCCACGGCGCGCCCCTTCGCGGCCTCACCATCGCCCACATCGAGCCCATCGGCGTCCTCGGCCTCGTGGCGCCGGAAGAGTGCCCGCTTCTGGGATTGGTCTCCCTCGTCGGCCCTGCGATCGCGATGGGGAACACGGTCGTTGCGGTCCCCAGCGAAACGCACCCGCTGAGCGCCACGGACTTCTACCAGGTCCTCGAAACCTCCGACGTCCCGCCCGGCGTCGTGAACATCGTCACCGGAAAACGCGACGTCCTTGCGAGAGTCCTCGCCGGCCATGACGACGTGGACGCGATCTGGTCCTTTGGTTCGCAGGAGAGCGCCAAAGTGGCGGAGGCGGCGAGCGCCGGAAACATGAAGCGCACCTGGTGCGAGTGGAAAGCGAAGCGCAACTGGGTCGACGCGGCCGAGGGCGAGGGGGCGGAATTCCTGCGCGAGGCCACGCAGGTGAAGAACATCTGGACGCCGGGGGGAGAGTAAGGGGAACGGGGTAAGGGCGAACGGGGGAACGGGAACGGCACGCACTGCAAGCCGCTGACCGATTCGCGCTCACCGCCGCCGCTTGGTATCCTGAAGATCATGCCGGGAACAACCGTACCGGAGGGCTATCGGACACAGGCGGAGGACACGTCGCCCGAGATCGAGCAGATTCTGATCGAGGGCTGGCGAGCGATGCCCTCCTGGCGAAAGGTGCAGTTGATCCGGGACATGAACCTGGCCTGTGAGGAGCTGGCTCGCGCCGGCGTGCGCATGCGTCATCCGGCGGCATCGGAGCGGGAGATCCAGCTTCGAGTGGCATCTCTGCGCCTGGACCGGGAGACCATGCTCAAGGTCTTCGCCTGGGATCCGGTCAAAGAGGGGTATTGACCGTGCCCCTCTCCGAGGCCGTCGAGTTGACCCTCCGCATGGCTGAGCTCCTGGAGAAGCTCGGCATTCCCTATGTCCTCGGCGGCTCGATGGCCTGCGGCATCCACGGCGAGCCCCGACCGACGCAGGATTCGGACTTCCTGATCCGCCTCTCCGCGGATCGCGTTCGCCCGCTGGTGCAGGCGCTGACAGGGGACTTCTATGTTGAGGAAGCCGCCGTCCGCGAGGCGCTCTCGCGGAAGGGCTCTTTCAACGTCATCGAATTGAAGACGATGCGAAAAATCGATCTGTTCCAGGAAGGCGGCAATCCACTGGACGCCGCCCAGATGCGACGGGCGGTCTCGGCGGCCTTCGAGGAGGCGCCGGATCGGAAGCTCCGCATCACATCAGCCGAAGACATCGTATTGAGGAAACTCGACTGGTACCGCCGTGGCCGGATGGTGAGCGACCGGCAATGGCGCGACGTTCTCGGCGTCCTCAAGGTCAGCGGACCTCGACTCGACCTGAAGTACATCGAGGAGACGGCACGTCCGCTCGGCCTGGACGAACTGCTGAATCGAGCCTTGAAAGAATCCGGGCTGGGAACCTGAGGAGAAGGCCCTTCGCCCGCGCTACTTCGTCGGCCGGTGCCTTCGGATCTTCAGGAGCGCCTCGAACCTGTCGAAGTCCGCATCGGTGCTGAAGACAGGCAGGTCCCTTCTGAGGCCCATCGCGCAGACCAGGACGTCGATCGGCGCGCCGGCCACTCCCTTGTCCCTGCACCGGTTGCTGAGCCTGGCCGCCTCCACGTAGTCGTCGCGCTCGACGGGGAGGTCGGGGACGCCCTCCGACAGCAGACGAATCCGCTCGAACGCGACGTCGTCGTGAATGCCCGACAGAAGTTCCTGCCGGATCGGGCCCGGCATCAGGGCGCGTCCTTCGCGCAGCAGCAGCCTGACCTCCTCGACGCAACTGCGCTGTTCCGGACGAAGCTGGCGCCGCTTTCGGCGCACGTAGAGCGACCACACCGACGTGTCGATGATGACGCTCAATGCCCCCTCCGCCGCTCGGCCTTGTAGTCGTATCTCGGGTCGAAGTCGACGGTGCCTTCGGCCTCGAGCATTGCCCATTGCCGGCGTTTCGCGACGTACTCCTCGAGAGCCGCGGTGACGGCCTCCTTCTTGGTCTTGTGCCGGCCGAGTTTCAGCGCGGTCGCGATGAGGCGGTCGTCCAGGGCGAGGTTCGTGGCCATTTGAGGTCTCCTACACAGCGTTCTGTGTAAATGGTAGTGTAACATGAAAAGGCCGGAAGGGGCGCGGCGCCGGTCACTCCTGGCAGCGACTTACTTCCTTTCCCCGAAATCCATCACCCACCCCTCCGCCACACGCGCCCGCTTCACCTCGAAATCGCACCCGGCGCCGGCGGCCTCGGTCACACGGAAGCCCGAGAGGCGCCAGGGGATGCCGACCCAGCCGCCCTTGCCGGCGTCGTCGAAAACCGGGAGCTGGAGTGTGAAGTGGAGGTGGGGGAGGCCGGAGGCGCCGGAATTCCCGACGCGGGCGATGGGCTGGCCGGCTTTCACGCGCTCGCCCGGCTCGACGAGGGCGCTGCCCTTCTGAATGTGTCCGTAGGCGGTGTATTCTTCGTCGGTGTGCTGAAGGCAGACGAAGTTGGCCTTGTCGAAGGCGCCGGGCGTGCCGATGGGGTTGTCGTCGAAGCCGTCCTCGGCGAACGTCACGGTCCCGGCGGCGCAAGCGTAGATGGTCTGGCCCCAGGCGAAGTGGTCTTCGAGCGCGCGGCCGGTCCCTTTCCACGATGCGCCGCCGTCGCCGATCCGGACGAAATCGATCGCGAAAGTGGCGAAGACCTTGACCTGGTGGTGGCCGGTGTTGTCTTCCAGAGCTTTCCAGCGGCCGGCGAGCGGCGGCGCGAGGACCGTCGCGTCGCGCCGGCGCTCCATGCGCGGGCGGACGCGCGCGATCATGCCCTTGTCGAACGCGTCCGCGACGGCGGCCGCCTTGAGGAGGCGCCATTCGCCGTCGGGGAAGCCGTTGTCGGCGGCCCATTTCGCGAGGTCGAGCGCCGGCTGCCGCGCGCCGGGCTTGAGCGCCGCGCGCTTCTCCTCGAACACCTCCGCGACCTTGCGCCACTCTTTCCCCGACCGGACCCATCCGAGCCCCTTTCGCGCCTCCGGATTCTCCGGCGCGAGCGCGAGCGCCGCCTCGAATTCGAGCGACGCCTCCTCGGCGAGCCCGTTCTCGCGGCACCAGCGGCCGAGCGCGAGGTGCTCCGGAACTTCCGCCGCGCGCTTCGCCAGCCGCTTCTCGAACTCGGCCCGGACCTCCTCGGCTGCCGGATCCGTGTCCTCGAGCGACGTCAGGCTTTTCCAGACCGTCTTCTTCCCCGCCACCTCGACGCCGTCTTTCACGTACTTCACTCGCCCCGCGACGGTCCCGGCCGGCGGCTCCTCCGCGCGGCAGGCCAGGACCGCCGCGAGGCACAGCAACCCGCCCATCCCCGTCTTTCGCGCGCCCTTCCTCACCCCTCACCCCTCACCACCGCCCCCTGCCGTCAAACGTATCCCCACGCCTGCAGCCGGTCCCCGTCCTCCCTCCAGCGTTCGCCGATGTCGGTCCGGTAGAACATGTTCGGGATCATGATCGCCTTCACCTTGTTGTACGCCTCGCGCCGCGCCTCCTCCATCGTCGTCCCGTCGCCCGTCACGACCGCGGCGTAGCCGCTCGACCCCGCCAGACGCCAGTCCCCTTCCACCAGCTTCATGTCGCACGGATGAAAACCGTCCGTCACCGGCCGCTTGAACATCACCACCGCGTCCTCGCTGTACTTGCGGAACGCGTCGGCGTCCACGAACGGGAACGGCGGGACCGCGAGCACGACGCCCACCTGGAAGCCGCGTTTCGTGCGAAGCGCGTACTTCTCCCCGCGCGCCACCGCCGCCAGGAAATCCCCCCACGGCGACAGCACTCCCTCCATCTGGATGTTGATCGTCGGGTACCCGAACCGGCACGTGAACTCCAGCGGCACGATCCCGCGCCCGCTCGCGATGCAGTTCACGTCCACGTACCCGCAGTAGCCGCTTCCCGCCAGCCGCGGCTCGACCTTCGCCAGGGTCGCCTCGTAGAGCGGGTTGCGCGCGGTCCAGAACATCGACGTCCCCATCTCGCCGGTCGAGGGACCGATGTTGCCGTTACACATGCGCTTGTGCTCGAAGTTCACACAGGCCGGGAGCACGAACTCTTTCCCGTTGTAGAACGCCCCGATTGCCACCTCGACGCCCGTCGCGTGCTTCTGCAGCTGGAACGACTTGATCCGCGCCGCCCAGCCGCGCTTGTAATGCTCCAGCATCTCGATCACGTCCCGGCCGTCCTCCTCCTGCCCCACGTACGACAGCACCTTCTCGTTCTGCGCCTTCCCGTTCGGCTTCACCACGTACCGGTCCGGCTTCTCGCGGATGAACGCGATCGCGGCGTCAAAGGACTCGAAGTCCCAGTCGGGAAGCGTCGTCATCCCTGCCGCGCGCAGCTCGTCCTGGCCGAAGTCGCGGTCCAGCTCCAGGCGGTCCGTGTACGCGCTGCTCCCGATCACCGCCTTCCCCTTCTTCCGCAGCCGCTCCGCCTCCGCCGCGTGCCCCACGTCGTCGAACACCACCACGTCCGCCGCTTCCGCACGCGGCTCCCAGTCGTCCGCCTTCTCTAGCAGCCCCTCGCCGATGTCCCGCTCCGACTTCGCCCCCACGTGAAACCACACCTCGTGCCCCTCGCGCTTCACTTTCCACGCGAGGTCCACCGCCAGCGCTTCCTTCGTCACGAACAGGAATCTCATGCCCCCTCCCCTTCCCCGCCCGCCTTCCCCTCCAGCACCTCGCGCACGCGGCGCGCGAGGGCCTCCTCGGTGAAAGGCTTCGCGAGGAACGCCGCGCCTTCGGGCAGGCCGCCGGGGTGGACGTAGGACATGTCGGCGTAGCCGGAGATGAACAGGAACCGCGCGGCCGGGCGTTTCGGCGCGAGCTGGCCGGCGAGCTCGGTGCCGCTCATGCGAGGCATGACGATGTCGGAGATGACGAGGTGGATGGGGCGCGCGTCGGCGTCCACGAGCCGCAGGGCCTCTGCGCCGCCCGCCGCCTCGATCACCGTGTAACCGTTCTCGCGGAGGATGCTGGCGGCGAGCGCGCGGACGCGCGGCTCGTCCTCCACGACGAGGATCGTCTCCGTTCCGCGGCGGGGGCGGGCGGAAGCGGGCGCCGTGGCGGCGTCGGTCGCCTCGCCGGCGGCCTGGGGCATGAAGATCCGGAACGTGGAGCCTTTTCCGGGCTCGCTGGCGACGCGGATGTGTCCGCCGTTCTGCTGGACGATGCCGTAGACCGTGGCGAGGCCGAGGCCGGTGCCGCGGCCGGGTTCCTTGGTGGTGAAGAACGGCTCGAAGATGTGGGAGAGCGTCGCCTGGTCCATGCCGCTTCCCGTGTCCGCGACGGCGAGCATGGCCCAGGGGCCGCCGGGGGGGGCTTCGGGGCCGTTCGAGCTCGTTTCGATCGTGAGGCGGCCGCCCTCGGGCATGGCATCGCGCGCGTTGAGGGCGAGGTTCATGATGACCTGGTCGAGCTGGCCGGGGTCGGCCTTCACGCGGCCTGCCGTGGGGTCGCGCGTCACGACGAGTTCGATGTTCTCGCCGATCACCCGGCGGAGGAGCTGGTCCATGGCCTCCACGGTGGCGTTGAGGTCGAGGACCTTGGGCCGGAGCACCTGCCGCCGGCTGAACGTCAGGAGCTGCTGCGTGAGCGAATGCCCCCGCGTCGCGGCGTACCGGATCTCCTCCAGCTCCGATCCCGCCGGCTCCCCGCGCGAGAGCCGCTTCCCCAGCAGCTGTGAATACCCCTGGATGATGGTGAGGAGGTTGTTGAAGTCGTGGGCGATGCCGCCGGCGAGGCGGCCGATGGCCTCCATTTTGGCGGCCTGCTGGAGCTGGGCCTCGGTGCGGCGGAGGGTCTCCTCGGCCCTTTTGCGCTCGGTGAGGTCGCGGATCATGACGAGGACGGCGTCGCGGCCCTCGAAACGCATGCCGTGCGTCGAGATTTCGACGGTCATCAGGGCGCCGTCCTTGCGGCGGTGAGTCCACTCGCCGCGGTGCCGGAAGAGGTTCGAGCGGTCTTTGAGGGCCGCCACGAGCCGCGGCAGTTCCTCGGGTGGACGGACGTCGCGGATCGACATCGCGCGGAACTCGGCGCGCGAGTATCCGTACAGGTGCACGGCGGCGTCGTTCACCGCGAGGAAGGCCAGGGACCTCGCGTCGTAGACCCACATGGGCTGGGGGTTGTTTTCGAAGAGCAGCCGGTATGTTTTTTCGGAGACGCGCAGCGCCTCCTCCGCGTGCCGGCGGCGCGTGATGTCCTGGACCTGGACGACGAAGTACCCGGGACTGGCGTCGGGGTTCCGGACGAGCGTCATCGCGACGTGTCCCCAGACTTCCCGCCCGTCGCGCCGGACGTAGCGCTGGACGAGAGCACCGGACTCGCGCGAGCCGTCGAGCATCCGCTGCATCAGGAGGCCGCTTTCCTCCCGCTCCTCGGGGTGCGTGAGGTCTCGAATCGTCTTCCGGAGCAGGTCGGCCTCGGGGAAATCCAGCAGGCGGCGGAAGGCGGGGTTGACGCTGCGGAAGCGGCCGTCGAGTTCGACGAGGGCGAGGCCGGTCGTGGCCTGTTCGAAGACGCTCCGGAACGTCTCCTCGCTGCGCCGCAGCGCGTCCGCGGCCTCGCGGCGCGGCGTGATGTCCTGCACCTGGGAAATGAAGTACCGGGGGGTGCCGTCGGCATCCCTCAGGAGGGACGTGGAGAGCATCGCCCAGATCACGGTTCCATCGCGCCGCAGATAGCGTTTCTCCATCCGTCCCGTCGCGGCCTCGCCTGCGATCATGCGCCGCGCGAGGGCGAAGCTCGCCTCCCGCTCCTCGGGGTGGGTCAGTTCGCCGAACGACTTGCCGACGAGTTCCTCGCGGCCGAAGCCCAGCATCGCGCAGAGCTCGGAATTGACCTGGAGGAAGCGGCCGTCGAGGCCGGTCAGGGACATGCCGGTGCCGGCGTGCTCGAAGGCGTTGCGGAAGCGTCCTTCGCTTTCGCGGAGGGCGTCTTCGGCGCGTTTCCGCGCGCCGATGTCGCGGATGAACGCGGTGAAGATCCAGCCGCGGCGGTCTCGCTCGGGGATGATGGTGAGTTCGACGGGGAATTCGGTGCCGTCCTTGCGGAGGGCGGTCGTTTCGAGGCGGGTATTGAGTACCTTGCCTTCGCCGCCGGAGAGGAAGCGTGCGAGGCCGCGGACGTGGGCATCGCGGTGTCCGGGGGGAAGGATGGTGTCGGGAAGGGTGCGGCCGAGGATTTCGTCGCGTTTCCATCCGAAGACGATTTCCGCCTGGGGGTTCCAGGCGAGGATGACGGAGCGGTGGTCGATGGCGATGACGGCGTCGAGGGCCCATTCGAGGATGGACTGCGCGTGGGCGCCGAGTTTCTGCGACGGTCGCTGTCGCTGGGAGGAGTCCGGCATGAGGAGGACAGCGTAACAGGGGACGGGGCCGCGGCAACGACGACATCCGCCTTTATCCGCTTTTATCCCCAGCCAGGCCTTTCTTTTTTGCCCTTGACCCAGTCCTTCCTCCCGGGATTCAGCAAGGGCAGATGAAAGGCGTGATCTAAGAGAATAGGAAAGGCCTGGTGGGGATAAAGGAGGATGAAAGCGGATGTCGCCGGACGGCTGCCGTCCCGCCTCCGGTGACTTCAGAACCCGATCTGCATCCGGAACGCCACGACGTCCTCTTCGTCGATGTCCTTCCCCGAAGGCAGAACCACCCGCCCGTGCCCGTACCCGACCCACACGTACTCCACCGACACGAGCACGTTTGCATTCGGGAACCAGTTCAGGACCGCGCTGATCTCGTCGACCCTTCGCGCGCCGGTGAACCCCGCGTGCTCCTCCAGATCGTCGTCCATCCGCAGGTGGGCGTAGCGGACGGCGAACTGGAACGCCCCGGCCCCGCCGCCGAACAGCGGGTCGTCCACTTCCGGAATCCCGAACGGCACGCGGCGGCCGCCGAGCCAGACGCCGGCCTGCGCGTACCAGCCCGTGGACCGGAACACGCGGCGGGCGTCGCCGAAATCGAGGCGCGAGCGGTGCCAGGAGAATTCGCTCTTCAGTTCGACCGGCCCCGCGAGCGCCGCCGCCTCGGCGCCGACGCGGCTCACGTCTTCGACTTCGTAGCCGGTCGCGGCGGGATTCAAGTGGAAGACCGTTCCGGTCGTGGGATCGAACATCGGGAACGGCGTGGCGGGCGCGTCGCGGCGCTGGCGGCCGTGCGTGGCGGAGACGGCGGCGTGGAGGTGGAGGAGCGGCTCCCAGCCGATCGCGTCCGCCGCGTGCACGGCGAGGCGCGCCGCGAGGTCCTTGTCGCTGTTCTCATCCCGGCTGGTTCCCGACCCGTTGCCGTTGAACGCGCCCAGCGCGTAGCGCACCAGGCCGTCCGCAACCGATCCGTGCGCCATGATCCCGATGTCCGGCACCGGCGCCTGCATGTAGACGACCGAGTTCTCCGGGAAGTCCCACCAGCGCGTCTCCTCCAGCACCTCCATCGAGAACGGCTCCTTGAACTGCCCCGCGCGGATCCTGAGCCACTCCCACCGGTTGAATTCCACCCAGCCGTAGAGCAGCCGCGAGCCGCCGCCCAGGAACACCGGCGACACGAACACCTCCCACGACCCGTCGAGCCGCGCGCCCAGCTCGAGCGTCGCCTCCTTGATCCGGAACGTGTCCGCCGCGTCGCGTTCGTTCAGGCGCGAATGGAAGAACGCCTGCGCGATGAGCCAGCCGCCGAGGCGCGCCCTGAAGAAACCGTCTGCGGTTTTGAAGCGGAGTCCGCGGTCGAACCAGGCCTCGACGGGCTCGCGGCCGCGCCCGGCCGGGTCGGGGCCTTCGACCTCGAGCTCGAGCGCGCGCAGCCTGCGCTCGAGATCGGCGTCGTCCGCCCGCGCGGAAAGACCGCCGAACAGGCACCCGAGCACGACCGCGGCCGCCCTCACCGCAATCCCATTTCCGGCAGCCACACCGGCGCCTTCCCCCGCGCCTTGTCCATCCGCGCCAGGATCTCCACCGCGCGCAGCCCCACCGCGATCACGTCGTCCTCCGCCCGGTGCTTGGCGTCTTCGTCGATGAACCGGTTCGCGGGGCGGTTCGCGAACACCGCGCACGCGCACCCCGCCCGCATGCGCCCGAGCGACGCGAGCGTGAACAGCGCCGAGGCCTCCATCTCGAGGTTCAGGACGCCGATTTTCGCGAGATCGGCGTCGAGCGATGGCCAGCGCGGCGGAAACCCCGGCACCTCCCGCGCCTGCGCCCCGTAGAACCCCGGCGCCGTCGCCGTCAGCCCGTACGCCGCCGTGAGCTTCAGATCCTGCGCCGCCTGCAACAGCGCGAGCGACGCCTCGAGATGCGCCACCGAAGGGAATCCCTCCGGGACGTAGTACGTCGACGTGTTCTCCAGCCGCACCGCCCCGCTCGACACCACGATCGACCCGATCGGAATCTCCGGCTGCAGCGCCCCGCACGAACCGATCCGCAAGAGCGTCGGCCTCCCGATCTGCGACAGCTCGACCAGCGCAATCTCCGTGTTGTCCGGCCCCATCCCCGTCGCAATCACGCTCACCGGAATCCCCTTCCACTCCCCCGTCAGCGTCAGGTACTCACGGTTCGCCTTCTCGACCGTCACCTTCGCGAACTTCGCCGCGCACCGCCGCGCGCGCGCCGGATCGCCGCACAGCAGCACGTACGGCGCCGCGTCCCCCGGCCCGAGCCCGATGTGGTACTGCCGCCCCGCGGCCGTCCGCAGCACCTCCGCCGACTCGAACGTCCGCTTCCCACGCTTCATGAAATCGCCCTCGCCACCACCCCCTTGCCCCACTCCACCAGCTCCCGCGCCCGCTTCTCCGTCCGCGCGTCGCTGTACACCCGGATCACCGGCTCCGTCCCGCTCTTCCGGATCAGCACCCACGACCGGTCCTCGTATGTCCGCTTCAAACCGTCGATCGTCAGGTCCGCCTTCCGCCCCTTGACACCTTCCGTTTCCCAGATCGCCCGCACCTTCTCCATCAGCGTCGCCTTCGCGCCGTCGGGACAGGTCACCATTTCCTTCACCTGGGCGTACTTCGGAAGCGCCTCCGCGAGCTCGCTGAGTTTCTTTCCGGATGCCGTGAGGAGGGCGAGCATTTTCACGGTCGCCAGCACTCCGTCGCACCACGTCGCGTCCTTCGCGAAGTAGTACTTCCCCGATTCCTCGTACGCATAGTCCGCCTTGAGCGCGAGGATCTTCTCGACGGTCGCAGGCTGCCCGGCGCGGCAGAACTCGAGGCGCGCGCCGATCTGCTCGCACGTTTCCTCGATGAGGTTCGAGGAGTTGATGGGCGTCACGCAGAGGCCGCCCTTTTTCAGGGTGGCGTGGGCGAAGAGGGCGCCGGCGAGGTCTTCGGAGAGGACGCGGCCGGTTTCATCGATGAAGAGGACGCGGTCGGCGTCGATGTCGGTGGCGACGCCGAAGTCGCACTTTTCGGCGGGGACGAGGTTGGCGATGTCCCGGAGATTGCCGGCGCGCGGCTCGGTGGCGCGGTCCGGGAAGGGCTTGGGATCGGCGTTCGAGGGGACGCCCGTGACGCCGAGGACTTCGAAGAGCTGGCGGAAGATGTAGCACGCGGCGCCATTGCACGGGTCGAACATCACGCGGAACTTCTTCGCCGAGACCGCGCGCGGGTCGCACGCCTTGACGAGCGCCTCGCGGTAGACGCCGAGCGGATTCCGCGCGAGCGTGTACGAGCCGAGGCGCTCGTGGCCGAGCGTCTCGGCGCGCTGTCCGGCCGCGGCGTACATGCGTTCGAGCTGCACGGCCTCGTCGTCGGGCAGGTACCCGCCGTGCTCGTTCATGATGATGAACCCGTTCCGGTCGGGCGGCGTATGGGAGCCCGTGATCAGGACGGCCCCGTCGCATTTCTGCGCGCGCACCCACGTGGCGAGCCCGCCCGTCGGGATGATCCCGCAGTCCTGCACGTGGATCCCCGCCGCCTGCAGCCCCGCCGCCGCGGCCCGCGCCAGCATGTCGCTTCCCGGACGCGTGTCGCGCCCCAGCCCCGCGGTCCCGTCGTTCCCGATCAGGTCCCCCCAGCAGCGGGACATCTGGAGCGCGAGAAGCGGAGTGATCTCGATGTTGGTGCGGCCGCGAATTCCGGCGGTGCCGAACAGCTTGGGTTTTTCGGGGTTCATGATGGGGGGCAATGCTGCACGATTTCGGCGGCGGAGTAAACGGCGACGGTTGGGAGGAAAGGCATGACGCAGCAAGGGTTGAAGACGATTGCCAGGAAACTAGCCCCCGGCTGGCTTTTCGTTCCCCGTTCTCCGTTCTTCGTTTCGTGCAGGCGGGGACCTGTCCAGAGTGATGAGCCCTGCTGGAATCAACGCCGACTCTTGCGCCGGGATGCCGGTAGCTCGCGCCGGATGACAACGTCGGCTTTCCAAAGCTGGTCGAGGGCATCCCTCGCCATCGCGAAGACCTCTTTCAGCGATCGTCCCTGGCTGACAAGGCCGGGATCGAGAGGCGCAGTAACCGTGAACCGGCCTGCGCCTGATTCCTCGATCGTCAGCCTCAGCTTCCCATCACTGAGCACGTATCTCTTCGGCATCCCAATTACGGATCGTAGAGCGTGGGCTCGATTTCGACATTGGCCTCGAGCAGGTTCTTGCCCGGCAGTTCGAATTCCAGCTTCCACCGGAGTTCACGGTGGAGCTTCGGCGTCCGTATCGTAAGGCTCGTAGCGGACTGCGCGAGGATGTCGGCCTTCTTGCCGTCGATCCGGACGCCTTGGACGGCCTCGAATCCTGTCCCCGAGAGAGTCAGAGTCGATTCGGTACCGGGCTGCACGGGTTCTCCCACGATGCCGTAGACGACGGGTCTGTGTTCTTCGACCTGGCGGATCGCAGACACGACGCCGTTCGTGGCGTTTCTGATGGCAAGCGATTCACCCTGCTGAAGCGGTCTGCTGAGCGTGACGAGAACTTCACCCGTCGGGAATTGCGGGACCTGAGCCTGCCCGATGGGCTGGCCATTTTCGCCGCCGCTCAGGACCACCAGCAGATGGCCGTGCGGACCGGCGACGAGCAACGAAGTCGCCCCGGCGGTCGGCGCAACGGGCCAGCGAGGCGGGATCGTGCCGACCTCGCTGACGTGGAACTTCTGGACCGTCTCGAAATGGCCGTCCTGGTCGGCATCCTTCAGCGTCACCAGCGGCGGGTTTCCGTTAAAGGGGCGTATCGGTCGCATTTCGGCGAGAAGTGAGTTCCCCGTCGACGTCAACTCAGCGAATTCGACGAGGAGGGTGGCGGATTCCGCAGGGATCGCGAGGGACCCGATCGTGTCGGGGACGCCGTCGGCATCGCTGTCTTCGATCCGATAGACGCCCGGGCCCCGAACATCCATCGCGTAGAAGCGTCCTCCGTCGGTCCTCGCGAGGGACGTGACGTATCCCAGGCGGCTGAAAGGGTCGGCAAGCACCCGCGTCTCCGCGACGGTGAAGCCATCATCCTCAAACTCGAGCCGAAGCGCCCTGAGAACGGGCCCGGTCTGATCCCCCGTGTTGCCCGCGAAGAGGATCCAGGATCGAGCTTGGGTATCCGCAAAGAACACTGCGTCCTGGGGGTGAGGAATGCCTGTATCCAGTGGCTTGCCGTCCACCGTGAAGATGGGGTTGTCGCTCGCGCCTTGTATGACGATGTTCTTCTGAGAAGGCGGGATGCCCTTGACGCCGGTGACTTCAACTAGCTTTTCATTCTCATCTAGCTTCTTGACCAGGTCCTTTTTTTCGTCATCGGTTACGGTGTCGCCTGGTTTCTTGTCCAGCAGGTCGCCGGGGCTCTTTACGTTTCCTTTGGCGTTCGCAAACCCGGAGAGGAACGAGATCCAGTCGTTAACGCCGGCCAGTTCTTTGGCGATATTCTTCTTCATGGCATCAAGAAGCGAAACACTGCAACCAACCCAGTCCTCCGCCCAAGCGGGGGTGCTCTCGGGCACGTTGTTGGGATTCTTGTTGTTCAGGATCTTCCCCAGCACGAGGTCGATCTTTCGCTTGAAGGCCGCCTCCGCGTTGAATGCCTCAAGTTCGTCCTGGATGGCCTTGAGTTTCGCGTCGAGCGTCTTCAGAGGATCGAATAGATCATCAGGATTGGTGAGATCATGATGCGCAACGTGGAAGCCCTCGTGGAAGAGTGTCTCCAGGAGTTTTGGAAAATCGGGATGGCAGGGAGGCATTGCCACCGGCGCCTCCCGGAGAGGCAACACCGCATCCGAAATCAGCACCAGTTTTGAGCCCGAGAACTTCGACGAGAAGGTCGTCCGTCCCGCCTTGCCTTTACGGTAGTCCTCTCGGATCCGGCCCTCTTTGAGTGCCTCCCGGAGCTTCTCACCGACCTTGCCGGCCTCCTGTTCCACGGAGCCGTCCTTCTTGGCCGCCTCGTCCTTCCCCATCTTCTCCATGATGGATATTGCGTTATCTACGGCGGTCTTCTGGTTAGGTGAGAGACCCTGTCCCGGGTCTTCCGCTTGTGCAAATGCGGGGGTGACGACAACGGCAAGGGAAACGGCGCAAAGAAGGTGTCGCAGCATTGGCGGCCTCCGAGAAGGAAGAGTGGCATCAGCGGAACGAATCGAGAGGTTACCCCCCCCCCCGATTGGCAAATTGCAAGTCTCTTAATAGTTAAGTCCATTTCATTATTCCCGCCCCTGAGACGAGCTTCACACTCGAACTCGACCCCAGGCGGCTCGCGCCGGCGCGGAGCAGCTCCATGGCCATGGCGTAGTCGCGGACGCCACCGCTGGCCTTGACGCCGAGCGCGAGGCCCACGGTACTGCGGAGGAGCGAGACGTCGCGGAGGTTCGCGCCATCGGGGCCGAAGCCCGTGGAAGTCTTGACGAAATGCGCGCCCGCCTCGACGGCGGCGCGGCAGGCGCGGACCTTTTCGTCGGTCGTCAGACATGCGGTTTCGAGGATCACCTTCACCGTGGTCCCCGGCACGGCACGGACGACGGCGCGGATCTCGTCGCGGACGTCGGCGTCCTCGCGGTTCCGTAGGCGGCCGACGTTGAGGACCATGTCCAGCTCGGCCGCGCCGTGTTTCACGGCGTCGCGCGCCTCGAAGGCCTTCGTCTCGGGCGTCGAGGCGCCCAGAGGAAATCCCACCATCGCGCACGTCTTCACGCGCGTCCCGCGCAGCTCCGCCGCGCACAGCTCCGTCCACGCGGGATTCACGCAGACCGCCGCGAACCCGTAGCGCACCGCGTCCTCGCACGCGCGCTCCACCATCGGGCGCGTCACCTCGGGCAGCAGGATCGTGTGGTCGATCAGCGGCGCCAGATCCTCCGCCGACGCCGGCAGTCGCCCGCCCGGCAGCCAGCCCAGCGCCAGCCCCGAGAGGTCCGCCAGCAGGTCCGGACACCTCTTCCCGCACTCCCCCGGCACCGGGCACCCGACGCACTGGCCGTGAATCCACTCGCGCGTCACGCGGCCTCCCCTTCCGCCAACGCCTCGCCCCGCGGCCCCGCCAGCCAGAACGCCACCCCGCACGCCACGTACGCCAGCGCCACCCAGCCCCACGCCGCATACGTGTAGCCGTGGAACGACCCGATCTCGCTTCGCGCATACCCGTACGCCGTCTTGAGGAGGTCGCGGTCCCAGAATGCGGCGGAGAGGACGAGGGAGGGATTGACCTGAAGTGTCGTCGCGATCACGAACTTCCGCAGCCCGGGCTGCTTCTCGACGGCGGAGACGACGGGGTCGGCCAGGAGGTGCGTCGCGCAGAGGACAAGGCCGAGGCCCGAAGCGGCGAGGTGGCCGCCGGCGGGGCCGAAACGCGAGCCCGCGCGGAAGGCGCCTGCGATCAGGACGGTCCAGGCACCGAGCAGGACGCCGACGCCGATCGCGGCGCCGAAGCCCGGCGACTTCAGGAGGAAGCCGAACAGCACGAGGAAGGAGGCGGCGCAGGCGGTGGCGGCGAGGACGAGGTCGTTCCGCCAGGAACGTTCCATGGCGATGCCGAAAGGGGCGAGAAGCGCGATCAGCGCGGGCGCCATCCCGGTCGCGAATGCCCCGCGCTCCGCGCCCGGCGGCGCCGCGAGCGCCGCCGCGAGGACCGCGACGCCGCACGCCACCGCCGCCACGAGGGGACGCCTCAGGGTCCGGACCTCCAGTCGCACGGCATCCCTGCATGGTACGGGCGGACGGCTCGCCCCTTCACGGACTTCTTTGCGAACCGGGTCCGGAGGCGGAGAATCGGGGACGGAAACGATGGTTTCGCTCGAGCCTCGAGGGAGAAAGCCATGAACATCCGGACGTTTGCCGTAACGGGCCTGCTTCTCGTGGCTGCGGCCGCCGCGGGCGCGGACGAGGGATGGGGAGAACCCGTCGCCGGGATTTCGGTCGGCTTGGAAGCTGCGAGAGAGACCTGGACCGAGGGCGAGCCGATCGCGTTCACCGTCCGCGTGCGCAATGGGACGAAGGATCCGCTGAACCTCTACGACCTTGGACACACCTGGTTCCTCCACGTCACGTTCGAAACCGCCGACGGCGCCGAGTCGTTCCTCGGCGGCTCGCGCCTCAACAGGGACTACTCCTCGAGCGCGGATGTGACCCTGGCCGCGGAAGAAACGTGGACGAAGAAGATCGTGCTGCACGACGACGGTCACGAATTCCTGCGGATCATCCCGGACCGCAGGCCCGGCGACGACTGGGACTACCGGAAAGTCCTCCCACCCGGCCGGTACAAGGCGCGGATCTCCTACGAACGCGGAGCGGATTCCGGGAAGTTCTGGACCGGCAGGGCCGTGAGCCGGGCCGTGGCCATCGCCGTGGAGTCGAAGAACCGCGCGCCGGTCGTGCACGGGAAGGCCGACATCGAAACGCTTCCCGCCGACGTGAAAACCGTCCGCGGCACGAATCTCGACGACGCGGCGCTCGCCGCGCTCTCGAGCCGGACCTCCCTCGAGGAACTCGACCTGTCCTTCAATCCGCGCCTCTCCGCCGAAGGGCTCGCGTCGCTCAAGACGCTGACCAGGGCCCGGATCCTCGACCTCAGCTACTGCCCCGGCTTCAAGGGCGGATCCCTGAAATCGCTCGCGCTGCTCCCCGCCCTGCAGGAATTGCGGCTGGTGAATTCGGGACTCGACGACAGGTCGCTCGCGGGCCTCAAGGACTGCCCTTCCCTCACGACCATCGTCCTGGGAGCCGTCGAATACGAGTACGACTGGGATACCGCGAACCACATCGGCGACGCGGGCCTCGCCTGCCTCGCGCAGATCCCGACCCTGAAACGCCTCCTCCTCCGCTGGCACGACTTTACTTCCGAAGGCATCAAATCCCTCTCCACCCACCCGAACCTCCAGGAACTCGACCTGTTCGGCGGCGACGTCACGGACGAAGCGCTCGAGGCTCTCAGCCGCCTCGATCTGACGGTGCTCGACTGCGGCGACAGTTCAAAACTGCATGACGCCGGCCTGAAACACCTCTTCCGCATGCAGGGCCTGCGCACGCTCGGCCTCTCCGAGTGCCCGGAAATCACCGACGAAGGCGTGGCGTCGCTCGCCGTGCTCAAGGGACTGAAGTCGCTGGACCTGCGCAAATGCCGCAAGGTCACGGACGCCGGCGTCGCGAAGCTGCGGGAGACGCTTCCGGGCTGCGAGGTCCGGCGCTGATGCGGATCGTCTGCATCTCCGATACGCACACGCTCCACGGGGCGGTCAAGGTGCCGGACGGCGACGTCCTCGTGCACGCCGGCGACCTGACGGACTGGGGCGCGCTGGAGGACGTGGAGGCGTTCGACGCGTGGATCCGGAAGCTGCCGCACCGCCACAAGCTCGTGATCGCGGGCAACCACGATTTCGGATTCGAGAGACAGCCGCAGGACGCGAGGGCGCTTCTGAAGTCCTGCACCTACCTCCAGGATTCCGGCATCACGATCGAAGGCGTTCGTTTCTGGGGCTCCCCCTGGCAGCCGCGGTTCTGCGACCTCGCGTTCAACCTGGACCGCGGGCCTGCGATCCGCGAGAAATGGAACCTGATTCCGAAAGGAACCGACGTCCTGGTCACCCACGGCCCGCCGTTCGGGCACGGCGACCGGACGTCGCGCGGACAGAAGGCGGGTTGTGCGGACCTGCTCGAAGTCGTCGAGAATCTCCGGCCGCGCCTCCACGTCTTCGGCCACATCCACGAGGGCTACGGGACGACCCGCGCCGGAAATACGACGTTCGTCAACGCCTCGGCCTGCGACCTGCGCTACCAGCCGGTGAATCCGCCCGTAATCTTTGAGATTCCGCACGCGCCGGCTACTTGATGTCGATCACGTCCCCCATCGACTCCTCTCCCGACTCCTCCCAGAGCCTCAGAATCTCGTTCTCCGCCGCCGTCGACAGCAGGTCGTCTCTTCCCTGCTTCTTCAACCGGTGACACCCGAGCAGGCGCTCCGCCAGGGGACGGTTCGAATCCGCTGCGATGCCCGCGCAGAATTCGTCCAGCTCCGGTGAGAGTCCGACCGTCGTCATGGCGAGAAGCGCCACCTGCCGCGGCTGGGACTGCGGGTACTCCGAGACGTAGCGCATCAGCGTCTTCCGGTCCGTCTCGCTCGCGCCGTTCCCCGCGAATCCGATCAGCGACCACATCTCGTAATGCCGGTCGTCCTTGCGCGATTCCGCGAAGCGCTCCATCTCGCGCGCGAGCACGGCGGACGCCTCGTCGCCCAGCGGCGAACGCGCGCCCAGCAGCCGCAGGCGCTCCGCGGACAGCGTCGTCTGCAGTACCTCGCTCAACTGGGACCAGTGCGCCCCGTTCTCCGTCGAGAGCTGCGACGACAGGGTCTCGACGAGATGCGTATGCTCGTCGCCCTCGGGAATAGCCGAGATCGTGTCGAAAAACAGGCGGCGCAGGCGGCCCTCGAACAGCGGCGGGCCTGGTTTCTCGCCGAGAAAACCCTCGCACTTGAAGAGGAGATGGAGATGGCGGGCGCGCTCGCCGGGGGCCCATGCGGCGGCGATGTCGCCGATGCGCGAGTCGAGGTCGGCCAGCTCGGCCGGAGAAGCGGTCAGGAGGCGTTTGCGGAACCAGCTCGCGGCGGCCCCGCGTTCCTCCGCGGATCCGGCGAGGAGGCGCAGCGCGTCGGCGTCGCTCCCGATGCGGGGATCGGGCGGAGGCTCCGGGGGCGGATTGGAAGCGGGCCTGTCCGTCGGGCCGGGCTTGTCCTTCGAGGGGCGGAGTCCGTCGGCCGGCGGCGGCGCCGCTTCAATGGCAAGACGGCGGGAAGAACGGCGGGCCCTTCCCCGTAGAATGCCCGGGGGGACCCGCCGCCGGGGTTGAGGAGGAGTCCGATGCTCAGGTTTGCCGTCGTGGCGTGCATCCTGCCGCTGCTTTCCGCCGTCGCGTCGCCGGACGAAGTCATCACGGCCGACGGGCGCAAGCTCGTGGGGACGATCGCGGGCGAGACCGAGGAAGAGCTGACGGTCCTGACCTACAAGGACGGCCCCGTCGACGTACGGCTCTCGGACGTGCGCTCGCGCAAGGCGGGCAAGTCGCTCTACGGGGACTTCGAAGCGAAAAAGGGCGAATTCGAGGACACCGCGGACGGCCACCTCAAGCTCGGGAACTGGTGCCGCGACAAGGGGCTGACCTGGCAGGCGCGGATCGAATGGCGCAAGGCGGTTGAGCTGGATCCGGAGAACGAGGCCGCGCGGAAGGCGCTGGGCGACAAGAAAATCAAAGACGCCTGGACGACGTTCGAGGATCAACAGAAGGCAAAGGGCCTGGAATTCTTCGAGGGAAAGTGGATCCCGCCGGACGCGATCGCGAAGATCCGTCGCGCGCGCCATCCGGCGCAGGGCTGGGTGCTGACGGCCGCTTATCGCGGCGACGCCGACGCCGCCTTCCTCGAATCCTGGGGCGAGCGGACCAAGGAAGCCTCGCAGTTCATGTGGGAGCTGACCGAGGGCCAGATGTACGTCGCGCAGATCACGATCACCGACAACGGCGGCCCCGCGGACTTCACGATCGTCAACAAGGACCTGACGAAGGCGAAGCCCGGCGAGTACTACGCGATCACTCTCTCGGACACCATCGAGGCCCCCGGAAAAATCCTCGCGTACACCTTCTTCCACGAGCTCATCCACTTCAAGTACCGCCGCCCCGAACACTGCGACAACTGCCACCACTGCATCATGAGCAGCGACCCGACCGCTTCCCGGCTCTGCGACGACGGCGACCACAAGGGCCCCCCCGGGAAGTCCTGCTGGGGCGCGATCCGTGAGTTCCACAAGAAGGACATGGCCCTGCTTCCGCTCACGCGCAAGGCGAAGCTCGGGCCGGTGCCGGAGACGAAGGTGATCGTGAAGGATCGGCAGCCGAAGAAATAGACCGGGGTTGGTGAGTGTCGCGCACGCCTCCTTAAGCCATCAGCCAGAAGCCATGAGCGCACCGCACGCGGCGGCTTCTGGCCACTGGCCACTGGCAACCGGCCACTGCCCACCCGCAATTCTCGAACCCTCCTCCCCGCCGCACGATGAAAGAAACACGGCGCCCCGCTTCGGGGCGCCGCTTTCGTTCAGGAGCCCCCCATGTCGTCCACGAACATCGCCCGCCTGCTGGAGCGCTTCCGCGCGGCCGGTCTCGACCTCACGGTCGACGGCGGGCAGCGTCGTGGCGTGCGCGGCGACGTGTTCTCGATGTCGGTCGAGCGGGTCGGCAAGGACGACCGGGAGCGGTTCCGGCTGTTCCCCGGCGGCGCGGAGCGGCTCGAGGTGCTGGATGCGTCGCCGGTCGTGAAGCAGGCGGTGCTGCTGGTGAAGGAGCCGGAGCGGGCCTTCACGCAGCGCGTCTGGGACTCCGTGGGCCGCAAGTGGATCGAGCGCACGGAGCGGACGCCCGGGGAGACGCGCCGTTACCTGGTCGGGATGGACGAGCGGTCGTACTTCATGGCCGAGCTGCCCCGCCCGGTGACGACGGTGAAGGAAGCGCACCGGGCGCTGCGGCCCGGGGAGGTGGTGGACTGGGAGTCGCGCCGCGAGAACCGCGGCAAGAAGGCGGTGCGGCAGGGCGAGTGGCTGTTCCTGCCCCTGCCGGCGCAGGAGGCCCGCGACCTGGACAACCGGATCGCGCGGCGCCTGACGCTGGTGCGGGAGAAGCAGCGCATCCCCGGCCGTCCCGGGAAGCCGCACGTGGCTTCGCGGATGGCGGTCGAGCGGAGCGAGAAGGGTCCGATCGTGTTCGTGCAGGGCACGGTGCGCCATGCCGACCACGACTCCATTCACCTGAACGGCTGGCACCGCGTCGTCCCGAACCTCGAGGTCCGGCGCGCGCGGCAGGGGACGTGGATCGACTGACGAAGGCGGGCCGCCGTCCCGGACGGGACGGCGGCCTGTTCGACTAAAACTCGATCGCGAGCGCCAGCCGGAAGAGGTCATCGCTGGCGTTCGTCAATCCGATGCCCAGCGCGACGTGGACGCCGACCTGCGGCGTGAAGTGATACATGAACACCGGCCCGAGGTAGTGCTCCTGCCGGTCGCCGTTCCACCCGAACTTCCGCGTGTCGCCGAGGGCTCCATACATTTCGATCCCGATCGCCCACGATCCGGCGTGGGAGCAGGGGCACTCGCCTTCATCGTCGGCGCAGTGCGCGCAGCGGCACCCTTTCATCTCGGTCGCGCAGGCGCAGCCGTCCGACTTCTTGTCCTCGCCGGCTTCAACCGCGATGTGGGAATGACCGTGCCCGCCCCAGCCGCCCGGGTGGTACATGGCGCCGATGCTGTACCCGAACGCGGTCCCGCCTCCGTGCACGTCAGTCTCGAAGATCGCGTTGAACGCGACGACCACCGGCCCGATTTCCTGCGACAGGATCAGCCGCGATTCCAGGATCCGCTCGCGGACCGGTTCTTCCTCCTCGTCCTCGTGGTACGGCGGATCAATCCAGCCGCTCACCTCCATCTTGAACCGCGTCTCCGGGTGGAGATCCTCGTACTCGACGTAGACCATCGGGTTGAGCGGCACGTCCTGCTTGAAGATCCGGTACCGCGCCTCGAGCCGGTATCCGGTGAACTCGGCCTCGCCCGTTTCCACGTCCTCGAAGGCCTCGAGCATGAGCTCGACCGCGAGCTGTTCGGTGAGCCCGTATTCGAACTCGATCATCTGGGAGAAGTAGTCCCCCTGCCCCTCCTCCCGCTTGAACTTGGAGGGGTTGGTGAAGTCGGACATGATCATCAGCTCGGCTTCGCCCTTTTCGACGTGGTGCGTGTAGGTCGTGAAGAACCCGTCGTTTCCCGCGGCCGCGGGGACGGCGGCGAGAGCGATCAAGACGGGGACCAGGACCGCGCGGCGGCGTGCCGCGCCGTGAAACGGATGCATGGAGCTGCTCCTTCAGCGTCCCGCGACCGCCCGTGCCGGGCGCGTCCGAAGACCGACGTGCAAGGGACCTGCAAGGAGTTCCGGAGCGCCGGCCGGCGCCGCCGGTCCACCCGGCGTGCACCTGCGAACGGCCTCCAGGGGGCTTTCCGCCTTCCGGAACAGACCCCGCGGCCAGGCTGCATCACAGCCCCGCCGGACCTGACTTCACGGATTCGAAACCGGCTCCGCCGGCAATGCGGCGTCGAGCACGAATCTGAACTCCTTTCCATAGGAGATGATCACTTCCTTCCTGCCCCGGCTCACCCAACGCATGGAAATCCGAATCTCGCCGAAGCCGGAATGCCGGAGAAGATCCTCGACGACATCCTCCAGCTTCAGCCACATCGAAGACCGGCCGATTTCAGAAGTTGTCTTCATCATGGTGTTCTTTGCGGAAGGGGCCCCTGCGGCTCACCTCTCCGCGACTTCCTCCACTTCCCTGAGCCGGCGCTGAATCAGCGCCGTCATCCGCGGATCCGGGCAGAACCCGCGGCCGTCCGCCTCGTAGGCACACCCCTCCAGCACCTCCCTGTACGGGCCGAACCCCGCCACGCGGTAGGGGACGACGATCATCCGCAACCCGTCGGCGTCGGCCCGCCGGACCCGCTCGCGGATGCGTTTCTCGGCAGCCTCGCGCAGCTCCGGCCAGTCCTCGCGCAGCGTCTCGACCGCGACCTGCCGGAACCCGCCCTTCTCGCGCACCGTCGCTGCGGCGCGCTCCATGTCCGCGACCAGGCGGGCGTTCACGGCCTCGTCGCCCAGGCCGTGCGAGAGCAGCAGCACCACTTCCCGCTCCGGTACCCGGCTCATCGCCAGCGCCCTGTCGGCGAGGATCGCGCCGATGTCCGGGTCGCCGTCGAGCGCCGGGCCGAGCACGATTTCAACGCGCCTGCGGACCGGCGTGCAGACGTGCGGCTCGCCGCCCGAGCAGTGGTCGCTCTGCATGGAAGCGCCCTCAGGGGGCGATTCGCGGAGGCCGAGGAGGTACTCGATCCGGGACTCGAAGCTTTCCGAGCGGACGAAGAGGCGGACGACGGCGATCTTTGCGCAGCCCTGCTCCTCGAGGCGGTCGATCGCTTTCTGGATCGTGCGGCACTCCGCCATGCCGTAGGCGACCTCGACCGCGTGATTCGGGCGGAGCGGCGCGATCGTGTCCTCGATGGCTTCGTTCCAATCGGCGTCGCCGCCGTGGGCGAGGACGAGGATACCCCAGCGGGCGTCGTCCGAAGTTTTCTTTTCGCCCGTCTGCGCGCAGCCGACCAGAAGCAGCACGGCTCCGACCCACTCGTGTCTCAACAGCATGATCCCTCTTTCCCGAACTCGAGACTCCGCAGCCCTTCCACGTTCAGCCGCCACACGAGCCAGCGCTTTTCGTTCCAACGGTCGCCTCCCTCGAATACCTACGGATATCCCCGCAGCCCGTCGACCACCAGGCGCTCCAGAAACGCCCGGATGTCCCTCTGCTCCCCCGCCCGCAGCCGCATCGTCCGCGACGGTACACGCCACGCCCACCCGGGCGCCGCGTCCGCCGTCCGGTACAGCACGACCTCGTGCGCCACGGTCACGTTTCCTCCGCTGGCCACACCGTCGAGGTTCCATCGCCCCATCCGGATCCAGACGATGCCGTCCGCGCCGCCCGCTTCCCGCAGCACGGTCGCGAGTTCCTCCGGCGTCGATCCTTCGGCCGGGCACGGGAGCACCCTCTGCCCCTGCCCCACCAACTCCTCCGTCACCAGTTCCTCCAGCATCCGGCCGAGCGATTGCCGCTCCTCGCCGAAAAGCCGCGCGAGGATCGGCCGCTGAAGTTCCACCTGCCCGGCCTCTTCTTCGAGACGCACGACGACCGCGTGCGGACGATCAGGGCTGGGGCCGGAAGCGCAGCCCGCGAGAACGGCGATCAGTGGAAGGAAGATCTTCATTCGATGGCGGCCTCCTCCAGCACGTACGCCAGAACGTCTCCCTGCAGCCGCCGGTCGAGCCCCGCCTGCGGGCCCATCTGGCGGATCAGGCCGCGCCATTCCACGGGCGAGTACTCGCAGGGTTCGGGAAGCTCGTGGCACGCCGCGCAGCGGGCTTCAAACAGAGCCCTCCCCGCCCCGGCGTCGCCGGGCTGCAGGGGGGCGCTTCCGCACCCGGCGGCGCCCGCCCAGAGGGCGAGCCCCGCCAGGGCGGCGATGGCGAATTTCAGACGAGCAGGACTTCGCTTTCTAAGCATGCTCTCCTCCCAGCCCTGGCACCCTTCGACTCGCCCTGAGCGAGCCCGAAGGGCGAGTCGCAGGGCGGGCTCGCTCAGGGTGAGCCGAGCCGCGCAGGACTTCCAGAAGTCCCGAGGTTCTCCCACGGCCCGGCTCAGAACCCCACGGCCACCGAGAGGGCGAAGCCGTCTTTCTCCGTGTTTCCGAAGATCTCATCGCTGTCCTCGTCGACGTATTCGAATTTGAAGGCGACCTGTTCGATGGGGCGGAAGTTGAGTCCGTACGAGAGCCGGCGCTGGTGGTTGTCGTGAGGGGCGTCGGGAGCATGGATCACCACGGCGTCCCAGAGCAGGACCAGCGTGAACGTCGGCTTCTCGAAACCGAGGCCGAGGAACGACTCCTTGAGGAAGGGCGGGAAGAAGTGGAACGAGAGCTGGGCGAAGGCGCCCTTGCCCCAGTGGGGGGCCTCGACGCCGGCGTTGTTGAGCGTTTCGTCGAGCGTGAACCGCGACGCCTCGAGGCGCAGCTCGAGGGGGCCGGGAATCCAGCCGCCGGCTTCCGGCATGGGGATCGCAAGAGTGATATCGGTCGAGTACATGAAAACGGTGTCGTCGCCGGGCTCATCGTCGACGCGGCCGCGATAGGCGGAGACGCCGACCGTGAGCGCGCTCTCGAACGCGACCGCCTCGACGCGGGCGACGTAGCTCTTGTCGCTGTTGTTATCGTCCTCGAGGTCCGGGCGGGCGTCGCGCGAGCCGTTCTTCACGGTGAAGTTGTTTGTGAGGCCGTTCACGATGTAGGTCTCGTAGTTGACGGTCACAGGGCCCAGGTAGAAGGACCCGAAGAAGCCCGCGCCGACCTCGGTCCAGGTCGAGGGCACGAGAATCGTCTCGGCAATCGGCCGCAGGGTGAGGTCGCGGAAATCGCTGTCGTGCAGCATGTTCAGCTTGCCGACGGGGACGATGAGGGCGCCGGCGCGGAAGTTGATGAAGTCGTCGATCAGGAAATCCAGGTAGGCCTGCTCGATCTTGAGTTCCTTCGCGGCGTGTTCGTACTCGATTTCGCTGTTGAAGAAGACGCGTTCGTGGAGGTAGCTGGAGACCTGGAGGATGAGGTGGTGATTGTCGAACTCCGAGATCTGCCGGCGGTAGTCTTCGTACTCGATGTCGAAGTAGCCGCCGATGCGGGTCCGGTTGATGATCCGGCTCAGGGCGTTGATGCGCCCGCGCTCCTTCTCCTTGAGCGCCTCGGTCTCGGACTTTGCCGCTTCCGTGTGGGCCTTTTTCCCGTCCTTCGCCTCCAGCTTCTCCTTCAGTTCCTGGATTTCCTTCTCCATTTCATCGAGCCGTTCGGCGGGCGTCTTCTCCTGCGCCGCCGCGGCCGTCGCGAAAACGAGCGACAGCGCGGCCCCCAACAAGGTCCCTTTCATCCCGTTCCTTCCCCGGTTGACACCGCCTCTACTCAAGGCGTATCGTACCGGTGTCCCGTTGGACCAGCCGGCTTCCACCGGCTGCGGCCCCTTCTTGCAGGAAGGGGCCATTTTTTTGCCATCGGTCCGGGCTCTTGCCCGTCCCCGGAGCGGACCACCCGCTCCTATTTCCCCTCAAGGCTCCTCAGGTACGTCACGATCGTCCAGCGCTGACGGGCGTCGTAGACGCCGTTCCAGCGCGGCATCGCCGTCCCGTGCTTCCCTTCGGTGATCCGCCAGAAGACGTAGGCGTCGGAATGCTCGCGCAGAATGGGGCCGAACCGGAAGTCCGCGGGCGCCGGGTCGAGCCCGCGCGCGGCCGGACCGTGCCCGTCGGCGTTCGGGCCGTGGCACGGCGCGCAGCCCTTCAGGAAGTAGCCCTTCCCCTCCTCCGCCGCGTTCGGGTCGCCCGCGAACGGATTGCGGAGGGCGCGGAACTCCTGGGGCAGCTCGGGCTCGTTGAATCGGGGCTCGGCAAAGCGATGGTGGATCCAGGCGCCGCCGGTGAGGCACGCCGAGGCGGCGACGATGGCGATGAGCGTGATGAGGACACGGCCGCGGGACAGGCTCATGGTGCGACCTCCACGGGTGCAGGCACGGACACCGGAAGCGCCTTCGGCACGGGCGGAGCGGACTTGCGCAGGAACGTCCAGGCGAGGCCGGCGGCGATGACGGCGAGCACGACCGCCTGGAGCGCGACGCCCTCCACCGTCGGGTGGACGCCGAGCCACGTCGCGAGGAATCCGCCGTCCGGGATCCAGCCGACAGGATGCCTCCCGACTGCGCCGCCTTCCTGCAGCTCCAGGATCCCGTCGCCCGAGAACTTGAACACGAGCGCGAGCATGATGGCGCTCGTGCCCGCGAAGAACGCCCGGATCGGCAGCTTGAGACCCGCGACAATGATCGCGGCGAAGACGCCCACCAGCAGGACCGAGGCGACGCCGAGGCCCGCCAGGATCGCCCCCCAGCCCGCGCCGCCCATCTCGAGCGCGCGGATCATGAGCACGGTCTCGAATCCTTCGCGGAAGACGACGAGGAACGACAGCGAAGCGATCCCGACCGCGCTTCCGCGCGACAGAGCCGCCTTCACGTTGTCCTGGATGAACTGCTGCCACCTGCGGCCCTCGATCTTCGAGATGAGCCAGTAGCTCATCCAGAACAGGACTGCGGCGGCGATGAGCATCGTGACGCCTTCGAGAATCTCCTGACCGGCGCCGCTGATCCTGAGGACGGAGAGCGAGAGGAAGTAGAGGCCGAAGGAGGCGCCGACGGCGGCGGCCGCGCCGCCCCAGACCACGCGGCCCATGTCGCGGCGGCCGAGCTTGCGGAGCGTGGCGATGATCGCGCCCAGGATGAGCAGCGCCTCGAATCCCTCGCGGAACAGGATCACGAACGCGTTGACCGCCGACGCGCGCGGCGAGACAGGCTCCGCGAACAGCTTCCGCGCCGCTTCGAAATCGGCGTTCAGCGCCTCGCGCCGCGAAGCGGCCGCGGCGGCGTCGCCGCCCTCGTACGCCTCGACGAGGTCCAGCCAGTCCGTCTCGAGCTTCTTGTAGAGATCATTGTCCTTCGCGGCGAGCGCGTTGTGCAGGTTCGTGTCCTCGAACGCCCGGAACCCGCGCACGGCCGCGCCCGCCGCGCCGTCGGCGTCCCCCGCGGCCATCCGCGCGGCCGCCGCGTCCACGTGGGACCTGAGATCCGCCACTTCGGCGTCGTGGTTCGACGCCACGGCGGCCAGCGAGGTCATCAGGACGAAGGCGAGTGTCTTCACGGTCACTCCTGTTTGGGCTTCCCGTCCCACGCGAACACGATCGTTACCGGCTTCGCAAACCGCCCTTTCTCGAACTGCATCCACCGCGGCGGGACGATCGTCGCGGTCACCTCGTAGTCTCCCGGCGGCACCTTGAGGGTGTTTCCGTAGTGGGCGAAGGAGGACAGCAGGTTGACCATCGGGACGGTCAGAATTTCCCCGGTCGCCTTGTTCCGGAGCACGAGCGTCACCTTCGCGGCCATCACGATGCGGTTGGTGCCGCGCTCGAGAAGAGCGATCTCGAGGTGATGGGTGTCCTCGTCGCGCGCGGGCTTCGACACGAGCGCGCCGTTTTCCCAGACCCAGATGGGCTCGGGCGCCTCGGCGATGAACCCGATGCGGTAGTCGCCCTCGTCGCGGACGAAGATCGACTCGGCCAGCGCCTGCTCGACGTCCTCGCCGACGCGGTAGTCCGCGTTTCCGGGCGCGGGCTTGGGCGCCTCGACCGTGACCTCCGCCCCCTTGCGCGTGACGCGGAACTCGGCGTGCGCAGGCTCCACCCAGGAGGACATCGCGTCGCCGTGCCGGCAGATCTGCGGGGGAGCGACGTCGACGGAGAGCGTGAAGGTGCCTTCGGGGAGCGAGACGTTTCTGCCATAGAACAGGTAGTCGCCCCAGACGGGCTCGAGCGTGACGCTGTTCGAATCCCACCGCGCCGTGACCTTGGCCGAGGCGAGCGGGCGCTTCGTGCCCTGTTCCCGCACGACGACTCCGATCAGGTGCGTCAGCTCACCCATGCGGGGCATCTCGGTCCAGCTGCCGGCGTCATCGTAGAAGCCGAACGCGCGCGGCGCGAACGCCACGAGGCCGAGCCGGTACTCCCCGACGGTCAATTCGCCCTTGATGTCGGCGTCGGCGGCTCTGACGGAAGCGGCGGTGGCGCGGACGGTGGGAGAAACGCCGCCTTCGATGTGAGACTCGAGGGTTTTCGTGAGGGACGCGACGAGCGCGGCGACCTCGGGGGGCGCGGCCTTTTCCTTGACCAGTTTCCGCAGGGAGGCGATTCCGGCTTCGGCCGACTTCGCCGCGGCGGCGTCCTTTGCCTCGAGCTCCGCGGCGACCTGGTTCCACACGCGTCCCGCGTCGTTGGCGGCCATGGTGGACTCGCGGTACTCGGTTTCATCGACGATCTGCCCGTCCCTGACCGCGCCGGCGTACTCGTTATTGAGGAACCTGAGATTACCGACGAGCTCGGCGAGGTTCTTCTCGAACGCGGAAAGCGGAGTGTTGTCGTTCTTCGCGGCCGGCTGGGCCGGCGGCGTGGCGGGTTTTCCGCGATCGCAGCCTGCGACGAGGACCAGCAGGGCGAGCCCCAGGGTGAGTTGTTTCATGATCAGCTCGCCGACCCCTGCTGGTGGCGGGCGCGCTTCGACTGGCAGACCGGGCAGTACCCGTGGATCTTGACGACGAACTGGACGGGCTGGAAGCCCTCCTGCTGGCTGATTTTTTCCTGCATGGCGTTCAGGCGGGCGTCGTAGAACTCGGCGATGTTGCCGCAGTCGACGCAATAGAAGTGGCCGTGGTGTTCGAGGGCGGAGGCGTGTTCGTAGTAGGCCTTGCCGATGCCGAAATCATGTTCGATGAGGAGGTTGCAGTCGCGGAGGAGGGCCAGGGTGCGATAGACGGTGGCTTTGGAGACGGGGGTTCCGTCCTTATCGAGCTGGGCGATGAGTTCGTCCGCGGTGAAGTGGACCTGTGTGGAGAAGACTTTCTGGAGGACGGTTCTCCTGGGGGAGGTGAGGTGGAGGGAGTGTTTCCGGAGGTATTCTTCGAAGGTCTGGACTTCGTCGCCCACGTGATTTCTCCTGAAGTTGAGACTGAGACTGAGTCTCAATATCGGGATCGAGGTACCCGATGTCAAGTTTATTTGGACTAAACCAATCCAATTTCCGTGCCCTGCGCCGGCGCGTGAATAGGACCGAGTTGCGGTGCATTTGTGCGCAGGATTCCGCGCCTAGCTACGGAAAACACCCCAACCCGCCCCCACCCGCTCGGTCGGCCAGTCCCTTCGTCGGGTTCGGCGTCTGGCGTTCGGAGTTCGGCGTTCAGCTCAACAGCGTCGGCGTCAACGCCGAACTCCGAACTCCGAACGCCCAACCCGCACGCGGGAGGCCTCGGCGCAATACGTCGGCGCTCTTACCTCAGCACGTCCCGAACCAGCGCGCGCAGCACTTCGCTCTTCCGCACCTCCCGCGCCACCGGCGCCGCCGCGCGCTCGTAGGTGTCCACCGCGCCCGAACCCGCCGGAAGGGGCCGGAGAATCCGGTCCCGGAACTCGCGGAGCTCCGCGACGCTCGACTGCCCGGCCGACCCGAACGACGCCGTCGCCACCACGCAGTAGCTGTTCGATTTCGACCGCGAATCGCCGCTTCCCGAACCTCCCCCGATCTCCGTCCCCGCCGCGGGAGCCAGGGTCGCCGTCGCCCACCCCGTGTTCCCGAAAGCCCCGATGTTCACCCGGCCCCCGTTCGGCGAGGGCTCGAGCGCGTACGGCGAGTCCGGCGCGCCGGCGTCCACCGTCGGATCCCCCGCGAGCACCCGGTAGTCGTCGCCCGCCTCGTTCTCGAACTGTGCCGCCGTCGAAACGAGCCCCGGCCCGGCCGCCGCC
>JACPRD010000007.1 GCA_016190145.1 Planctomycetota bacterium | reverse complement strand
GCCCTACCCCCTGCCCTTGCAAGCCCTCCGCGAATCGTGTAGAACCCACGCCCCCATGGACATCTTCCAGAAAGCGTACGACTACCAGGACGCCCGCGTCGCGATGCGCGAGGGGTGGTATCCGTACTTCCGCCCGCTCGACCGTTCGATGGGCGCGGAGGCCGTGTTCCAGGGACGCAGGATCATCATGTGCGGGTCGAACAACTACCTCGGGCTCACGCACCATCCGAAGGTGAAAGAGGCGGCGCTCAAGGCGATCCAGGATTACGGCACGTCCTG
Source organism: Planctomycetota bacterium (assembly GCA_016190145.1). Lineage (GTDB taxonomy): Bacteria > Planctomycetota > MHYJ01 > WSZJ01 > WSZJ01 > WSZJ01. The sequence goes on along the minus strand of JACPRD010000007.1, from coordinate 31,920 downwards.
CTCGGGCTCGCGGTTCCTGAACGGGACGCTGACGCTGCACGAGGAAGTCGAGCGGCGGCTGGCGAAGTTCATGAAGCGGGAGAACACGCTGGTCTTCTCGACGGGATTCCAGACGAACCTGGGGACGATTTCGGCGATCGTGGGGCGCGGCGACACGGTCGTGATCGACAAGACGGACCACGCGTCGATCGTGGACGGGTGCTACCTGACGTTCGGGGAGACGAAACGGTACCGGCACAACGACATGGAAGATCTGGAGCGGATCCTGAAGGGCCTGGAGGATCCGCTGCGGGCGCTGATCATCGTGGACGGGGTCTTCTCGATGGAGGGGGACCTCTGCAACCTGCCGGAGATCGTACGGCTCAAGAAGAAATACGGCTGCCGGCTGATGGTGGACGACGCGCACGGCATCGGCGTGCTGGGCGAGCACGGGCGGGGGACGTGCGAGCATTTCGGCCTCGAGAGCGAGATCGACCTCGTGATGGGCACGTTCTCGAAGTCGTTCGCGTCGCTCGGCGGATTCATCGCGGGCCCGGACCAGGTGATCCACTACATCAAACACCACTCGCGCGCGCTGATCTTCAGCGCCGCGATCCCCGCCGCGAACGCCGCTTCCGTGCTGGCCGTCGTGGACATCCTCGAAAAGGAGTACCCGCCGCTTCGCGACCGGCTCTGGCACAACACGAAGAAGATGCAGACGTCGCTGAAGTCGATGGGCTTCGACACGGGCCACACGGCGACGCCGATCGTGCCGATGCTGGTGGGTGACATGCGCAAGACGTTCGCCTTCTGGAAGGGGCTTCTCGACGCGGGCGTGTTCACGAACCCCGTGATCCCGCCGGCGGTGGAGCCGAACCGGACGCTCTTGCGGACGAGCTACATGGCCAGCCACACCGACGAGCTGCTCGACCGCGCGCTGGAAACGTTCCACGAGGTGGGCAAGGCGGTCGGCGTCGTGGGGTAAGGAGGCGCGGTGCCGCTTGACGTCGCTCCCGTCCGGACCTCGCGCGACCTGAGAGAGTTCCTGCGCCTGCCATGGGCGTTCTACCGCGGCGACCCGAACTGGGTGCCGCCGCTTCTGGGCGAGGTGAAAAAGCTCCTCGCGAAGTCGCACCCGATTCACGAGCACGTCGAGGCGGAGCTGTTTCTCGCGCGGCGGGACGGGCGCGCGGTGGGGCGGATTTCGGCGTGCGTGAACCGGGCGCACCTGGAGGCGCACGCGGACGGCGCGGGGTTCTGGGGTTTCTTCGAGTGCGAGGACGACGCGGGGACGGCGGCGGCGCTGTTCGACGCGGCGGCGGCGTGGCTGCGCGCGCGCGGGATGACGTCGATGCGCGGGCCGTGTTCGTTCTCGACGAACGAGGAGTGCGGCCTCCTGGTCGAGGGGTACCACGAGCCGCCGACGTTCATGATGGCATACAACCCGCGGCGGTATCCGGCGCTGGTCGAGGGATGCGGGCACGCGAAGGCGAAGGATCTCTGGGCCTGGTACGTGGACAAGCCGTCCTTCAGCCCGCCCGAGAAGATGTTCCGCGTGGCAAACCGGATGCGCGAGCGCGAGGGGATCACGATCCGGAAGGTCGACATGGGCCGCATGACGCAGGAGCTGGCGCTTCTCCGCGAGGTCTACAACAAGGCCTGGGCGAAGAACTGGGGCGCGGTCCCGATGTCCCCCGCGGAGTTCGACGCGGTCGCCTCCGACTTCCGGAAGATCGTGGTGCCGGAGCTCCTGCTGTTCGCGGAGGTGAAGGGCCAGCCCGCCGGCTTCTCGCTCGCGCTTCCCGACTACAACTTCATCTTGAAGAAGCTGAACGGCTCGCTGTTCCCGTTCGGATGGCTGACGTGGTTGTTGAATGCGAAGAAGATCCCGCGCATCCGCTACATTACGATGGGCATCGTCCCCGAATTTCAGAAACGCGGCATCGACTCGATCTTCTACCTCGAGACGATGCAGGCCGGGCTCAAGCTCGGCTACTCCGAGTGCGAGATGAGCTGGATCCTCGAGGACAATGCGGTGATGAACAACACGATCGAGGCGTTCGGGGCGAGGCGGAGCAAGGTGTACCGGATTTACGAACGCAAGCTCTGACCGTCGTTCTCTTTCATTCGTCTTCATTCGCGTCCCCGCCGTTCCTTTCGCATTTCATCCCCCGTCACGCCGCAGGGGTCTCCGTATCTTCCCTCAGACCGAAATACTGAAGGCCATTTTCAAATTCTGTTTTGTGGCGCAACTCTTTGCGGGCAAAGGGAAAAGGTCCGCCGCCGCCGCCGCAAAAACTGGGCGCGCTTTGAGCCTCCCGCCAATCGTCATATGGGTAGAGGAATCGAGATTCAGAGTGAGAGGGATACCCGTGTGAATCAAGTCTCCGCCTGCACCGTGCTGTGCGTTCCGGAACTGACCGTTCCGAAGATCCACAAGGAATTTGCCGAGATCGTCGTCCGGGCTCTCGTTCGCGCCGGTCTCGTCCTGGACGTCCACGCCGGGCATGACGTCGTGCAGGACGTCACGACGCGACTGGTTCGGCATCCGGAAGCGCTCGAAGACGTGAAGAAGTTCCGCCCCTGGTTCATCTCGTGCGCCTACCGCCGCGCGCTGGATCTCCGGAAGTCGCCTTGGCAGACGAGGAGACTGACCTTGCAGAACGAAGACGAACCCGGCATAGGCCTCCCCCCGGAAGGTCCGGAGGTCCAGGACTCGCTGGACACACTCGACTTCGAGCGGAAGTTGCGCCGCTGGGTACACAGCCTCACCGATGTCCAGGCGCCGATCGTCGGCTTGCACCTGTTCGCCGGCATGCCGATCGTCGAGATCGCGAAGATGCTGGGCCTCTCGAAGGACACCGCGCTCCGGCGCTACAAGGCAGGACTGGAAGCCCTGAGAACGCTGGTCCGAGTAGACGACGACTTCCGCGACCTCGCGGCGTGGCTCGATCGCCCTGAAAAGTGAGAAGCAATCCATGAACTGCGATTCCTGCATCAACACGTCCGTCGAGGACACGAGCGGCTCCGCGCCCGTCCCGGGCGCCGGACTCGCCGAAGAAGGCCCGGTCGCGCTCGCGCGGACGGGTCCGGTCGTGCAGCTCGCCGAGCGGCTCGGCCTCGCGCGGAGCGAGGTCACGGCGTCGCAAGCCGTCCGGCTCGACGGCGCGAATTCTCTGCGCGCTGACGTGATCGTCCTGGCGCTGACGCTCAGCTCGATCCGCGTGCTGCTGCAGGTCTCCCCGGACAACGAGAACTGGACCACGGCGGCCTCGTTCTCCCGGCGAACGATCGGCTATTCGACGGTGCGTGTCCCGGGCGTGGCATTCCGGTTCGCGCGACTTTACTACCTGGGCTCGGACACGGTCGGCGGCGTCGGCGTCCTGACGGCGAAGCTGCGGCAGTGGCGGGCGTGAAACTCCTGACCCCCCTTTGATCGGAGGACCGATGGCCTACCACTTGCTAGCTTCACGTTTGTGTGTCGTTAACGGGACAGACGCCTTCTCACCGGCGGTGCCGAATTCCGGGAATGCTGTGCAAGTAGATGCCGTGATTTTCAACAACTCAGCAACCTCGCTCTCGATTGTGGTCGAAGGTTCGAACGACAACTCGAACTGGTCCACGATCACGACCAACGCCGGGTTGACGCTCGGGTACAGCGCGCCGGCCGCTTCCACCGGCGTCGGATTCGCCTGGGTCAGACTCAGGATGGTCGTGGCCGGCACCGGCGTCATCATCGTCGCCGCCGGGGTGAATTTCACGCACCAGTAGAGGCCCTGTTCGCCCTCGTCTCCGGCGTCGTCCGGAGGCGAGGGAGAGTTCTCCATCGGAGACGATCATGCCCGAACTCCCGCTGACCTACGTGTTCGAGCCCCGGCAGTACCAGGATCGAGGGAAGGCCTTCAGTTCCTGCATCGGCGGCCGCCGTTTCGCCGTCGCGCACCAGACGCCGGGCACGCAGATCACCGGGCAGACGAGCTTCGTGGCGACGACGCCGACGTTCCTCATCAGTCAGGCCGGCGCAAGCCATCGCGTGGTCCTGTCGAATTTCGCGCTCTGCCAGGACGGCACGATCGCCGGAGGCACGATCCACGTCGCGCTCGTCCTGGACCCGACGAACCGCTACTCCTCGGGAGGCACCGCGATCACGCCGCAGGCCACGATGTCGGACTCGCTCGAAAGCGCCGGCTTCGCGTTCCGCACGAACCCGACCGCCACCGCGGCCGGGGGCGGCGCGGACGCGCCCCGCGTGCTCTATGAGTGGACGCAGCCTGCCTGGCTGGGCTCGATCTTCAACCCCGACCTGCACGATGGCGTCGTCATCGGCGTGACCGGCTCGCTTCTGGTCTACACGTGGGCGTCGACCGTTGCACCGACGTGGGTCATCGGCGGCTTCGATTTCCTGGAGGACGCGTAGCATGCCCACCCTCCGAGGTATCACGCAGGGCGGCGTCCAGCCGCACAAGAACACGCACGTCTCAGGCGGCTCCGACGCCTTCGCCTCCACGGACGTCCTCGAGGCAATCGTGAAGCGCCTGCAGGAATCCTCCGGTCCCACCAATCTGGCGCTGGGTTCCATCTCCGACGGCCAGTTCCTCAAGCGCAGCGGCACTTCGATCATCGGCGACTCCGGAGGCGGCGGTTCCGAATCCGCGGCCAACACGGCCCTCAGGGCCAAGACCTTCTGGTAGACGAGAAAGGAAACCATGCCCGCCAACACCTCCCCGATCTTCGCCCTGACGCCCCTCATCGGGATCGCCCAGGTCACGACGGCCAACGCGAACCGCGACGGCTCCGGGACCATCGTCGACGTCCTGACCGGCACTTCGAACGGTACCCGTGTGGACAAGGTCTACATCAAGGCCATCGGCACCACGACCGCCGGCATGATCCGGTTCTTCCTCTACGACGGCTCGAACACCCGCCTCTGGAAGGAAGTCCAGGTCTCCGCCATCACGCCCTCCGCCACCGTCGAGTCCTTCAGTTCCTCCTTCCAGACCGATCTCATCCTTCCCTCCACCTACAAGCTCCGCGCCTCGACCGAGAAGACGGAGACGTTCAACATCGAAGCCGTCGGAGCGGACTTCTAACATGCGCCCCCGCGATCTGGCCGGTCCGTTCGGCGTCCCCGGCGCCTTCGACACCGCCGGCGGCGCGATCCCCAAAGGGGTCATCTGCCTCTGGAGCGGCCGCCTCGACGAGATGCCGCCGGGCTGGGCGCTCTGCGACGGCGCCAACGGGACCCCGAACCTCGTCGCCCGGTTCGTCCGCGGCATCAGCACCGCTACCACGAACCCGGGCACGACGGGCGGTGCCGATTCCGTTACTGTCGTCCAGAATGCGCATCAGCATGATCTGCCGATGGCGATTGACGGTAGCTCCAATCTAAAGGTGAAGAACGTCTATGGAACTGGATCCAGTCAGACATTGAATCTGTTGTTGAACCCTTCGATAAGTTCCGCGAGTACGGCCGTTCTTCTGTCGGCTTCAAAGACGCCTACGAATCAGGCGCACGACAACCGCCCCGCCTACTACGAACTCGCTTTCATCATGAAGCTCTAAAGGAGAACCCATGGCCGCCGGCGAACGCTGCTGCACCCTCGGAGTCCTGCGGATCGTGACCTCGCACGACTTCGGCAAGGGCGTCTGGGCCGAGATGCACCTCGGTGTCGAGGACGTCGAAGGCGAACTGTTCTACCACCAGCTCCACGAGGTCCGGTTCGACTGGACCCAGGTGAAGTCGAAGCTCGGGGCCGACGACTACGCCGCGCTCCTCCGGATCGTCGCGGCGCTCGAGAAGGCCGCTCACACGGACAAACCGCTCAAGGCCCAAACGCTCATCAAATTCGACCCGAAAAAGGCGGACCGGCATGCTCCGGCTCCGAACGTCCTGTGAGCGACTCCACTCCCTCCGCTCTCCCGGGCGACAAGTCCGCCCCCTGCCGCCAGTACGTCGGCTGCATCTCGCTCGCGGACCGGCTGACCCTGGCCCCCCAGGAGACGCGGACGCTCCAGCCGTTCGCTTTTTCCCTCCCGAACCTCACCGGCTCGCTGGAGCTCATGCTCGTCATGGGCGAACTTCGGGTGTGCCTGCAGAGCGGCAGGGAGCGCTCCTGGTCGGAACTCGCGCCGGGGTGGACTCCCGTCGTCGTGGGTTGCACGCATCTCGCGGCCGCGCCTCTCGATGGCCGCCCGACGCGCGTCGTGCTCTCCAACGAGAGCCACCTGCCCGCGATCGTCCTGTCGGCTGACATGCGGCTGGCCGCCGATGCGCCGCCGAAGCCGGAGGAGAAGCCCCATGCCGAATGATCGCTGCCCGTCCGTCCTGGATCCGAAGAGGGACGAGAGGTCCCTCTTCTCGGAGTCATTCTTGCTCTCGGCCGCGCCCGACGGCCGCACGCGGACTTCGCCCGCGTTCTTCGCTCCGGCCGGGACGTGGCTCCTCGGGATCGTCCACATCAGGGGCCTGCAGCCGGACACCGTGCTCTGGCTGGACTTCCACGAGTCCCCGAACCAGAGGTTCTGGCGCGTTCAGGCCCAGGTGCACGCCTGCTCTCCCGGCAAGTGGCTCGTGAGCCTCCCGCCCACCCGGTTCCCGTGGCTCCGCGTGACGTTCCGCACCGATTCGCCGGATCGCGCCCTGGGCGACCTCGCCCTCCTCGCGCTGCCCGGGGATCTCGCCGAGCCCCTCCTGCCCCCGGTTCTCTCCGACGACAGCTGGCCCGAGAACCGCCTCATCGCCGCGCCTTTCCTCGACGCTGCACCGCCCCTCGAACAACCGGATCCACTCGCAAGGGCGTCCGCCCCGTCGCCGCGCGACGGCACCGCTGCCGCCTTGACCTCGTCGAGCGAAGCAGGCCGTATCCCCCTGCCCCCTGACTCCTCTTTCCTGCCGTTCCTCACCCCTCACCCCTCACCCCTCACTCCTGCTCTTCGGCCCACCAGCGCAGGATCCGCCGCAGCGTCGTCCACGCCTCTCGCCCTCACCCCCCTCCTGGAGGACTGACCCCATGTCCGGCTGCTCCTGCCCCTGCGCCGCCCCCGGCGGCCGCGCCCCCTGCGGCGACGTCCCCAACTCCTGCCCCGAGAGTTCTTCGTGCGGCGTCGGAACTTCCTGCCCCATCAGCGCCTCCGCATGCCCCTGCGCCACCCGGAACGGCCCCGGCGCCTGCCGCCAGGCGAACGGCAACGGTCCCTCCGGCTTCCGCAACGAACTCCTCTGGGAAACCTGTGCCCTCGCTGCCAACGGCAGCCAGATCTCCCGCCCCGTCGCCACCGGCGGCGGGAACGCAGCCGAGGTCATGGTCGTCGCCCTCAACGGGCTCGGCTCGCCGCTCCAGCTCACCTTCAGCCTACAGTCCAGCTCGGATGGAACGAACTGGGCGACCGTCGGAAGCCTGAACGTCTCGAGCGTCGGCTACACCGCGTCTTCGGCGCTCACCGGCATCGGGGACAGACTGCTCCGCGTGATCGCGAGCGACGGAAACGGGAACGCCGGGATCTTCGGGGCGATTCTGAGGATCTGGTCGAACTAGCCCAGTCATCCAACCCACATTGTTGCGCCGCATGGCAGCGCGCCAACGATCAGCGAGGAGAGCAAAACATGGCGGACCCGAGGTTGGACGAGCTTGGAGGAAGGATTTCTGCTGGAGGAGGGGGCAGACCCGGCCTCGGTATGTATCGCGCGGAGCTGTTCGCGCCGAAACCGGTTTCAGCCGGGCCGGAGCCCGGTGACGGCTTGCCGGTGGCGCCCGGGTTCATGATTCCGGGTGACCCATTCCTGCCTGCCAGCCTGGAACACCCCGTGTTTGGACACACTACTACCAGCTTTCAATCTCGGTCTCTTGACCGTGACTCAACTTTCCCCGCTATTGACAACCAAAGCAGAGGATTTCCCATTTTGGCAAACCGAAGTGTCGGAGAGGCTGCCTCGAGTCCCCCGACCGACCCATTGGCGACAGGGGCAGTGAACGGGAGTGAAAGCATCAACGTGCTGGGCGGAGGAAGATCGCAATCGGATATGACCCTGACTTCAGTAGCCTCAAGCCATGCCGCCGCGATCCTCTTGGGACAATCCAATGAGACAAGGCACTTCCTCAAAGACGCGCTGCAATCAGCGATTGCAGATGTCTCGTTGGGGCTCACACGGGCGCCCGACCCCGCCGATTTCATCATGCAACAGCTCGCAGAGACCGAGAGTATCCTCGTCGCCATCTCGCCGGATTTCTTCCGCGGCGTCGCCAACAACACTTCCGGGTTTCCAGATTTTGTGCTCCGAACCATGCTTAGGTACGGAGTTCCTCAAAACGAGGGTGATTTCCGAGATGCTGTATCGAGTATGAGCAAGGATCGCGGAATCATGGGCCAGAATTTCAGTCAATTCGGTAGCAGTATCAGCGTGGCGACACATCCAACGCACATGATGACGGGTGGCATTTTGGCGGGACCTCCCAGTGGGTTTGGGGAACGATTGAGGAAACTAAAGAAGTGGATCGACGACTGCGAGAAGGCCTGCAAAGCAATGGTTGATGCCTTGAGGAAGGCATCGCCGCCTGGATCAAAAGGTGATGCCTTTTGGCGGGAAATGCAGCTTCAATCTCTCATGGCGGAATGTGTGAGGCGATGCAAGACAGGACCCAAAGGCGGGAATACTGCGCTCGAGCCGGATTGGGAGAACAGTCAGGCCGCGGCAGACGAAGAAGAAGCTGGAGAAACTGGTGAGAAGCCCGAGAAGCCGCCAACCCAGGCAGAACTGACGCTGATCATGACAATGGTTGTCCTGGCAATGCTCGCAATGGCCCTCCTGGTAGCTCTGCTCGCCACCACATTCCCGGAATGGGGTCCTCCGACGATCGCCGGAGGAGGCGTCGCCGCTATTGGCGCAGCAGTCGCCAAGGCAGCTGCTGTCTTGTTTGCCGTCTTCGGCTTTCTTCTCGGCGGCTCCTCGGAAGCCGAGGCAGGAGTTACCGGGAAAGCTACTGCTGGGGCCACAATAGGCGGGGCAATCGTACAAAAGGGAGTTGAGGGAGTGCGTAAGGGCGCAATCGCGGTAGGCGTCGCCAAGGTCGCCGCTGGGGCGCTTGGCGGTTGGATTAGGGATCTTCTCGGGGATTGATTCGAATGACACTAATCGTGCAAGCTCCTCAGTGACTCTTCCGGGAAACCCCGCCCGTTGGACTCCCGGAGAAGACACGCGTACTCTGCGGCCGCAGGGGGAGATTCCCGCTCGTGTTCCCCAACGCCCTGCAGCTGCTGCGCTGCCGTTGGGGAGGATGAGCGCGCGCAAGGACCCATGTCGAGTGGTGAGGATGAGCCGGCTGAGTCGCTTTACACTCCAGCAGTTCAACGGGACTATCGTCAAGCTAGGCGTGCGCCCCCTTAGATTAATGCGATGCGCACGTTGCCGCCGTCCCCACTAGAGTGATCGTGAGAGTGAGTACATGCTAGGAAAGTCTGGGGTACGACCCCTGGCTAATGTCTGAATGTAATTGGGAAGTCGAGGACAGCTAAACGAGGAATTGCTGCTCAACAAACCAAGGTAGAGCGAAACTGCCCACCGGGTCTTTGGGACCAGTAAGCGCCTTGCGAGGTCAAAAATGGGCACAATTCTGCCCTCTGCTCCACCTCTGGGTAGGGCGGAAGCTACCAAGCATGCCATCGGGACGAATGGCATACTTGGAGATTTCTGGAATGCGGCGAGGCCGATAATGCTAAACATCTCATGAATAGAGGCGATCCGCACTGCTGCGTTTGGTAAGCTGCCGAAGAGGCCGATTGCGTCAACCGCATGCTGCATGCACTTGAGCGGCTTGCCAGAACGGAGGTACGCCAGGGCGCATACTCGAGAGAGCCGTAGAGCCGACAGCAGCTGAGCTTCCTTCCTGGTTTTCATGATGAACATGATACCACCAGGACTGCTGACAATCACGATTCTCGCCAAGTCAGCCTCACTTTACGCTCCGCTAACTCAGGGGCGATTCAGCAATTGAATCAACAGAGGCATCATGGAGTTCATCAGATTCTGATGAAGCCGAACGCAATCCTGCGACATTCATGGGAGCAAATCAGGCAGCAAGCCACCCAAGACCACCGTATCATCCCCTTAGCATGCGCACCGCCTCTCTCTTCCTTCTCTTGGCCGTAGGCGCCGCGAGCGAATCCGGCCCCGCCGAAAGGCTCCGCGACAAGGACCGCGCGTCCCGCGAACACTGTGAGGCCCTCCCGGTCTTCGTAGTCGGCCGCGCGATCGACGAAGAGGGCCTCGGCGTGCGCGCGGCCGTCGAGGTCGGCGGGGTGAAGGCCGTGGCGGACCGGCGCGGCTGGTTCCGGCTCGACGGCCTCACGCGCAGAAATGCCGTTCTCACCGTCACCGCCGACGGGTTCTTCAATGAGCTCCGCGCCATCGAGCTCGCACTTCCCTCGACGGAACCCCGCGCCGACGCCGGCACGATCCGCCTCTGGGCGCGCCGTCCCGGCCGCTGCCGCGTCGTGCTCGGCGGCGACGCGATGCTCGGGCGCCGCTTCCTCAAGCCCGACACACCGGAGGCTCCGCCGTCCCCCCTTCTCCGCCCTGATTCCCTCGCCGCCGATGCGGAGACGCTCCTGGCCGGCGTCGCGCCGTTCCTGCGCGCGGCGGATCTGGCGGTCGTGAATCTCGAGTCGGCGGTCGGGCGCGGGGAGTTGGCGGCGGTGTCGAAGAAGGCGCACAACTTCTGGTCGCCGCCGGAGGCGCTGGACGCGCTCAGGGGGGCGGGGGTGGACGGGGTGACGCTGGGGAACAACCACTGCTGGGACTTCGGGGCGGCGGGGCTCGAGCGGACGCTGGCGGAGCTGGACGGGCGGAAGATAGGGCGGTGCGGGGCGGGGTTGGACGAGGCGGGGGCGCGGCGGGCGATGGGCCTGGCGGCGGGGGGGGCGGAGTTCCGGGTGCTGTCGTACTCGGGGATCCGGGGGGAGGACGTGCCGCTCCTGGCGCAGGGCGCCCGCGGGGGCGCGGCGCCGCTTTCGGCGGAGGCGGTCGCGGAGGACGTGGCGCGCGAGGCGAAGGGCGGGACCGTGATCGTGGCGCTTCACTCGGGGTTCGAGTACCGCGACCGCGCGGGGGCGCAGGCGCGCGCGGCGGCGCGGGCGGCGGCGCGGAACGGGGCGGCGCTCGTCGTGGGGCACCATCCGCACATGCTCGGCGGATTCGCGCTCGACGGCGACACGCTGATCGCGCGCGGGCTCGGGAACTTCGTGTTCGACCAGACGCGCTGGGAGGCCCTTCCGGGCATGCTCCTCGTCGCGGACTTCCAGGATGGGCGCGTGGCGCGCGCGTCGATCATTCCGATCGTGAGCGACGGGTTCGTGCCGCGGCCGGCGGCGGGGGCGTACGCGCGGTGGATCGTGCGGCGCGTCGGGGCGCTCTCCGAGGGCGCGCCCGTCTACTGGTCCGCGGGGCGAGGCGTCGTGGCGATCGACGAGCCGCACCGGTTCACGACCGAACGCGTCGCGGCGCTCCCCGCGGGCGTGCCGGTGCGCGTCGCGCACGAGGATCCCGCGGCCTCGCTCGCGGCCGTCGTCGCCCCCGAGGCGACGATCGAAGCGGGGCGCGACCTGCTGCGCGTCGGCGGGTTCGAGGACGACGACGCGGACGCGGAGGTTCTCGAGGGCGGGATCTGGACGCTTTCGGACTGGAAGCGGATTTCCGTCGGGGCCGCGCGGACGGGCGCGGCGGGGCTGCTGGTGATCCGCGAGGCCGGCGCGCGGCGGGCGGTGACGGCGACGCGCCTCCGCGTCCCGGTGCCGGCGAAGTTCACGATCGCGGGCTGGACGCGCGCGGAGAATGCCGGCGATCTCACGGTGGAATGCGACTGGTGCGCGGATCTCGAGATGGTGGCGATGAAACGCGAGGCGGTGCGGATGGTGAAGGGAGGGACGCGCGGATGGACGCCGTTCCACGCCGACGTAACGCGGCCGGAGGGCGCGTTCTCGATGCGGCTGCGGCTCGCGAGCGCGGCGCCGGCGGAGGGCGTCGGGCAGTTGTGGACGGACGACGTGGCCGTGATCGCGTGGGCGCCGGTGAAGGGGCCGCTCGCGACGCCGAACGACGCGGAGTGGGTGCGGCTGACGGGGAAGGAGGGGGACGTCGGGGTGCGGCTGGAGTACGAGCATTTCGCGGAGCCGTGAGGTTGCGCGGCCTGGCCGCGAAGCGGGCCGGGAACCGGATTGCTTGACACCCCCCCGCGCTCCCCTACCCTAGCCCGGATCTTCGAGGGGATAAACCGCATGCACCGCTTCCTGACCTTCGTCCTGACCGCTCTGATCGCCGCAAGCGCCCTTGCGGAAACGAAAAAACCCGGCCGGACCGTGAGCGACGACCCTCGGCCCGGAATGCGCTGGATCGACGCCGAGCCCGCGTTGGGCGGCCGGAAGCTCACGCTGAAGTCCGCGGCCGGCGAGGCGGCGTTCACGGAGTTGAAGCCGGGGAAGCGCGTTGAGCTGAAAGTCGACGGGCCCACCCGGGTCCTGGTGTATTCGCGGCTGGATTTCAAGTCGCGCACGAGCAAGCCCGGCGGGTACAGCTGGTTCTGGAAGCTCGGGGACGGCCCCGAGGTCAAGGCGGGGTTCAAGGGCCGGCCGCACAGGACGGCGACGTGGAAGGAGACGTCGAAGACCCTTCCGGGCACGCAGGACGTGCTCGTAATCGACGTCCCGGCGGACGGCGCGCAGACGCTCGTCTTCAGCCTGCCCGCGGCGAAGAAGTCCGACGTCGCGTTCCGGTTTCTCGTCGAGCAGCCGAAGCCGGTGAAGGGCGGGGAGGCCCGGGACGAGACGTGGCATTTCGGCAGCACGTACTACTTCCGGATCGGCTACGACGACAACATCTGGCGCTTCGGCGACGGGGCCGTGCACGAGCTGGAGGAAAACGACAAGTCGGACCGGTTCAACAACATCCAGCGCGTCGAAGACTGGTACATGATCGACCGGATCGACCTCAACGTCTGGAACCGCACGCCGATGGGCCGCTTCACGGTCGGCGCCGAGATCAGCGACAAGCTGCACCTGGAGAACCACAGGCGCAACGTCGACTCTCTGGGGATGAGCGTGAAGCATCAGTTCGCGAAGAACGCGCTGTACAAGGTGTATGCGAGCTGGAGCCCGGACCATTTCGTGCGCAACTTCGATTCGGCGGACATTCCGGGAAGCGACCGCAGCGAGGCGCACTACGACGACTACCGTTACGGGATGCGGTTCTGGTACCGGTGGAGTCCGCTGCTGTCGACGCTCGTGCAATACGAGTGGCAGCTCAAGGACTACAACACGAAATTCGACGAACGGGACCTGTTCCTGCACCACTGGACGGCGGGCGTCCGGTTCAAGGCGTGCGAGGAATTCTGGCTGGACTTCGACTGGACGCACACGCACGCCCGCGCGCGGGCGCACGGGGACGAGATCGACGGCTCGTACCGGGAGAACTCGCCGCGGCTGGCGCTGGATTTCAGCTACGTCGGAATCCTCGCGGGGATTTCATACCGCTACGAGTGGCGGGAGTACACGACGCGGAACAGCGGCGCGATCGACCCGTCGCACGCGGACCGGTGGGACCGGCGGCACGTCTGGAAGTTCATGGTCGGTTACCAGGCGAACGAGACGACGGCGTTCAAGCTCGAGTACACGCGGACGAAGAAGACGAGCCGGATCGCCGGGAAGCAGTCGAGCGGCGACCCGCTGGACATTGACGAAGGGCTGGAGTACGACGCGAACACGTGGGAGTTCACGATCGAGTACAAGTTCAGGTAATCCCAGTTCCTGCCGCCCGCCGGCGGCGGAGCCGCGACGGCATTCTCACCCCTATTCTCCGGAGAGACCGCCCCATGTCCGCCGTCGCCGCCGGGCTCGCCGCCGCGCTGTCCGCGTGGGGGTGGTGGGAATACCGCCGCCACCTGCGGAACGTCGCCGCGGTGACCGAGCGGATCCACGTGAACGGGACCCGCGGGAAGTCGAGCGTCACGCGGCTCATCGCGGCCGGGATCCGCGCCGGCGGGACGCGCACGTTCGCGAAGACCACGGGGACGGAGCCGCGGATGATCTTCCCGGACGGGCGGGAAGAGGTGATCGCGCGGCCGGGGCGGGCGAACATCATCGAGCAGCTCGGCGTGTTCCGGCGGGCGGCCGAGGAGCAGTGCCGGACGATCGTGATCGAGTGCATGGCGCTTCAGCCGTACATCCAGTGGGTGGCCGAGCACCGGATCGTGAAATCGACGATCGGGGTGATCACGAACGTGCGGGCGGACCACCTGGACGTGATGGGGCCGGCGGTGGAGGACGTGGCGCGGTTCCTGTGCAATTCGATGCCGCGCGGGGGGATCGTCTTCACGGCGGAGCGCGACCTCCTGCCCGTGCTGGAAGGGGAGGCGGCGCGGCGAAAGACGCGGCTCGTGGCGGCGCGCGAGGAAGAGGTGACCGAGGGGGAGATCCGGCGGTTCAGCTACGTGGAGCACCGCGAAAACGTGGCGCTCGCGCTGCGGGTCGCGGAGCACTGCGGGGTCAAGCGCGCCGCGGCGCTCGCGGGGATGCAGGCGTGCCAGCCGGACCCCGGGGTGCTGCGGGTGCACCGCATCCGGTATTTCCACAAGGAGATCGAATTCGCCAACGCGTTCGCCGCGAACGACCGCGACTCGACGCTCATGATCTTCCGCCGCCTGGGCGTCGGCTCGGCGCCGGGGCGGAAGAACATCGTGATCTTCAACTCGCGCGGCGACCGGATCCAGCGCGCGGAGCAGTTCGCGGACATGATCGCGGCGGACATGGGCAGCATCGACACGATCCTCCTGACGGGCGACCTGACGGGAGCGGTGATCAACCGCGCGATCCGGAAGGGTGCATCGGAGGAGAAGATCCTCGACCTCGGCGACGCCGGCGAGGAACAGGTCAACGTCGTCTTCGAAGCGGTTCTCGACGCGACGCCGGAGAAGTCCCTGGTCATCGGCGTGGGGAACATCGGCGGCCTGGGCCACGCGATGGTCCACTACTTCCAGAATCGCGGCGAGGAGGAGCACGAAGGCAGCCCGTCCCCCGCTCGCCCGGAAATTCAAAATTCATAATTCAAAATTCAAAATTGCCCTTATCGTCCATCAGGCCCCACCGGAGCCCCCTTCCGTGCCCACCGCCCGCACACTCTTCCGCGCCGCCCTCCTCAACCTCCTCCTCTGCGCCTGCGCCTTCGCCGCGGCCCCTTCCCCCGCCGGCCCCGAGCCGCTCGTCGAGGCGATCTCGATCGGGCTCGTGATCTCGCTCATTTTCTCCGAGACCCTCGGCCTGGCGACCGGCGGCATGATCGTCCCGGGCTACATGGCCCTGACCCTTCATGAACCTCTCCGCGTCGCGGGCACGCTCGCCGTGGCGCTCGCGACGTACGCGGTGGTGAAATTCCTGTCGCGGTACATGCTGATCTACGGGCGGCGGCGCACGGTGATCTTCATCCTGACCGGTTTCACGCTGGGCTGGCTGTCGCACGCGTTCGCGATCCCGGCGGGCGAAGCGCCGCCGGTCGCGATCGCCTCGATCGGCTTCATTATTCCGGGGCTCATTGCGGACTGGATGGAGCGCCAGGGGCTGGTTCAGACCGTCTCGTCGCTCATGATCGCGAGCGTTTTCGTCCGCCTGATCCTGATCGCCGCCGGCCCGAGGACGTTCATCTGATGCGCCTCCGCCAGGGAAAAGTCCCGCCCGCCACGCTCGCGATCCTCGCGGCGATCGCCGTCGCGGGGTACGCGCTGGTGGAGAAGGCGAAGGTGGACGTGAAGGAGAAGTGGTACCGCGAGAAGAAGACCGCGGCGGAGAGGACGAAGCAGGGGCACGCCGTGATCCGCGAGGCGCGCAAGAAGGCGGGGCTCGACATCAATTACGACAACGACCCCGAGCATACGGGGCTGATCGGCGCGGACGACCAGACGGGGCCGCTCACGACCGACAAGGGCTACCTGCGGGCGAAGCAAACGTCGACGAATCCGAATCTCGCGGCGGTCATCGTGTCGCTTCTCAAGGAAGCGGGGGTCGGCAAGGGGGACCTGGTGGCGGTCGCGATGACGGGCTCTTTCCCAGGGGCGAACCTCGCGGTGATCTGCGCGATCGAGACGCTCGAGGCGAAGCCGGTCGTGATCACCTCGGTCGGCTCCTCGACGTTCGGGGCCAACTACGCCGAGTTTACCTGGCTCGACATGGAAAAGGCGCTGTTCGACGCCGGGACCATCCGCACCCGCTCGATCGCCGCTTCCGTCGGCGGCGACAAGGACAAGGGGGTGGGCCTGAACAAGGCGACGATCGGGATGATCGACGGGGCGATCCAGCGGAACGGGGTGGAGAAGATCGCCGCGAAGACGCTGGTGGAGTCGATCAAGCGGCGCATGGACCTGTACGAGAAGGCGGCGAAGGGGAAGCCGTACAGGTGCTACGTGAACATCGGGGGCGGGCTGGCGAGCGTGGGATCGAACCGTGTGGGGGACAAGCTGATTGACACGGGGCTCACGACGGCCTACGTGGTGAAGAACTATCCGACTGAGGGCGTGATGCTCAAGATGCTGAAGAAGGGCGTTCCGGTCGTGCACCTGATGGACTTCAGGAAGCTGGCCGAGGAGCACGGGCTGCCGCGGCGGCAGGCGGCGGCGGGCGAGGTGGGAGAGGGACGGCTGTTCATCAGCAAGCGGTACAACCTGGTGCTCGTGATCGGCACGCTCGTCGTGCTGGCGCTTCTCGTGGCGACGGCGGTGCGACTGGATCTCAAGCACACGTTTTTCAGGAAGCCGGTGCCGTCGCCGGCGCAGCCGCCGGTGGTCCCGGGAGGGGGGAAGCCGCCGGATCCAGGGGAGCCGGTGCTGTAGGGGCCAGACCGGGGTGGCATCCCGCCCTCCCGCCCGCTACAATTGCCCCTCCACGCCATTCCAGGGGGACCATTCCGCAGGATCCATGAAAACGCCGACTCTCGCGCTCGCCCTGTCCGCGCTGGCCCTCATGTGCGCCGGGGCCCCCGAACTCACGATCTGGAAGACGGTCGCCCCTCGCGAGGGCGCCCGGCCGGTGAAACTGTCCGTCGAGGGAAAGACGCTGACGTACTACGCGCTCGACGGGGACGGAGCCTCGGTTCGCCTCAAGGGGCCGACGCGCCTTCGCGCGTACGTGCGGGGTCATTTCGAGGAAAAAATGCCGGCGAACGTGGAGATCTCCGTCCGGATCGCGATGGACGGGAAGGATCTCGACGCCCGGAAGCTCTCGTGCCGGCGCTCGAAGTCCAGCACCTACGCGGAGAACGGCCACGGGTCGGCGCCGGGCGCCCGCAGCACCATCACTCTTGATGTGCCGGAGGGCGAGCACACGTTTCAGTTCAGATCCGACGCGCCGGCCAACGCGAGTTTCAGCCGCGCGACGAAGCAGAAACGGAGCCTGCGGACGGAAATGACGCCGGCGGAATTCGAGAAGGCGGTGGAGGAGATCTTCGAGGAGCGGGAGCGCACCTGGTATTTCTCGACGAAGGACAAGCCGGTGGCTATGGACGTGGTCGGCCCCACGACGCTCGACATTTACGCCTCGCTCACGTTCGACGCTTCCATGCGCACGGAAACGGAATACAAGGTCGAAGTCGTGATCGACGGCGCGGTCGCGCTGGAGAAGTCGTTCAAGGCGGCGCGAAGCCACGTACGCACCTACCCGGACGAGAAGACCCTTGTGCCCGGCCAGCAGGACGATTTCAAGGTCAAGATGCCGGACGGAAAGCACCGGGTCGAGTTCCGTCCGAAGGGCGAGCAGAGCGTGGCGTTCCGGATCTTCATGCCGTCGAAGGACCTGAAGAACGGCGGAAAATAGGCCCTGCGCCCCACCGGGCCGCGGGCCTGCCCGGGTTCGATTCCGGCGCGATCAGACGCTCCCACCCCCCCCTTCCTTCCTACGCCGCAACCCCCCGTCCGGTTAACATACCCCCTCCCCGTCAATGACCACCGCCCTCCTCAACGGCCGCTACCAGATCCTCAAGACCCTCGGAAGAGGCGGCATGGGCGTCGTCCACGAGGTCTACGACCGCGTCCGCAAGGAGGTCCTCGCCCTCAAAACCGTCCGCGCCGACCGCCTCCCTAACGTCGAGCTGTTCCGCCACGAGTTCCTCCTCCTCTCCCGCTTCCGCCACCCCAATATCGAACGCGTCTACGACTTCGGGAAGCTCGAACCCGAGAACGACTACTTCTTCACCGCCGAACGCGTCGACGGCAAGAACCTGTTCGAAGCCACCGAACACTCCGACCTCAACCGCTGCCTCGACCTCGCCGCCCAGATCGCCCGCGCCCTTTCCTTCATGCACGAACGCGGCCTCGTCCACCGCGACGTGAAACCCGCCAACGTCCTCGTCCCCGACCAGGGCCCCGCGCGCGTCATCGACTTCGGCATCGCCAAGCCCCTCGACGACCTCGGCGAAGTCGCCGGCACCCTCGGCTACCTCGCCCCCGAAGCCCTCCGCGGCCAGCCGTTCGACCACCGCGTCGACCTCTACGCTCTCGGCGTCACCCTCTACGTCATCCTCGGCCGCATGCCCCCGTTCGAGGGCGTCACCACCACCGAGATCATCGGCTGCCACCTCCAGGAACAGCCCCGCCCCCTCCGCGAAATCAACCCCTCCATCCCCACGCGCGTCGAAGCCATCGTCATGCGCCTCCTCCAGAAAGACCCCGGCGACCGCTTCCAGAGCGCCGACGAGGTCGCCAACGAACTCGCCATGTGCGCCGGCCAGTCCCCTTCCCTCGAAATGCGCAAGACGGTGGACGGGTTCCTGGGAAGCGGCACGCTGGTGGGCCGGGACGCGGCGCTCAAGACGATGATGGACGCGATGGCGCAGCGCGCGCGGATGGTGCTGCGGCGCGGCGAGGTGACGCGCGAGTTCGGGCGGCGGACTGGGAACAATCCGGTCCCGTGCGCGTTCGCGGTGGTGGCGGAGCCCGGGCTGGGGAAGACGCGCCTCCTGCGCGAGTTCCGGATCCAGTGCCAGGTGCGCGGCATCGCGGTGTACGAGGGGATGCCGGACGGCACGCGCCTCGGCGCGTGGTCCAAGGTGCTGGCCGCGATGGCGGCCGCGCGCGGCGGCGCCCCGCCGGAGGCCGACCCGCTTCCGTTCATCCTCGACACCGCGCGGCTGCGCGCGTGCGCGATCCTGTTCGACTGTTTTGAAGAGGCGGACACGGAGTCGCGGGACCTGCTGGCGCGGTTCGTGAAGATGATGCAGGTGGCGGCGGCGGACGATCCGGTGCCGGCGCTCGTGGTGACGGCGTCGCGGCCGGGGCCGGGGATACCGGGGGATCCGATCGTGCTGGAGCCGGTGGACGCGAAGGGCGCGACGGCGATGGTGAAGTCGATGTTCGGCGTGTCGATTCCGCCGGTCGTGGCGGAGCGGCTCGCGCGCGAGACGGGGGGGAATCCGGCGTTCATCGAGGAAACGGTGCGGTGGTGGGTGTCGACGCGGCGGTTCCGCCGCACGAACCGCGGGTGGATCCTCGGAGACATCGGGCGCGAGGACGTCGTGCCGGCGTCGCTTCAGGAGGCGCTTTCCGCGCGCCTCGAGAAGATGCAGCCGCAGGAGCGCGACGCGGCGCTGACGCTCGCGGTGCTGGGGCGGCCGGTCGGCGTGGGGCACCTCGAGACGGTGTTCGGCCGGCCCGAGGCGGACGCCGCGGCGATCGCGCTCGCGCTCACGGCCTCCGGCGTCGCCGTCGCGGACGCCGCGCGCACCAGCATCCGGTCGCGCTTCCCCGACGCCGGCCTGCGCATCGCCGAGACGACGAGCTGGCCGGGAATCGGGCCGGCGCACGGGCGGGTGGCGGCGCTGATCGAGAAGGAGGGCCACGGAGGGACCGCGGCACACGCGTTCCATCTGCTCAAGTCGGGGGACGCGCTCGGCGTGCCCGCGTGCCTGGCGATTCTGGAACAGCCCAACGTGGCGCCGCCCGACGTGTCGCGCCTCGCCGCCGGACTCCTCGAGTGCCCGCTTCCCTCGACCATCGAAGGCGCCGTCCTGCGCCGCTGGGCGGTGGGCGAGCTCAGGCGCGGGCAGGCGGAGGTCGCGCGCGATCTGCTCGCGCGGGCGATCGGGCGGGAGGACCAGGGCGGGTCGGCGGCGGGCGTCGCGCACGGCAGGCTGCTGCTCGCGCTGGTGCTGATGCGGCTCGGGCGGGACAAGGAGGCGCATCGCGAGTTTGACGCCGCGGCGCCGGCGGTGGCCTCGGGCGGGGACGCGAAACTGCACGCGCTGGCGGCGCGCGTCGCGGGCGAGCTCGCGATGGCGGACGGACGGCCGGAAGAGGCGTCGCAGCGGCTCGCGGACGCCGTCGCGGGCGTCCAGGGAGACGACGCGGGGACGGCCGAAGTGCTCGAACGGTACGCGTCGGCGCTCGAGGCTTCGGGGCGCGGGGAGGAGGCGTTGACGGCGATCGAGGACGCGATCGCGCACTGCGCGGTCATCGGGGATCGCGACCTCGTGGTGGACTGCGAGCGGACGCGCGGGTACGTCCTGCGGCGGATGGGGCGCCACGGCGACGCGAAGGCGGCCTTCGAGCGCGCGATCGAGATCCGCCAGCGGCTCGGGGAGCACGGCGACCTCGAACACCTGCACGCGGATCTCGCGCAGCTGCACCTCACGTGCGGAAGGGCTTCCCAGGCGCTGGCGTCGGCGGAGCGGGCGATTGCGGCGTCGAAGCGCGCGGCTGACCCGCGGGCGGAGGCGCGGGGAATGTTCCTGCTCGAATCGGCGTGCCTCCGGCTCGGGTTCTCCTCGCGCGCGGACGAGATCCTCACGCAGATCGAGGGCCGGCCCGCCGCGCACGTCGAGGGACGGATTCTCTGCCGCCGGGCGGAACTCGCGCTGTTCCGGGGACGGACGCAGGAGGCACGGCAGCTCATCGACCGCTCGGATCTGCTGCTGCCGAAGACCGATCCCGAGCGGACCGCGCTTCACGTGCGCATCCTGATCGCCGAGGGCCGGACGGCTCCCGCGCAGGCCGCGGCGGACTCGCTGGTCGACTGGCTCACGCGCGGCAACGCCTCTCCCGACGACCGCGCCCTCGCGCGATCGCTCGCGGGCGAGGCCTGTTTCTCGGCGGGATGGCTCGCCCGGGCGCACGAGCGGTGGACGCGGGCGTTCCAGGAAGCGTCGGCATCGCCGCCGCGGGTGGCCGCCGCGCTGGGGCTCGCGAAGACCGCGCTCGAGTGCGGGCGGGCGGCGCTGGGCCTGGAGTGCCTGGCCTGGGCGCGCGAGGCGGCGGAGGGGATGGACGACCCCCAGATGCTGGCGGAGTTCGCGCTCGTGGAGTGCTCGCTCGCGGCGTTCGAGGGGCGCCACGCGGACGCCCTCGCGGCCGGCGAACGCGCGCTCGTCTTCGCGCGCCAGGTGGGCATCCCCGCCGCCGAAGCCCGCGCGCTCACCGCGCGGATCGGCATCTACGAGACGCTCGGCGCCTTCGCCCGCGCTTCCGAGGACGCCGCCGCCCTCCCCGCCGTCGATCACTTCGGCACCCGCGCCTCCGCCCGCGCCGCCCTCATCCGCCTGTCGCGCTGGACGAAACTGCCACTTCCACCTTCGGAAACCCGCGCGCTGATCGACACGGAGGCGACGGACTTCTGGGGCCGGCTCGATCTCCTCTCCGCGCGCGCGGCCGCCGACCCCGCGGCGGCCCGCGAGGGGCTGGCGCTCGCGCACGCCGCGGGCGCGGGCGGCAGGTCCGCGTGGTTCCACCTCATCCTCGCCCAGCACGATACGGCGCACGCGTCGCGGCACCTGCGGGCGGCGATGGCGCGGGGATCGGAAGAAGTAAAGTGGCGGGCGCTGGCCGTGCAGGCGCGGACGGCGTCGAAGGCGGGGGACAACCACGCGGCCGCGGAGCTGCTGCGGAAGGCGGGGGAGCGCGTGGCGAATCTGGCGCCGCGGTGCGGGGCGTACGGGAGCCATTATCTCTCGCATCCGGAGCGCGCGCAGCTTCCGCGACCCGGAAGCCCGGAGAAAGTCGTGGGCGAGGCCGTCGAATGAAGCGCCTGTCGATGGCGGCGGCGGCGATGCTCGCGTGCGCCGCGACGGCCGGAGCCGGAGAGGACTGGGAGTTCGCGGTGCCGGCGGAAGCGGCGGGCGAGCCGCTGGCGCTGATCGCGACGGAGAGCCACGTCTTCCTGTGCACCGGTCCCGTGCTCACGGTCGAGCGCGGATCCGGGAAGTTCCTCTCCCGCGTCGACGCGCGCGTCCTGCCCGACGGCGCGCCGGCCGCGGTGCTCGGCGCCGTGGGGGGTACGTTCTGGTTCGGGGACCGGTACTTCGACGGCCGCACCGGCCGTGAGGGCGGCGCCTCCCCGTGGCAGATCTTCCGCGCCGGACGCGCCGTGATCGGCCTCGATGCCGCTTCCCACCGCCTTGCCGGCCTCGCGGAAGGCGGCCGGACGGCGTGGTCCCTGGACGTCGCGGGACTTTCGGAGCGCCCCCCCGTCGCCGGCTCCAACGGAATCCTCCTCGACGCGGGCCGGATCCCGGCCGACAAGCGTCTCCCGGAACGCGGGCTGCTCACGTACGTGGATTCGAACGGCAGGCCCGCGTGGAAGGTGCCGCTCGCGGCGGCGGACCTGAACATGGGCAGCCCGATGCGGGCCTCTCTCGCTGCCGTGGGCGGGCGGGATCTCCTCGTCCTCCGCACGGGCGCCGAGGATGGATCGAGCACGAAAATCCGCTTCGTCCAGGGCTCACGCACGGGCGAGCTGGACTACGCGGGCACGGTTTCGGGAGCCATGGGCCTGGTCTCCGACGGGATCAACCACGACTGGGTCTTCACGCGCGGAAAGACGGAGTTCGCCATCCTTCACGGCGACTACCGGAGCCGGGACGGCATCGTGCAGGTGTACTACGCCGTGAATCTCGACACGTGGAAGGAGGTCGGCCGCTTCCCCGTCCCCGTCGGCGGGCACCACATCTTCGTCGGCGGTTACGTCGCCGAGCTCAGCGGAACGGTCTTCGATCTCGTCACGGGCATGAAGACGCAGTCGCTCAATCCCGACAAGATGAACCTCCCGGCGCTGGTTTCGCGGCAGCTCGATCCCGGAAGCGGCAAGGTGATCGTGCGCCCGCTCGACGGGGCGATGCCGTTCGACATTGAGACGCCGGTCTCCCCTTTCTACGCGCGCCGGATCGTGGGTGAGGACGACATTGTCCCGTTTTCCGGCGAGGATGCTTCGGACGAACTCCTGCCGGTCGTCGTCGGATTCCTCGACGTCCCGGCCCGCCAGGCCCGCGTCGTCCGCCGCTTCCCCCGCTCGGACGTCGCGATCGTGGCCGCGCTTCTGGACGGCGCGGAGTTGTTCCTCGTCCTCCGCATCGCCCCGGACGCGGCGGGGAAGCCGGAGTACACGGTCCTTCGCCGATCCGTGCGTTAATCGCCCGCCTCGATATCATGTAACGAGCGCACGTCCCGGACGTCCTGTCAGGATCTTCCCGATTTTTCAGGGAGCACCGCCATGCGCCTGATCGCCTTCCTGCTCGTCCTCGCCGCCGCCTCGAACGCGTTCGCCCAGGGCAAGACGCCGCCGCTCAAGAAAGTGAACGAGATCGAGATTCCGCAGGGCAAGTACCACATGGAGCTGCCGGACCGGTGGAACGCGAAGACCCCGACGCCGGTGATCGTGTTCATGCACGGGAAGACGGTGGACCTGAACGTGGACAACGCGAAGGGCCAGCTCGGGAACGCCTTCGTGCTGGGGATGAAGAAACGCGGGTACATCGCGGTCTGCCCGGTGATGCCGAGGGAGCACCGGCCGCACTGGTGGGAGAACGGCGGGTCGCTCGAGATCCTGGATGCGATGATGAAGGACGTCCGGAGCAAGGTGACGGTGAGCTACATGCTCTGCAGCGGATTCTCCGCGGGCGCGAACTACACGATCGGATTCGGCCAGCACCGGAACTACCACAACTACTTCGCCGGGTACATGGTCGGCGCGGGAGGCGGCTGGGTGGACGCGCAGGGGCCCGAGGACCTCAAGCGGAAACCCATCTGGCTGGGCTGCGGAGACCAGGACAACGACACCTACGACGACAAACTCAACACGACCGGCGGCGCGCGGAAGACGTTCCAGGAGATGAAGGACGCGAAGTTCGAGGTCACCTACGACGAGTTCCCGAAGGTCGGACACGTGATGGACGCGAAGATGGTGGAAAAACAGCTCGCCTGGGTCGACCTGCACACGCCGACGTTCCAGTGCTACGGGGCCCTTCAGCGCGCCGCCGAGGTCAAGGGCACGCAGCCCGGCGTGGCGATCAGCCAGCTCGAGGCGATCGCGAAGGTGAAGCCGTTGGAGTACTGGAAAAAGAAGGCCGAGGCAGAGCTCGCGACGCTGACGGAAGCGGCGAAGAAGGAGATCGCCGGCGCGGAGGCGCTGGCTGACGCGGCGGCCGCGAAGGCGGAGCTGACGAAGATCATCGAGAAGTATCGCGACAGCTCGATGGAGAAGCTGGTGAAGGAGGCGCTGGGAAGGGTGTCGAATCGGAAGTAGCGGGCCAGGGACAGCCATAAGCCATGGGCCATAAGCCATAAGGGGCGCGCTTCGCGCGCCATCCCTGGCGGAGCGGACTTCAGTGTCCCCGGGCCACCGTGTGCCCGGGAACACTGAAGTCCACGCCGTTTGATGTGGCCCGCGAAGCGGGCCGCTTATAGCTTATGGCTTCTGGCTTATGGCTGTCCTCTGGCCTATGGCTTATGGCTTGCCCTGGCCTCCCCGCCGAGGCTTCTCACTCAAGACTCCCGGCCGCCTCGAGAATGCCGCCCGCCCCGATCAGTCCCCGCACCTTCTCGATGTCCGCGGCCATCGACCGGTCGCGGCCGAGGGCCGGCACCCGGCGGCGGATCGCGGCGTGCACGCGCTCGAGCGCGTTCCCGGCGCGGAGCGGCCGCGCGAATTCGATCCCCTGCGCCGCGGCGAGGAACTCGATCGCGAGCACGCGCTCGACGTTGTCCAGGATGCGGCGCAGCTTGAGCGCGGAGGTCACGCCCATCGAGACGTGGTCCTCCTTGTTCGCGGAGGTCGGGATCGAGTCGACGCACGCGGGGTGCGCGTAGATCTTGTTCTCGGAGACGAGCGCCGCCGCGACGACCTGCAGGATCATCATCCCGCTGTTCAGGCCGCTCTCGCGCGAGAGGAACGGCGGCAGGCCCGAGAGGTCGGGGTTGACCAGGCTCTCGATGCGGCGCTCGCTGATCGCCCCCAGCTCGCAGATCCCCAGCGCCGCGAAGTCCGCCGCCTGCGCCACCGGCTGCCCGTGAAAATTGCCGCCGGACAGGATCGCCCCGTCCTCCGGGAACACCAGCGGGTTGTCCGTCACCGCGTTCATCTCCACATCGAGCACGCCGCGCGCGTACCCGATCGCGTCCCGGGCCGCCCCGTGCACCTGCGGCACGCACCGGAGCGAGTACTGGTCCTGCACCTTCTCGCAGTTCCGGTGCGACGGCCAGATCCCGCTTCCCTTCATCAGCCGCATCACGTTCCGCGCGCACGCCGCCTGCCCCGGATGCGGCCGCACCGCCTGGATCCGCGCGTCGAACGCCACCTTCGTGCCCTTCAGCCCCTCGAGCGACATCGCGGCCGCGACGTCGGCCGTGGAAGCGAGCCGTTGCGCGCGAAGGAGGCACACCGCGAGGATCGCGCTCATGATCTGCGTCCCGTTGATGAGCGATATTCCCTCCTTCGCCTCGAGCGCGACCGGCTTCACGCCCGCGCGCCGCAGCGCCTCGGCCCCCGGCACGCGCCTGCCTGACGGCAGAAACGCCTCTCCTTCCCCGACCAGCACGAGCGCGAGGTGGGCGAGCGGGGCGAGATCTCCCGACGCCCCGACCGAGCCCTGCTCGGGAATCGCCGGCGCGATCCCGGCGTTCGCGAGCGCGACCAGCGCCGCGATCAGCCGCCGCGTCACGCCGCTATGGCCGCGCGCGAGCGTGTTGGCGCGCAGCAGGAGAGCGAGCCGGGCCTCGTCGCGCGGCAGGAACGGCCCGACGCCGACGGCGTGGCTCCGCAGGAGATTGAGCTGGAGGTCCCGGATCTGCCCGTCCGGAATGCGCACGTTGGCAAGCCGGCCGAACCCCGTATTGACCCCGTAGATCGGCCTCCCGCCCCGCAGCAGCCGCTCGACCACGCCGCGCGCCTTCGCCACCTTTCTCCAGGTCGCCGCCGGCACCGCCACCCGCTCGCCCGCGAGAAACCGCGCCACCGCCTCCAGGTCGAGATCGCGTCCGGTCAGGTTGAGAGACATGGCGAACGGGTGTAACCCCGCGGCGCACCCGCGTCAAGAAACGAGGGCCTCAAAATGGTCCGCGCGCCTCCCCCTTGTGTCAGAATGCCGCCCGCATGCCCACCCTGCCGGATACATTCTGCCTGCGCTGCCGGTCACGGATTCCGGAAGCGGGCGCGCAGAGGCTCTGCGCGGCCTGCGTTTCGGAGCTGATGAAGTCGGACCACAGGACCGCGGCGCGGGAATTCGCGATCGGCGACCAGGTGCAGATCGTCCAGGGAGTGTTCGCGGGCCAGGGCGCGGTGGTCGCGTCGATCGAAGAGGACGGCGTGATCCGCGCGAAGTCCTGCATCATGAACATCCCGCTGGAAGTCGAGTACCTGCCGTGGCAGCTGCTCAAGGACGGGGAGCGGTACCCGACTGCTTAGTCGTCCACGCGCGGAATCGACGCGTCCAGCGCGTTGACCGCTTCCGTGAATTCCCGCTCCAGCTTCTCCCAGTCCGCGTCCGCGGCCTGCGCGCCTTCGAGCATCCTGAGCAGCGACTTCGACACGCGCTCGGCCCGGCCGAAGTACGCCTCGGGCAGCTGCCCGGAAAGCTCCATCTGCCCCGCCATCAGCCCCGCGCGCAGCTTCCCCTGCGCGGCGCGCCACGCGTCCGCCTCCGCCGGGAGCCGCTTCCGCCACGCCCCCACCTCGCCCGCCGACTTCTGGAGCCGCGCGAGCGCGGCGCCCACCTTGACGGGGTCGATGATCCGGCCAATGCCGAGGAAGTCGAGGTAGTAGACGTAGTCCTGCTCGAAGTCCGACATCTGCTCGAGAAGATCCTTCGGCTCGGGACGCTGCGGCGCGGGCTTCGCGAGGTGCTGGGAGGCGGTATCGAGAAGGGGTTTGAGCCGGTTGACGAGCCAGTCGATCCGCTGTTTTCCGCGGCTCTCCATCCAGTAGATTTCGGCCTTCCGCCGCTTGGCGTTGCGCTCCCGGATGGCGCCGATGCGCCGGTCGGCCTCGGCGCGCCAGTCCGCCCAGGTCGCGGAGGGCGCCTCTCCCCGGGCGTCCCATTCCGCCTTGTATCCGTCGTAGATCCGGCCGATGCGCGCGAGTTCCTCGTAGATGTCGCGGTCCGCGCGCGCGCGCTCCGCCGCCTGGTCCCCGGCCTTTCCGAGCACCAGGTCGATCGAGTCCTCGACGCCGCCCGCGTTCGCCGTCACGCGGTAGAGTCCCGACCAGGGCGGCAGGTCGGAGTACGCCAGGTGCCCCTCGAACGCGCCTTCGGTGACCCCCGCGAACCCCTGGTCGACTTCGATCAGCTCTTCGTCGTACTCGGGCCCGCCGGGCTCGACCAGCGCCGGCGGGATCTTGTACTTGCGCACGTAGTAGACCGCGATCGCGACCTTGTCGTCGTCGGGCAGTTCCGCCTTCCCGCGCACCGTGAACACGAAGTTCTTGCCGCGGGTCCCCGCCTCCGCGGAAAGCCCCAGTTTCGCCTTCGCCTCTTCCGCTCCCGCGGGGAACCCGCAAGTCACCGTGATGGTCGCAAAGACCGTGGCCGCAAGAGCTTTCATCATGCTCCTCATGCTACCCCCAACCAGGCACATCCCTCCGGGGAAATTCCGCTTGGCTGCCCCCGGGGACGGGCATAAACTCTTCCCCCCCGGCCCGTTCCTTAGAACGAAAACCCGGCTTTTCAGGTCGCGAAATCCCATGATCGTCATGAAGTTCGGCGGCACCTCGGTCGGCTCGGCGGAGCGCATCCAGAGCGTCGCTCAGACCGTCAAGGCCAGCCTCCCCCGCGGCCCCATCGTCGTGGTGAGCGCCCACTCGCAGGTCACGGACCTGCTGATCGGACTGGCGCGGAAGGCGGTGAAGGGGCAGGCGGAGATCGACGAGGTGCGCGAGCGGCACCTGAAAATCATCGCCGACCTCGGGCTCAAGCCGTCGCTCGTCGAGAAGCTCCTCAACGAACTCGAGGTCCTCCTCAAGGGCATCTCGCTGGTCAAGGAGCTGACCCCGCGCACGCTCGACTACGTCCTCTCATTCGGCGAACGCATGAGCGTCCGCACCGTCGCCGCCGCGTTCGAGAAGGCCGGCCTCCAGGCCTCCCCCGTCGACGCGTTCGACCTGGGCATGCTCACCGACTCGAACTTCGGAAGCGCCGTCCCGCTCCCGGAGGCCGACAACATCATCGCGTGGAACGTCAAGCGCTTCGAGAAACTCCCCGTCGTCACCGGCTACATCGGCAAGAACAAGGACGGCGACATCACGACGCTCGGCCGGAACGGCTCCGACTACACGGCCGCGATTCTCGGTGCGGCGTGCGGCGCCGAGGAGATCCAGATCTGGAGCGACGTGGACGGCGTCTGCAGCGCCGACCCCGGCATCGTCAAGAACGCCCACTCCATAGAAGAAATGTCCTTCGACGAGGCCTCCGAGCTGGCCTACTACGGCGGCCGCATCCACCCCGCGACGCTCGTCCCCGCTGTGAAGAAGGACATCCCGATCCGCCTCAAGAACACGTACCGACCCGAGAATCCGGGCACGCTCATCCGCCGCCGGGCGCCCGTGCGGGGAATCGTTAAGAGCGTCGTGTACAAGGAAGACCTCTTCCTCATCAACCTCGTCTCCACCCGCATGCTGCTGCACCACGGCTTCATGAGCCGGATTTTCGAGGTCTTCGGGAAGTACGGGATCGTGATCGACATGATCGCGACGTCGGAGGTGTCGGTTTCGCTCACGGTGGACAGCGACCGGAACCTGGAGCCGGCGATCCGCGAGCTGGCGGACATCGCGGAGGTGCAGGTCGAGGGGGGCAAGGCCATCATCTGCGTCGTAGGCGAGGGAATCCGCAACGAGCTCGGCGTCTCGGGCCAGGTGTTCACGGCGATGAAGGACGCGGGGCTGCAGGTGCAGATGATCAGCCAGAGCGCGATGAGCATCAACATCGCCTTCCTGGTCAACAACGACCAGATCCCCGCGGGCGTGAACGCGCTGCACGAGACGTTTTTCGGGAAGCGGGCCGAGCCGGCGCCGGCGGGGGCGGTGGCGGGTCCCGCGAGGTAGGCCCCCGGATCCCCGGGATCTTATTTTGTTCACGCTCGCCGCGGGCCCGCCGCATAATCACCTGTTACAATCAAGCGACCGAAAGGGGTACTCTTCCCGCAACCATGACCAGCCCCTATGAGCAGGAACGGCGCGAATTCGTCCGCGTCCGGGTGCAGATCCCGGTGCGGTACAAGTTTCTCTCGAAGACGCGCACGGACCAGGCGATGGAAGAGGTCTACGAGGGGACCACGACGAACCTGGGCGGGGGCGGTCTGCTGCTGCTCGGGCGGGTTCCGGTGCTCGACTGGATTCCCGAGCTGCTGATGCAGAAGATCGTCATCGGCGTGAACCTGCTTCTGCCGCAGGACGAGGCGCCGATCAAGGCTCTCACCCGGGTCGCGTGGGTAGAGACGTTCGACGAGCAGACGATGAAATGCAACCTCGGGCTCAAGTTCAAGGAAGTCACGCAGGCGGACAAGGACCGCATTTTCAAGTTTGTGATCAAGGTCCAGATGCCGTCGTAGCCGGGGGAGATTCCCAGGAATGCCCGTGGAACCGGAACGACGTGACTTCGTGCGGGTCGCCGTGGACATCCCGGTCCGCTACCGCTTCCGGATGCCCGGCCGCTCCGATCCCGACTTCGAGCGCCCGCTCTCCGGGTCGACGGCGAACCTGTCGGGCGGCGGACTGCTCCTGCAAGGGCGGCTGCCCGGGATCGCCGCGGTGACGGACCTCCTCACGGGGAAGGCGCAGGTGGACGTCGAGCTGAGCCTGCCGGGCGAACAGTACATCATCAACGCGCGGGGCCGCTGTGCGTGGATCGAGACGATCGACGAGGCGTCGCTGCGGTGCCACCTGGGCGTCCGGTTTTCCGACATCACGCCCGAGGACAAGGAGCGGATCTTCCGGTACGTCATCCGGGTGCAGATGCCCGTCTGAGAGCGTGAGAAAAACTCGATCTACGGTGCGGTCGGACCCCCAGACGACGGAGCCGGAGGCCCCCGGCGCGGGGATCGACCGGCTGCGCGCGCAGGTCGCGATTCTCCTCGGGCCCCTGCTGTTCGTGATCCTCTGGTTCGCGCCTCTGCCCGTCGGGACCGAGGCTCACCGGCTGGCCGCGGTGATGGCCCTCGTCGTGGTCTTCTGGATCGGCGAGCCCGTTCCCGTCGCGGTGACGGCGCTTCTCGGACCGACGCTCGCCCTTCTCGTCGGCGCCGTTCCGGGAAAGGACGCCAACGCGATGGTCGCGGCGGCCTACTCGAAATTCGGCGACCCCATCCTCATGCTTTTCATCGGCGGGTTCTTCATCGCCGAAGCCATGACCGTCCACGGCCTCGACCGCCGCATCGCGATGCGGATCCTCTCCCTCCGCGCGTTCTCCGCCTCGCCGGCCCGCATGGTCGTGGGCCTCGGCGTCTGCTCCTGGTTCCTCTCCATGTGGATGTCCAACACCGCCACGACGGCCCTTCTCATCCCCATCGCCGCGGGCATGCTCGCGGTCGCGCGCGGGAGCGGGCGTCCGGGGGCGCTCGAGGCTGCGGCGATGCTCATGATTCCGTTCGCGGCGACGGTGGGGGGCCTCGGAACGCCGGTCGGCACCGCGCCGAACCTGATCGGGCTCTCGAACCTGTCGCAGAGGGCGGGACTGCGCGTGTCGTTCGTGGAGTGGATGATGCTCGGCGTCCCGATCGGCGCGGCGATGATGGTCGGCCTCTCCGCGGTCCTCGCGCGCGGCCTTCCGCGGACGGAGGTCGACCTCCATGCGCACGCCGTGCAGGCGCGGAGGGAGCTGGGGGGCTGGAAGCGTGGCGAGGTGGTGACCGCGGTGTCGTTCGCGCTGGCCGTCGGCTTGTGGATGACGGCGGGACTCTCGCAGATCCGGAGGGAAGCGGGGATTTCGAAGTGGTTCACGGGGCACCTGCCGGAGGGTGCGATCGCGCTCGTGGCCTCGTCGATCCTGTTCCTGATCCCCGCGGCGAAGAACCGGCCGACGCTGACCTGGAAGGAGGCGGCTCGGATCGACTGGGGAACGGTACTTCTGCTCGGGGGCGGCCTGACGCTGGGCGAATTGATGAAGGACACGGGACTGTCTGCGGCGATCGGCAGGGGGCTGGTGAGCCAGCTCGGCGTTTCTTCGCTCTGGGGCCTGACGGCGCTCTCGGCGGGCCTCGCGATCCTGCTCTCGGAGATCACGTCGAACACCGCGACCGCGACGATGCTCCTGCCGGTCGTGATCGGGATCGCGCAGTCCGCGGGCCTTCCCGTCCTCCCGCCCGCGCTCGCCGCGACGTTCGGCTGCTCTTTCGGCTTCATGCTCCCGGTCTCGACGCCGCCGAACGCGCTCGCCTACGGAACGGGGATGGTGCCGATCGCGACGATGGCGAGGAAGGGAGTGGTGTTCGACGTGATCGGGTTTGCGTTGATCGTGGGGGGACTGCGAATGCTGTGTCCGATCCTGGGACTGGTGTGACGAACGACCAATTTTGAATTATGAATTTTGAATTATTAATTATGAGCGATCCCGAACGCGTCTCAATTCACAATTCACAATTCAAAATTGGCCCTTCCCGTTCCCCTACCGGTAAACCCTCAGCCTCCCCCCGAACTGCATATACGTCATCCCCCCCTGCACCCCTC
>JACPRD010000049.1 GCA_016190145.1 Planctomycetota bacterium | reverse complement strand
GCCTCGAGCCGCAGAGCGCGGACATCGCGCTGGGCGTGGACGAGGGGGCGGGGAAGGAACTGGGGGCGGGGGACCAGGGGATCATGTTCGGGTATGCGTGCAACGAGACTCCCGAGCTGATGCCGATGCCGATCGCGCTGGCGCGGAAGCTGATGAACCGGGCGGCGGAGGTGCGGGAGAAGGGGATCCTGAAGTACCTGCGGCCGGACGCGAAGAGTCAGGTGACGGTGGAGTACGACGGGGAGCGGCCTGTGCGGATCGACACGGTGGTGCTGAGTCTGCAGCACTCGCCGGAGGTGGACGTGAAGAAGACGCTGACGCCGGACGCGATCGAGACGATTGCGAAGACGGTGATTCCGGCGGAGCTGCTGGACAAGGGGACGAAGTATTTCATCAACCCGACGGGGAGGTTCGTGGACGGCGGGCCGCAGGCGGACTGCGGGCTGACCGGGCGCAAGATCATCTGCGACACGTACGGCGGGATGGGGCGGCACGGCGGCGGGGCGTTCAGCGGCAAGGATCCGAGCAAGGTGGACCGGAGCGCGGCGTATGCGGCGCGGCACGCGGCGAAGAACGTGGTCGCGGCGGGGCTGGCGGACCGGGTGGAGATCCAGCTCAGCTACGCGATCGGAGTCAGCGAGCCGCTGTCGGTCTACGTGAACACGTTCGGCACCGGCAAAGTGTCCGAGGAGAAGATCCGCGAGCTGCTCGAGAACAAGGAGCTGTTCCGGTTCAGCCCGTCGGCCATGATCCAGCGCTTCCAGCTGCGCCGGCCGATCTACAAGGCCACGGCGCGGTACGGACATTTCGGAATCGAGGACGCCAACCGGACGTGGGAACGGACGGATGTGGCATCGAAGCTGGCGGAGGCTGCCGGCATGGGCAAGCCCGCCAAGAAGAAGGTGGCCGTGAAGGCCTGACCGACCGACCCGAACAGGACTGCAGGCGCGGGGCATGCCCCGCGCCGGCTTTTTGTGGAGACGAGGATGCCGACGAAGACCGCGCCCAAGCCGGCGAAGACGGGCACCGACAGCGACGTCACCGACCTTGGTCTGGCGAAGCAGGGACGGCAGAAGATCGAGTGGGCCGAAAAGCAGATGCCCGTGCTGCGGGCGATCCGCGCGCGGTTCGAGAAGGAGAAAGCGCTCAAGGGCGTGCGCGTCGCGGCATGCCTGCATGTGACGTCCGAAACCGCCAACCTGATGCGCACGCTCCTCGCGGGCGGCGCGGAAGTCACCCTCTGCGCTTCCAATCCCCTCTCCACCCAGGACGACACCGCCGCGGGCCTCGTGGGCGAATACGGCATCCGGACGTACGCGCGGCGCGGCGAGGACAAGGAGACGTACTACAGGCACATCCACCAGGCGCTGGACCTCAAGCCGCACCTCACCCTCGACGACGGCGCGGACCTGCTGAGCGTGCTTCACACGGACCGCAAGGACCTCCTGAAAGGCGTCTGGGGCGGGATGGAGGAGACGACGACCGGCATCCAGCGGCTCCGCGCCATGGCCGCCGACGGCGCCCTCAAGTACCCCGTCCTCGCCGTCAACGACGCCCAGACCAAGTTCCTCTTCGATAACCGCTACGGCACCGGCCAGTCCACCGTCGACGGCATCATCCGCGCCACCAACTTCCTGTTCGCGGGCCGCACCATCGTCACCGCCGGCTACGGCTGGTGCGGGCGCGGCTTCGCCAATCGCGCGCGCGGCCTCGGCGCGCGCGTCGTCGTGACGGAGGTCAATTCGATCAAGGCGCTGGAAGCGGCGATGGACGGGTTCGAGGTGATGCCGATGCGGAAGGCGGCCGCGCTGGGCGACGTGTTCTGCACGCTCACCGGCGACATCAACGTCCTGGCGAAGGAGCATTTCGCGCTTCTCAAGGACGGCGCGATCATCGCCAACAGCGGGCATTTCAACGTCGAGATCGACCTGACGACGCTGGAGAAGCTGGCGGTCGAGGTGAAGCGGCAGGTGCGTCCGAACGTGGACGAGTTCCGGATGAAGGACGGCCGGAGCATCTTCGTGCTGGCGGAGGGGCGTCTGGTGAACCTGGCGGCGGCGGAGGGGCATCCCGCGGCGGTGATGGACATGTCGTTCGCGACGCAGGCGCTGGGGACGGAGTACATGACGAAGCAGCAGGGCAAGCTCTCGCCGAAGGTGCACGACGTGCCGGTGGAGGTGGAGGACTTCGTTTCCCGGCTGAAGCTGGAGTCGATGGGGATCGAGATCGACGTGCTGACGCCGGAGCAGAAGAAGTACATCACGAGCTGGCAGGAGGGGACTTAGGGAGAGGGACAACTTCAATTTCAATTTCAAAAAGCAAAGGGCAACGGCGGACAAGCCGGGAATGAAATCCGGGAGGGCGGCGTTCAGTGGGTGTCCAGGGGGAGAGCAGCGGGGCGTGGGAACTCACTGAGAGTGAGCCATGCCATATCAGCACGGCCCCTCCGCGGGGCGCACGACCGATGAATTCCGCCTTCCATTACGGGTATTTCCGGACCCTTCCGGGGGTTTCTACCGATATCGCCCTTCCGCAATCCCTCCGATCATCTCCGCTCAACACGGGGGGGAACAGGAGATGGCGGCAAAGCGCGCGGCGGCGGGCCGGATTGGAAACCGGAAACCCGGCCATGATCCGGTGCAGGCCCTGCTCACAGCGGGCCGGTCGGGACCGCCGGCGGCCCCTCCCCGGAACGCCCGCATCCTCGTCGCCGACGACCACGCCCTGATCCGCGCCGGGATCCGCGCCCTGCTGGAGAAAATCCGGGGGGTCTCCGAAGTCCTCGAGGCCCGAGACGGCCGCGAGGCCGTCCACGTGAGCGTGAACCGCAGGCCGCACGTCGTCCTCCTGGATCCCGCCATCTCCGGCCTCAACGGCTTCGACGCCACGGCCCGCATCGCGCGGAAGGCCCCCGGCGTCCGCGTGATCATGTTCTCGCGCCAGTCCGGCGAAGAATTCGTCGCGCGCTCGCTCCGCGCCGGCGCGGCCGGCTTCCTCGTGAAAGATGCTTCCCCCGCCGAACTCGAAGTCGCGATCCACGCCGTGCTCCGCGGCGGCGCCTATCTCAGCCCGTCCGTCTCCCGTCACGTGATCCAGCGCTATCTTGCCGCGGCGCAGAAGGGCGGGGCGAAGCCCGACATCCTGACGGGGCGCCAGCGCGAAATCGTCCAGCTCGTCGGCGAGGGATGGAGCAGCAAGGAGATCGCGGGGCTTCTCGGCGTGAGCATCAAGACGGTGGAGACGCATCGGGCGCAGATCATGAAGAGGCTGGCGATCCGGGACCTGGCGGGTCTCGTGCGGTACGCGGTGAGGATGGGGCTCGTCATTCCGTGAAGCCCGGCGGACCGGCCGGAAAAGTTTGAGTTCATAGCAGGAAAGTCGGGAGAATCCCGGCGGTTCTCCGGCGGAGGATCGTGCCGGACGCAGCTTCTGAAGGACGGCCTGCCGGCGCGAGAGATGTTCCCGATCTCGCGGCTACAGGCGCAAAGAGAACTTCCAATTCTCAGAGACTCTAGCCGCGAAATCGGGAGTTTCTCTCGCTCGAGCAGTTCCACTAACCTGAGGGGCGAAGCGGCGGTTCGAAACCTGGAAGTTCGCTCTCGTCGCTGCATCCGTTTTCATCACTTGTGATCAGCGACCCCGCCGTTCTTATCCGGCTTTCATCCCGTTTTTCCACCTCATCCCGTCTTTCTCTCCATGCTGATCGATCCGCTTACGGCGCGAACCTCCACGCCCCGTTCTGCTTCACGAACTTCAACGTGCCCTGCCCGCCGCCCGGCCGCGCGTAGGTCACCTCCGCCCGCTCGTTCTCCAGCTTGATCGCCCGCACCTCCGCGATCTCCTTCGGCAGCCGGAGACTTCCCGCCTTCACCTCGGCGCCGATCCACAGCGCCGCGAGCGTCTTCGAGTCGGTCTTCTGGAACTCCGCCGGCGTCATCCCCATCGCGCCCACGCGCGCCGTCGCGGCCTTCTTCTCCGCCTCCGTCCCCGTCGCCAGCTCCCGCTTCAACTTTTCAACCTCCCCCACCGCCTGCTGCTGGAATTCGACCGAGAGAAGCCCGTAGAGCTGCTGCCAGTCCTGCGCGGCGATCGCCGCGCGATAGGAATCCACGGTCGTGCCGGGGGAGGCCTCGCCGGAGGCCTGGCCGCCCGAAGGGCCCCCGAGCGGGTTCGGTACTTCCTTGATCTTGTCGCAGGCTGCCATGGCGAACGTCAGCAGCACGACCGCGGCGCGTTTCATGCCGGGCAGTTTAACCGGAAAACGGGTATATCCAGAGGAGCATGCCGGCCCCTTCACAGAAGTCCTTCGGCAAGTACACCCTCCTCCGCGAACTCGGCCGCGGCGGATTCGGCGTGGTGCACCTGGCGCGGGACGAGGAGCTGAAGCGTGAGGTGGCGCTCAAGATGCTCCTGGGGCCCGCGGCGGCGGACGCGGAGGAGGTGGCGCGGCTCAAGCGGGAGGCGCAGGCGGCGGCGCGGCTCCGGCATCCGAACGTGATGCAGATTTACGAGGTGGGGACGGAGGAGGGGCGGACGTATTTCACGATGGAGTATCTGAAGGGGCGGACGCTGGCGGCGGCGGCGCGGGAGCTGGGGGAGCGGCGGAAGCTGGAGGTCGTGCGGGACGTGGCACAGGCGCTGGAGTATGCGCACCAGGCGGGGGTGATTCACCGCGACGTGAAGCCGTCGAACATCATGCTGGAGGACGGCGGGCGGGTGTGCCTGATGGATTTCGGGCTGGCGAAGCATCTGGAGGACTCGAAGAACCTGACGTTGAGCGGGACGGTGCTGGGGACGCCGAACTACATGTCGCCGGAGCAGGCGGGGGCGCGGCCGGAGCTGCTGGACGGGCGGAGCGACGTGTTCGCGCTGGGAAGCGTGATGTACTGGCTGATCACGGGGACGCCGGCGTTCGAGCGTGCGGACGCGATTCACACGCTGGCGGCGGTGGTGTTCGACGACCCGCGGCGGCCGCGCTCGGTGAATCCTGCGGTGGGGCGGGAAGCGGAGACTGTGTGTCTCAAGGCGCTGGAGAAGGCGCGGGAGCGGCGGTACCAGACGGCGGGCGAATTCGCGGCGGACGTCGACCGGCTGCTCGCGGGCGCGCCGGTGCTGGCGAAGGCGCCAGGGGCGGCGGAGCGCGCGCTGCGCTGGTCGCGGCGGCACCCCCTTCGGCTCGCGCTCGTCCTCGTCGTGCTCGCCGCGGCGGGGGCGCTGGGCTGGATGGCGCGCGCGCACGCGCGCGAGACGGACTGGATGCGGCGGGAGGGGGAGGAGGCGGAGCGGCGGCGCGGGGCGGAGCGGGCGGCGGCGGCGCGGCGGGCGAAATCCGAGGAGTGGCTCGCGGCGGCGCGCGAGCGAATGGAGGTGGCGGAGCGCGCGATGATGTCGGGGCGCGGGGCGGAGCTCAAGGCGGCGCTCGACGGCGCGGTGCGCGCGCTCGACCGTGCCCTCGCCGAGGACGGCTCCCTCGCCGCCGCCTTCGCGCTTCGCGGCCGCGCGCGCCGCCTCCGGGGCGACGCGTCCGGGGCGGAGGAGGACCTGGGGCGGGCGATCGACCTCGACGGCGCGCTCGCCGCCGCGTTCCTCGAGCGGGGACTGCTGCGGCTGGACCGGTTCATGGAAGTGAAGAACGAGCTGCAGGCGGCGCTCGGGTCGGGGAACCTGGCGGCGCTGGAAGGCCGGGCTCGGGACCGGCAGCTCGAGGCGGCGGGGGATCTCGCGCGCGCCGCCGAGCTCGATGCCGGGCCGGGACGCGAATGGGCGTCGCGGCTCGCGCGCGCGGCGCTCGCGTTCCTCGCGGGGAAGCTCCCCGAGTCCGTCGCCGACCTGGACAAGGTGCTCGAGGCGAGCCCCTTCCGCGACGACGCCCTCGTCCTGCGCGCCTACGTGCGGCTGCTCTTGCCCGGTCCCGACCTGGCCGCGGCGCGGGCGGATCTCGATCGCGCGGTGGAGGCGAACGCGCTCAACGCGAGGGCGTTCAATCTCCGCGGCCTGGTGCGCCGGCGGGCGGGGGAGCTTCCCGGGGCTCTCGAGGATTTCACGCGCGCGCTCGCGCTGGACCCCGGGTTCTGGATCGCCGTCCTCAATCGCGCGGAGGCGCGCGGCGAATCGGGAGAGATCGAAGCCGGGGTCGCCGACTACTCCGCGGTCCTGGGCGCCAGGCCGTCCTGCTCTCTCGCGCTGTTCGGCAGGGGAGAGCTGCTGAAGAGATTCGGCAGGACTGAGGAGGCGCGGCGGGACTTCGAGCGATTCCTGAAGGAGTTTCCGAAGCACCCGCGCGCGGGGGAGGCGGCCGCGGTTCTTCAGGCGCTCGAAACGAGATAGCGATTCGTGCCTGGTGCTTCGTGCTTCGTGCTTCGTTCCGGCCGCCCGCGGACGGACACGAAGCACGAAGCACGAGGCACGGAATGCTTCATCTTGTCGTGCGCCCGGATCCATTTCGTGCATGCCTGCACGGGATTTTCCGTCTATCGTACGCAGGTCCGCAAGGCGCGGCATGGCCCGCGCGTTGCAAAAGGGAGCGCCGCGATGATCGACAGCATCCGGGAAGACCTCAAAGTCTACGTCCGCGCACGCTACCCCGTCCTGTACCTCGTGAGCGGGGAGGAAGAGCGCGTCGCCCGCATGCTGCGCGGCATCGGCGCCGACCTGCAGAAAAAAGTCTACTTCTGGACCTGCTCGGCCGGCTTCGAAGGCGCCAGCATCAAGGACGACCTCCTCGAAGGCCCCAAGCCCATGTTCGCCAGCCCCGTCGACTTCGGCGAGTCCAGCGCCCGCTCCGCCGGCACCAAAACGCCCGCCGGCGCCCTCGACTTCGTCCTCAACTCCGCCGAACGCGCCCTCTTCGTCCTCCAGGACTTTCACGCCTTCCTCGACGACCCCGTCGTCGTCCGCCGCCTCCGCGACGTCATCCTCAACCTCAAGAAGTCCTTCAAGACGCTCTTCCTCGTCTCCCCCGTCCTCAAGGTCCCCGAAGAGGTCGAACGCGACGTGACCGTCGTCGACATCCCCCTTCCCGACGAAAAGGAACTCCAGGTCCTCCTTCGCTCCTTCCTCGACTCCGTCCGCGCCGACGGGCGCATCACCGTCAGCGATGACAAGGACCTTTTCGAACGCGTCGCCCGCGCGGCTCTCGGCCTCGCGGAATCGCAGGCCACCAATGTCTTCGCGCGCGCGGCCGTCAACGACCGCAAGTTCTCCGCCGAGGACCTGCCGCTCATCCTCGCCGAAAAGAAACAGGTCCTTCGCAAGACCGGCATTCTCGAATTCTTCGAGCACGCGGAGTCCCTCACGAGCGTCGGCGGCCTCGACACGCTGAAAAGATGGCTCGCGTCGCGCAAGGACGCCTTCAGCGACCGCGCCCGCGCGTACGGACTGCCCCAGCCGAAGGGACTCCTTCTCCTCGGCGTCCAGGGGTGTGGGAAGAGCCTTTCTGCCAAGGCCATCGCCGCGACGTGGAAGCTGCCGCTGCTGCGACTCGACGTCGGCAGCCTCTTCTCCAGCTACATCGGCGCCTCCGAAGCCAACATGCGCAAGGCCATCCTGACCGCCGAGGGCCTGGCGCCGGTCGTGCTGTGGCTTGACGAGATCGAGAAGGGGTTTGCGGGGATGAAGGGCGGGGGCAATGCCGACGCGGGCGCGTCGATGCGCGTGTTCTCGACGTTCCTGACCTGGATGCAGGAGAAGACGAAGCCCGTGTTCGTGATCGCGACCGCGAACCGGATCGCGGACCTGCCGCCCGAGCTGCTGCGCAAGGGGCGCTTCGACGAGATCTTCTTCATCGATCTGCCCAGCGCGAAGGAGCGGGAGGAGATTTTCAAGATTCACATCGGGAAGCGGAAGCGGGACCCGGCGAAGTACGACCTGAAGGGGCTGGCGTCGGCGGCGGTGGACTTCAACGGGGCGGAGGTGGAGGAGGCGATCGTGGCGGCGATGTACCGCGGGTTCTCGGAGGAGCGGGAGTTCGCGATGCCGGACGTGCTGGGGGCGGTGAAGGAGACGGTGCCGCTGGCGGCGACGATGGCGGAGGAGATTGCCGCGCTGCGTCAATGGGCCCGGGGTCGCGCGCGTCAGGCGGGCGGTTAGTCGGTGCGGGCGCGCCAGGGGCGCGCCCGGTCCTGTCCCCATTCGAGGCCCGTCTCATGGTCATCCCCATCGGTGACGAAAATCCGCGGGCGGCGAACCCCGTCGTTTCCTGGGGATACGCCGCCGCCCTGGGCCTCGCGTACCTCGCCGCGGCGTCGGGCGCCTGGCCCGTGAGCCACGGGCCCGCGTTCTTCCTGTCCCCCCTCCTCGCGCCCGACCCCGTGTCCCTCGTCTGGTCCATCCTCGCGATCGTGATCTTCGCCGACAACGTCGAGGACCGGATCGGACCGGGATACATGGCGTGCCTGCTCGTCGGCGCCGGCTGGATCGGCGCGGCCTCCCGGGAGCTCGTCCCCTGGGCCGGCGCCGCGGGCCCCTTCGGCCGCGCGTTCGCCGGAACGCGCGAAGCCGGCGCCCCCTCCGCCGCGGTCGCCGTCGCCGTCGCCTACGCCGTCCTCTTCCCCCTCCACCAGATCCGCTTCTTCCATGTCTTCGGCGGCCGGCGCCGGCGCACGCTGCTCAACATGTTCGACGACCGGCCCTCCATGCCCAGCACGTTCTACCTCAACGCCTCGACGGGCATCTTCCTCTGGGGCCTCGGCATCCTGGCGGCGGCGATCGCGGGGCCGCGGACGAGCGGCGACCTGCTCGCGGCCTGCCTCGCCGCCGCGGGCGGATTCGGCACGGGCATCGCGATCCGGACGAAGTTCGGGCACCCCGCGTTTCCCGCCGAAATCGAGGCTCCCGCGCAGATCTGGCGCGGGAGCGCGTCGGCGCCCGAGTCGCCCGCACCGCGCTACGTCGCGCCGAAACCGTTCGCGCTTCCCAAGCCGTTCGAGCCCCGCGGCTGGGCCGTCCTGCGGGAGACGGACGAGTTGTTCGACGTGGGGCGGCTCGGGCGGATCGTTGCCAAAGCGACGGGGGAAGTGGTGGCCGACGCGACGCGGCGGATCCGGCAGACGCGCGGCGTGCTGGCGCGCGGGCTTTCGGCGGGCCGGGCGCAGGGCCTGGCGCGCGAGCTGGCGGAAAACGGCATCCCGGCGTTCGCCGTCGATGAGGCCGCGACGGGCGGACTGCCGCAGGCGCAGAACGCGCTTTCGTGCGGCTGTGGAAGCGGCGGGCTCGAGTTCGATCTGGAGGGCGGGCGGAAGGCGGCCGTCAACTGGGGCGACGTCGCGATGATCGCGGCAGCGCGGATCGATCAGATCGACACGCAGGCGTCCCTGGCGCCGGGTGCCGTGGACCCGCTGCACTCGCCCGCCGTCACGCTCCGCGAACGGATCACCCAGACGACGCTCATCGACGTCGTCACGCACCGGCCGCCCGCGCGGCTGCGCGTGGCGAGGCAGGAGGCGTCGTTCGGCGGCGGCTCGGACGCCTCTTCCGCGGGATTCCGGCAGTTCGCGGGGTCTGTCGTGAAGTACCGCGGGGCGACGCCGGTGAACAAGGGAGTCTCGGTGATCGCGGGGCGCGGGGCGTGGGGCTATCTCGCGTTTCAGATTCCCGCGGCCTACGAGGAGTACTTGTGGTGGCTCCTCCAGGTGATCCGGCACCGGTCCGGCGCCGCGCAGCCGCAGCCCGAGGCGCCCGGCGGACCGCCCGCGCCCTCGACCTCGTATCTCGAGTGACCCCTTGGTTCTGATCCCGTTCGCCGACGACAATCCGACCGCGCGGAAGCCCCTCGTGACGTGGTGGATCCTCGGCGTCAATGTCGCCCTCTGGGCACTCGGGCTCGCTTCGGGACGCGAAGAGGCGCTCGTGATGAACTGGGGCCTGATCCCGAGCCGCTTCCAGTTTTCGGACCTGATCACTTCCCAGTTCGTCCACGGCGGCCTCCTGCACCTCCTCGGGAACATGCTCTTTTTCTGGGTCTTCGGCGACAACGTCGAGGATCGCCTGGGCCGCGCCTGGTACCTCTTCGTGTATCTCACCGCCGGCGCCGTCGGGGCCCTGGTGCACGGCCTGGCCGTCGCGGGCACGCCGGCGGCCGACTTGCCGCTCGTCGGCGCGAGCGGCGCGATTTCGGGAGCGATGGCGGCCTACCTGGTTTTCTACCCGCATCAGCCCATCCGCATCTTCTGGTTCGTGCTCCTCTATGGCGGCGTGTTCCACGTCCGCGCGCTCTGGGTCATCGGCGTCTACGCGGGTCTCCAGGTCGTGAACGTCGCGCTCGCCGGCGCCGACGGTGGCGGGGTCGCCTACTGGGCCCACATCGGCGGGTTCCTCACCGGACTCGCGTTCGCCGGCTACGACCGTTACACGCGCGGGATGCCCGAGGAAATCCTGGCGCCGCTCCGGACGCGCAGGGGCGCGCTCGCGCAGGCGCCGCCCGCTCCCGCTCCCCGTCCCGTGGATTTCGAGCAGGAGATCCCGCTCGCGCTCATGCCCGCCGGCTACAGCGTCATCCGCGCGGACGACGCGCTCGCCGACGTCTCGACCATCGGCCGCACGATCGCGGCGCACACCGGCGAGCCTTACAGCGACAGCACGCGCCGCATCCGCCGCACGCGCGGCGTCCTCGCGCGCGGACTGCCCCGCGAGAGGGCCCTCGCCCTGAAACAGGCCCTGGCCGACGCCCACTCGCTTCCCGCCCTCGTCGTCGACGAACATCAGGCACCGCCGCTGCCGCCCCCCGCCGCCGCCGCCAGCGCCGCCTGCGGCGCCGAAGGGTTCGTCTTCGACATGCCCGACGGCACGAAGTGGTCGATCCCCTGGAGCCGCGTCCTCGCCGTGTTTTCCGCGCGGCTCGACCGTCGCGCCCCCGCGCGACAGGACGCCGCCAACATCTATACGCGCATGATGGACCGCACCATCGAAACCACGCTCGTCGACGTCGTCACGCGCAACCCCATGGGCCGCATCCGCCTCGGCCAGGACCGCGAACGATTCGGCCCCGCGGCCGTCGACCGGTCGACGCCCGAGATGGAAGCGTTTTGCGCGTCGATCCTGAAGTCGCGCGGCGCTGTCCCCGTCAACAATGGCGTGGCGGTCGCCGCGGGCCGCGGGATCTGGGGCTACCTCCGCTTCCACTCCGAACCAGAATACGAAGACTACGCCTGGTGGTTGTTTCAGATCATCCGCGTCAGATCGGGCGGAGGGGCGCCGGGATCCTGGCTCGAATAGAGCGCGCGAAGCAGGCCAGCGCCGGCGGCGGTCGGACCTCGCTTCGCGCCGCCGCCCAACAGCGGGCGGCGGCGCCCCCAAAGT
This sequence comes from Planctomycetota bacterium, assembly GCA_016190145.1. Lineage (GTDB taxonomy): Bacteria > Planctomycetota > MHYJ01 > WSZJ01 > WSZJ01 > WSZJ01. Next base: position 231 of record JACPRD010000049.1, on the reverse strand, counting down.
TCCCGGACTGGAAAAACTTTTCTCGCCGGCGCCGCTGTGCCTCCATCGATTTTTGCTCAATCTCTGAGAGTCTGAGAAAAAATCGAGCTCCGTATCAGACGCCCGAGCGGTGCGGCGCGGTGGCACGGGCCGGCGCGGGCACCTGGGGTGAATGTGCTCGTCGGGGTGTATTCGTGCCCGCGCCGTCCCGGCCACCGCTCCTGCGCTCGCATGTTTCACAGACTCTCATGT
>JACPRD010000043.1 GCA_016190145.1 Planctomycetota bacterium | reverse complement strand
CGGGGGGGACGGGGGGCGCGGGGGGGACGTCGTGTTCGTGGCGACGCCGGAGATGAACACGCTCTACCACCTGAGCCACCGGGTGCACCTGCGCGCGGAGGACGGGCAGGGCGGGATGGGCTCGAACTGCTACGGGAAGGCCGGGCAGGACGTCGAGGTGCAGGTGCCGGTCGGGACGCTGGTCAAGGATCGCGACACCGGCGTCGTCCTCAAGGACATGGTGACGCCGGGCGAGCGCGTCGTCCTCTGCCGCGGCGGGCGCGGCGGCCGCGGGAACAAGACGTTCGCGGGGCCGACGAACCAGGTGCCGAAGCAATTCGAAGAAGGGGGCAAGGGGGAGGAGCGATGGATTTCGCTCGAACTCAAGCTCATCGCGGACATCGGGCTGGTCGGCCTCCCGAACGCCGGCAAGTCCACGCTGCTGTCGCGCGTCTCCGACGCCCGCCCGAAAATCGCCGACTACCCCTTCACAACCCTCATCCCCCAGCCCGGCATCGTGACGGGCCCCGGCTACCGCAGTTTCGTGATGGCGGACCTCCCCGGCCTCATCGAGGGCGCGCACTCGGGCGTCGGCCTCGGCGTCCAGTTTCTCAAGCACGTCGAGCGGACGCGCCTCCTCGTCCACATCGTCGACCTCGCTCCCCTGTCCGGACCGCGGCCGGGCGAGGCGTACCGCGTCATCCGGAAGGAGCTGGACGAGTATTCGAAGGAGCTCGCGGCGAAGCCCGAGGTGGTGGTGGGGAACAAAGCGGACCTGCCGGGGTGGGAGAAGGGGCTGGCGGAGCTGAAGAAGGCGTGCGGGAAAGAGGTGATCCGGATTTCGGCGGCGACGGGGGACGGGCTGAAAGGGCTGACGGCGCGGCTGTTCCGGGAGCTGGAGGCGCTGGGGAAGAAGCCGGCGACGGACGTGAAGTTGCCGCAGGCGGTGAGGCCGGTGGTGGACGAGGGGGCGCCGCGGCCGGTGATGCGGGAAGTGGAGAAGAAGGCGGTGGTGACGCGGGCGAAAAAGAAAGGGCAGGGCAAGGTCAAGGGCAAGGTCAAGGGCAAGGGGCGCGGCGCCCGCCGCGCAGTGCATCGAAAGAGATGATCAGAGACTAGACCAGGCCGCCGACTCCTCCTGCCAGATCGACCGTCGCTCACGCTCTGGTAGGAGAAGCTCTTCCTGGGAACGTGAGAAATCTCGATCGAAGGAGCGGTCGGGGCGAGCGAGCGAAGCGAGCGAGGTCCGACCGCACCGGAGATCGAGATTTCTCACGCTCCCAGGAGTTCGGTTTTGACTTTGACCCGCGTGGGTCGTTGAATAGACGGGTCCCCCGCGCGGAGGTCGTGTCGGATGCGCGGAAACCCAACGGAGGCGGAGACTTATGGACTACCGTCAACTGTTCGGCATGATGGTGCAGGAAAAGGCGTCCGACCTCTTCATCAAGGTCGGCGTCCCGCCCTCCCTCCGCATGGCCGGCCGCCTCCGATCCCTCGGCGGCCCCCCCGTCACCCCCGAGATCGCCGACGGCCTCTTCAAAGAGGTCGCCTCCGAACGCATCCAGGGCATCTTCGAAGAGAACGGCGAAGCCGACACCGCGTACGAGATCTACGGCGTCGGCCGATTCCGCTGCAACATCTTCCGCCAGCGCGGGTACATCGGCTTCGTCTTCCGCCACGTCAACTCGACGATTCCCGCGCTCGAGAGTCTGAGCCTTCCGACCGCGACGCTGAAGAAGATCGCGGTGCTGCAGCGCGGGCTCGTCCTGGTGACGGGCGTCACGGGTTCGGGGAAATCGACGACGCTGGCGTCGATGCTGAATTACATGAACGCCAACCTCCCCAAGCACATCGTGACGGTGGAGGACCCGATCGAATTCCTGTTCGCGGACCAGAAATGCCTCATCGACCAGCGCGAGCTGGGCATCGACACCATGACGTTCGAGAAGGCGCTGAAAGGCGTCGTCCGCCAGTCGCCCGACGTGATCATGATCGGAGAACTACGCGACAAGGACACGATGGAAGCCGCGCTGCACGCGGCCGAAACCGGTCACCTCGTGTTCTCGACCCTTCACACGCGCAACGCTTCGCAGACGATCGAACGCATCATGAATTTCTTCCCGCCGCACCAGTACGAGTTCCTGCGGACGCAGCTGTCGCTCCTGCTCGAAGGCGTCATCAGCCAGCGCCTCATTCCGTGCAAGGACGGAAAAACGCGGGTGCCGGCCGCCGAGGTCATGGTCCGGACGCCGACGATCCAGGAGCTCTTGTACGAGGGCAAGTTCCGCGAGATCTACAAGTCGATCAAGGAAGGCGCGTACTTCGGAACGCAGACGTTCAACCAGTCGCTGAAGGACCTGTTCCAGAAGGACCTGATCACGCTGGAAGAGGCGATTTCGGCGTCGGACAACCCGGAGGAGCTGAAGCTGGAGATGCGCGGGATTCAGAAGGGGGCTCGTGCGGGGGACTTCGACTTCAAGATCTGAGAATGAAGAGAATCGCGCTGGCGAAGAATGCGACGTGGGGCCTGGCCTTCCTGGTGGGGGCGGGGGCGTTCGTGTTCGCGATGGCGTTCCTCGTGTTCCCCCCGCGGCGGCCGGCGCCGGTTCGGGTCGCGGCGCCCCGGGACCCGGTCCCCCCGGCTCAAGACCTCGACATGAAGCGGATTTCGAAAATCTGGATGAACGATCTTGGCCAGAAGCCGCCCACCGAGATGGAAAAGCCCCCGTTCGAAGGCGCGGCGCTCGCGGGCACGACGAACGGCCCCGCGGGGGCCATGGCGGCCATCACGTTGCGGGACGGTTCCCAGGCCCTGGTCAGCGAAAAGGACAGCCGCATCACCCGCATCGCCCCCGGCAACGTGACGCCGAAGCACGGCGAGCCACTCACGATCAGTCGAGGACATGGCCGGTGAAACGCCTCGCCCTCGCCACCAACCTCACCTGGGGCCTCAACTTCGTCGCGGCCTTCGGCATCTTCCTGTTCGCCTTCGTGTTCATCCTCTTCCCCCCCCGCCGGCCGAAATCGGAATACGCGAAGCTCGAGAAATCCAGCCGGCCGCCGGCGAAGAAGGAGGAGGTGCTGGACCGCGGGCGGTTCGCGCCGGTGTGGGCGCAGCGGCTGGGGGACGTGACGGTGAAGGCGACGGCGGGGCCGAGCGGGCTCGAGACGAAGGTCGAGGTCGCGGGGGTGATGAAGGCAACGGAGCGCAAGAAGTCGCTGGCGTTCGTCAACATTCTGTCGGGCGGGGAGCAGCAGCGGGTGAAGGAAGGGGACTCGGTGCTGGGCGCGCGGGTGAAGGAGATCCGGTCGGCGAGCGTGGTGTTCGACGACGGGGGCAAGGAGATCGAGCTGTTCACGAAGCGCGCGGCGCTGAACATGAAGGTGGTGCCGGGAAAGAAGCCGGTCGAGGGGTCGAAGGGGACGGCGCCGGGGGATTTCAAGACGAAGAAGACGGGCGAGACGGCGGAGCGGGTGGACTGGGAGCTGGACGCGCGCGAGCTGGACTACGCGACGAAGAACCTCGACACGCTGCTCGGGCAGGTGAAGCTGCGGCCGTACGCGGTCGAGGGCGGCGAGATGGCGGGGCTGGCGATCGACGAGGTGACGCCGGGGTCGCTCGCGGCGGAGCGCGGATTCCTGAACGGGGACGTGGTGAAGGCGGTGGACGGGCAGGTGCTGGCGTCGGTCGAGGATCTGAAGAAGATGGCGTCGGCGCCGGGGATGGAGGAGAAGGACTCGATTACGATCACGGTCGAGCGGTCGGGGCGGAAGATCGAGATGGTGTTCAAGGTCACGAAGTAGCGCTCCCCCGGGCCGCGCAGCGGCCCCCCTTTACCTTTACCTTCCCCTTTACCTTTCCCTGCCGTTCGTCCGCGCCAAATGCAGGTAAAGGAGAAGGTAAAGGGGCGCGGCTTCGCCGCGCGCGGCTACCGGAGCTCCCGGCTTTCCGACGCTCTGGCGCGCGTTCACCATGCCCGATTACAATCGAGTCTGAATGATCATCTGCATCGACGTCGGAAACACGAACATCGACTTCGGCTTCTTCGACGACGAGGACAAGTACCTCTTCCGCGAACGCCTCCCCACCAGCCGCGTCGAGGGCATCCTCAACCTGTGGGAACGCCTCAGGGACTCGAACGTCGTGTCGAGCGTCGAGCTCGTCCTGCTCGCCAGCGTCAGGCCGCAGATCGACGCCTCGCTCGCCTCCTTCATGAAAAAGGCTTTCCGGGTGACCCCGCAGTGCGCGGGGCACGAGTTCGGGATCCCGATCTGCGCGCGGGTGGACGAGCCGGCGAAGGTGGGGATCGACCGGCTGGTGAATTCCTGGGAGGCGTTTCGGCGGACGAAGGCGCCCACGATCGTAGTGTCGTTCGGAACGGCGATGGTATTCGACGCGGTGGACGCGGCGGGCGAACTCGTGGGCGGGGCCATCGCGCCGGGGCTCCGGATCCAGGCGCTCGCGCTTCATGAGCACTGCGCTCAACTCCCGCTCGTGGATCCCGCGCCGTACGTGGAGCCGATCGGGCGCAACACGCACCACGCCATGTCGGTCGGCCTGTTCCACGGGCAGGTCGGCGCGGCGCGGCACCTCCTGCGGCAGTTCTCCGAGAAGCTCGGCGCGCCGAGGGTCCTCGCGACCGGCGGCGATGCGACGCGGTTCGCGCCGTTCATTCCGGAAGTCCACGAGGTCGTTCCGAATCTGACGCTGGAGGGGCTGCTGCACGCGTGGCGTGCGCACGAGGCGGGGAGGAGAAGGAAATGAAGGGTCTCGAGGAGCGGACTGTGGAGCCATTGGCGGCGCGCTTCGCGCGCCACCCGGGGTCGCACGAGTCGGGCATTCGTTCACTTAACTGACTTCAGCGGGTACATTTCCCCCATGCCGCTCGGGCTCAAGATCGGGATCGGGGTCGTGCTCCTCGCCGCGGGGGGCGGGGCAGGGTGGTATTTCCTGGCTCCCGTCGAGGAAGAGCCGCTTCCCCCGGTCAGCGACAGGCTCATCGAGGAGCTGATCGCGCAGCGCGACCACGTGCGGCTGGTGGTGGGCGGGCGGCTGATGGCCGAGATATTTCCGTGCGGCTGACACAACGCCGCGAAGACGGGCGGCATCGCGCGGCGCGCGACGGCGGTGAAGAAAGCGGTGGCGGGCGCGCCGCACGCACTGCTCCTCGAGGCGGGGGACTCGCTGGTGGACAACGACGCGCGGCGGAAGGGGGCGCTGCGCGACCAGACGGTGAAGAAGGCGGAGGTGATCGCGGACTTCTTCAAGGCGGTGCCGCCGGACGCGGTGTCGATCGGCGAGACGGAGTTCACGCTCGGATTCGACCGCAGCATCGAGATGCTCGGCGAACGCGGGTTCCAGGCAGTGACCACGAACCTCCGCCGCAAGGGCGAGACGGCGCCCGCGTACAAGATCACCGAGGCCGCCGGATACCGCTTCCTCTCCCTCACGCTCTTCGGAAAGAAGGCCGCGCCCGAGGGCGTCGAGTGGACGGACCCGGTGGAGGCGATGGACGCGGCGCGGAAGGCGGCGGGGCCGGCGGACGTCACGCTCGTGACGTTTCACCAGATCGACGAGGCGACGGCGCGAAAGATCGCGGAGCGGGGCGACTTCGTGAAGGTGCTGATCGACGCCGATTCGGCGCGGCGGCTCAAGCCGACGTCGCGGACGACGAGGACGCTCGTCGTGGCGCCCCCGCTCAAGGGGACGGAGCTTCTGGTGCTGGATCTCCATCTCAAGCGCGGGGCGGAGGCGTGGTACCAGGCGAAGCGGTTCGAGGTATTGCTGAAGGGAGGCGGGTCCGGGGAGGGGCTGGGGACGCGGGAGGAGGAGGG
>JACPRD010000011.1 GCA_016190145.1 Planctomycetota bacterium | reverse complement strand
GTTCGGGGGCGGGCGCCGGAGGGGGCGGAAGCGGCGCGGCGGCCGGGGCGGGTTCGGGCTCGCGGCGCGTTTCGCGCCGGGCGAGGGCGATGAGGCCGGCGTTGAGGGAGACGGAGAGGAGGAGGGCGGCGGAGACGAGCGCGGTCCGGTTCATGGGCGGCCTCTGCGGTTCGTGTGTGAATCGGAGTGATCCGGGGCCCGGGAATCAATAACGGAATCCGGAAAGGGAGAGGCGAAAAGCGATTCAGACGACCGGCTCGCGAGTGAAAGTGAAGACGCGTGGCCGGGGGGAACGCCGAACTCCGAACGCCGAACACCGAACGGCGACGGCGGACTCGTGATCTAATGCCGGCATGCTTCGGACCGCGCTCCTACTATTGTTTCTCGGACTGCCCATCGCGGCGCAGCAGCCCGACGAGCCGGGGACGCGGACCGTGCGCGTCGACCGCACGGGCTACGACCCGGCTTGCGGCGTCAGCTTCGATCTCCGACACGACCACGTCCGGCTTGAGTGGCCGGCGGGGGAGGGGCGGCGTTGCGCGGCGAGCTTGACCCTGATCCCCACGACGCCGCTCCTGCGCACGGTCGAGACCGCATCGGGCGACGCTCAGTTCGCGAAAGTCGCCGCGGACCTCGACCCCGCGTTCATCGTGACCGTCGGCACCGCGAAGATGCCGCCCGCCGAGCGCGCGCGGTTCTTCGACAAGCCGGCGGACCGGCCGCACGAGGCGATCCCCGCGGTGCTCGACATCCGGACGGTGCGGGTGACGTGCGAGGGGAAGCGGCTGGTGCTGGCGTACGGGCCGCTCGAGGCGGGTGCGTGGAAGGGGGAGCTGGTCGTCCGGATTTACGCCGGGAGCCCGCTTCTCCATCTCGAGGCGGTCCTCACGCCCGATCGCGACGGCCTCGCGTACATCTACGACGCGGTCCTCGCGGGCGACGTTCCGGCCGTCGCCTGGACGGGACTCGACGACCGGCTGCACCGCGAGGCGCCGCCCGTCGAGGCGCGACCCCTGGCGGTCCGTTTCCGCACGGTCCTCGTCGAATTCGACGAGGGCTCCGTCGCGGTCTTCCCGCCGCCGCACGCGTTCTTCTTCCCGCGCGACCGCACGGACAACTTCAAGTTCGCGCAGGCGGGGAAGGGGAGGTTCGGGCTCCGCCAGGATCCGGCCGGGGGCGGGGCTTTCGTGCCGTGGTTCGACGCGCCGAAGGGAAAGGCGCAGCGGATGGGGATGTTCGTGCTCGTGAGCGGCGGGAAGGCGGAGGACGCGCTGGAGGACGTCAAGCGGTACACGCGCGGAGACACCTTCAGGAAAGTGGAAGGGCGCGCGACGTTCACGAGCCACTGGCACGCGCGCCTCGCGGTGAACGAGCTCGCGGGCACGCCGACGGCGCCGGAGTTCGTCGCGGCGTTCCGGCGGCTCGGCGTGGACATCGTGCATCTCGCGGAGTTCCACGGCGACGGGCACCGGGACGACCGGGGGGCGACGCGGCTCGCGGAGCTGAAGGCGATGTTCGACGTGTGCCGGCGGCATTCGGAGGAGGGGTTCCTGCTGCTGCCGGGGGAGGAAGGAAACCGGTGGCTGGGGAAGCCGGCGCACGAGAAGGAGCATCCGGGGCACTGGATGTGCCTGTTTCCGAAGCCGGTGTCTTTCACCTGGGGGCCGGGCGATGCGGATCTGCCGTTTTCGGAAGAGGTTCCGGAGTGCGGCACGGTCTATCACGTGGAGAGCACGGCCGACATGGTCGAGCTGCTCAGGCGGGAGAAGGGGCTCGCCTGGGCGGCGCACCCGCGGATCAAGGCGAGCTTCGCGACGCCCGACGCCTTCAAGGATGAGGCGTGGTTCCGTTCGGAGATCTGGCTCGGCGCGGCGTGGAAGGCGATGCCCGCGGACCTGTCGGAGCCTCGGCTGGGCCGCCGGGCGCTCGACTGCCTGGACGACAGCTGGGGCTGGGGCGCGCGGCACCGGCTGCTGGGCGAGGTGGACTGTTTCGAAGTCGACCGCTCGCACGAGCAGTACGGGCACATGAACGTGAACTACCTGAAGCTCGACCGCGTGCCGGCGTTCGACGACTGGTCCGCGGTTCTTGACGCACTGCGTCAAGGCGAGTTCTTCGTCACGACTGGCGAGATCCTGATCCACAAGAGCGACGCCCGGAAGGACCGCGTGACCGCCGACGTCGAATGGACCTTCCCGCCGGAGGCCGCGCTCGTCGTCTGGGGCGACGCGGCGGGCGCGCACTTTCAGGGATTCCGCCTCGCCGACAAGACCGAATGCGGCCGCGAAACGCTCGGCCTGCCCGTCGACCTGTCGCGCGCGGCGTGGGCGCGCCTCGAGGTCCGCGACGTCGCGGGAAACCTGGCGTTCACGCAGCCGCAGGCGATGAAATAGGCGGCCCGCGCGGGTCGGCCGAGCTCTCTCGAACGGCCAACATGGGCGTCTCGCAGGCTTCGATCTACTTGAGGTCGAGGATGGGGCCGTCCGCGGTCCAGCGAGGAGGATGCGTCTGTAAGTCGTCGCCGACTCCGATGATGGACACGACCGCGGGATGCCCTCGGAGCTGCCCTGGACTTGCTCGACATACCTTGATGCGGTATAGTCTTCACCTGCATGCCGATCCGTTCCTTCGCCGACAAGGAGACCGAAGAATTCTTCTTCACCGGGAAGCCGGGCAGAAAGGCCGGATGGAGCGAAGCAGCGGCGGTCGCACGGAGGAAGCTGGACATGCTGCACTTCGCGACGGAACTCCGGGACCTGAAAAGTCCCCCCGGAAATCGCCTGGAGGCGCTCAAGGGAGAATTGCAGGGGCTGCATTCCATCCGGATCAACGACCGCTGGGGGATTGTCTTCGCGTGGGCCGACGGCGGCGCCGGGGACGTGAGAATCGCGGACTACCACTAGAGGAAGCCGGATGAGAAAGATGCTGCGCGCGCCGACGACCCCCGGAGAAATCCTCAGGGAGGAATTCCTCAAGCCACTCAAGTTGACCCAGACGCGCCTTGCTCGGCACCTGGGTTGCGACGTCAAAGTCGTCAACCGCATCCTGAACCGCCGCTCGTCGGTTACGGCCACGATGGCTCTTCGCCTCTCCGCCGCGTTCGGCACGACCCCCGAGTTCTGGCTCAACGCGCAGCAGGCCGTCGATTTGTACGAAGCAGCGTCAAAGGCGAGGGTTCTGCCCGGGACGATCCGGCGAACTGGATCCTAGCCGCGGGGCGTTCACGCGAGTCCCCGGTCAAGCGGCGGCACCCCCGCCTTCGCGCAGGCGTCGCGCATCGCAACGCGATGGCAATCCGCCTCCTTCACATCGCGGACATTCTCGAGGATCGCGATGCCACCGCGCCGGCCTCGCTTCGGCGGTCGCCGACCTCGCGGTGGATGGCGAGCGCACGCTCGCGCGTTCGCCGCGCCCGATCGGCGCGGCCGACCATCCGGCGGCAGGTCGCGCGTCCCATGATCGCGATACCTTCCCCCCGGCGATTGCCGGCGCGGCGGAAGATGGCGAGCGCCTGCGCGTAGGCGCCCTCGGCCTGCTCGACCCGGCCCGTGACGCGATATGCGCTCGCAAGATCGCGCAGCGCCGCTCCCGCCAGACGCGACTCTCCTGACTCCTCGAATCGCTTCAGAGCCTTTCGGAAAAGGAATTCCGCGTCACGCGCCCGTCCCCCCAGGTGAGCGGCACGGCCCGCCTGGAGAAGCGCGGCAGCCCCGGAGGAGCCGCCGATGAGGTCTGCGAATTGCACCCAGAGGTCCTGTGCGGCCTGCACCTTGAATTGCCTGTCCGCGAACTCGGCGGCGCGGCGGAGGTAGAGCCTCTCGCCTGCGAGTTCCCCCTCCTGGGCAGGCCCGGGAGCATAGACGGCTGCGAAAGTGTGGGGTTTGGAGAGAATCTCTCCCGGCCCCCCGGACCGACGCGCGAATCGTAGAATAGCCCCATGACCCCGTCCGTCTCCCGCGCCATCGTCGCGAAGTACCGCGACGTCGCCGCGCGCCCCTGCGGCCATTTCAAGTACCCCGTCGGCCGCCGCTCCGCCCTCCGCCTCGGCTACCGCCCCGCCTGGCTCGCCCCGATTCCCCGGGACGTCGTCGCCCGCTTCGTCGGCGTCGGAAATCCCTTCACCCTCAAACGCCCCGCCCGCGGCTCGCGCGTTCTGGACGTCGGCTGCGGCTGCGGGATGGACGCATTCATAGCCGCCCAGCTCGCCGGTCCGCGCGGCCGTGTCTCGGGGCTCGACCTCACGCCGGAGATGCTCGCCCGGGCGCGCAGGGCGGGGAAGCGCTTCCCCGGCACGGAATTCCTGGAAGGAACCGTCGAGGCGCTGCCGTTCGAGCGGGCGTCGTTCGACCTCGTGATTTCGAACGGGGTGCTGAACCTGGCGCCTGACAAGGATGCGGCCTACCGGGAGATCCGGCGGGTGTTGCGGCCGGGCGGTGTGCTGGCCGCGGCGGACCTGCTCGTGGTCGAGACGCTGCCGCCCCAGACGCTGGCCTCGATGGATGCCTGGTCGTCCTGAATCGCCGGTGCCCTCCCGGGGCGGGAGGTTTTGAAGAAGCTGCGCGCGGCGGGATTCAGGAGCGCGCGGATCGCGGGGGCAACGGGGTACCGGACGTCCGAGTACACGGCGGCGTTTCATCTGGTTGCGAGGGCTTGAGTCGGGCCGGGGCGGGAGGTAGGATATGTGCAGCACATAACGTCTTGCGGAGCCTTCCCCATGCGACGCAACCTGACCCTTGTCATCGATGAAGACATCCTCGACCGCGCCCGGCTCGAAGCCGCCCGGCGGCGCACGACCGTCAACTCCATGATCCGGGACTACCTCGCCTCAATCGCAGGCGTGGACGAATCGCGCGAGGAAGCCGTCCGCTGGCTCATCCGGACCATGAAGAATTCCCGGGGGAATTCCGGCGGCGTCCGGTGGACCCGAGACGAACTCCATGAACGCTAGGCGGTTCCTCGACACGAACATCCTCGCCTACACCTACGACACATCGGATCCAGACCGGCAGCGCGTCGCCATCTCGATCGTCGAGGCCGAGGCTCAGGCGGGAACGCTCACCGTCAGCATTCAGGTGCTCCAGGAGTTTTTCGCCGTCGTGACCCGGAAGTTCAAGACGCCGGTTCCGGCACGGACAGCCCGCGCGGCGATCGATCGTTTCATGGGCTTCCATGTCGTCGAACCCACGAAAGCCATGCTCTCTGCCGCTCTCGACCTCAACGCGCGTCAGTCCATCTCGATCTGGGACGCGCTGATCCTCGTCGCCGCGAAAAGTGCCGGATGCAGCGTCCTGCTGACCGAGGATCTCGGACACGGCACGAGTGTCGCCGGGGTCCGGATCGAGAACCCGTTCAGGTAGCCTGGGGTGTTTCACGGCGTCGCAAGGCTTGAAACGCACGGGCCGCGGGCGAGTCTGCACGCTCGCAAGTTCAGGGGAACTCCACGCCGCGCCCGCAAACGGCACAGGAATTGAGATGTGCCTCGGGTCCAGAAAACAGGGAGGGAACGGTGGAGGTCCTGGCGACGTTCCTGATCGAGCTTGTGGTCCTGTACTTCTGGGACCGGGTTCTCGGGCTCCCGCTGCCGCGGCGCTTCTGGAGACACTCCTGAGAGTCACCCATGATCCGGGGGTCACCCTCGGGGATGAAAATAGTCGAGCGTTGATCGGACTACGAACCTGGGCGACCGGGGGAAGCGCTAATACCCAAGGGCCAAGTAAACTCCCAAGTCACAAAGGTTCAACTCCAAGTCGCGGATCGGAGTCGGCCCGGGTTGGGGCTTGGGATTGACCCTTCGTGCGTTTTCTTGGTCCTTGGGTTTCGCGCTTCCCCCGACTCCGAAACCGCCACACCAGGCTATTTTCAAGGTAGGCATCCGGGAGCACCTCCCCGACTAGTGCATCGTATAAATGTACTTTTAGATTGTTCCAGGCGATGGAACATGTTAAGTGTTCATTTATAAGATGTTCCCGAGGGTCCATGCTCGATCCCTTCCAGATCCAGGTCCTCAACGATCTCAACCCGTGGTGGTCCGATCCCCGGATCGTGCGCCCGGCTCCGGCCGCGTACCGACGCCATTTCGTCCGCCGGCTCCTCGCTCGCCTCCTCGCGCAGTCCCTCCCCGTGGAAATCCTGCGCGGACCGCGCCAGGTCGGCAAGACCACGGCCCTGCTCCAACTCGTCCAGGACTTGATCGCCGCCGGAGTCTCACCACGACGGATCCTGTTTGCGCGATTCGACAACGACCTGGTTCGTGAGATCCGGGGTGGACTCTCGACGCTCCTGCGCTGGTTCCGCACTTCCGTTCGGGAAGAGGCACAGCCGGATTCCACCGAAGCCTTCCTCTTTCTCGACGAGGTTCACAAGCTTCCGCGGTGGAGCGAACAGGTGAAGCACGTGTCGGATACATTCCCCGTCCGCATCGTCGTCACCGGATCATCCGCGCTCCTCGTCGGCAAGGGCGGAAGGGAGAGCCTCGCGGGACGCACCCTGACGACAGAGGTGCCCGTCTTCCAGTTCCGCGAAGTTCTGGAGGCCTGGTCGCCGGAACTCGTGACCGGCCTGCCCGAAGCCGTCTCGGTCCGCGAGTCCTTCGACCCTGCGGCTGCGGCCGCCTTCGCCTCCGCGGCGTCGATTCCCGCGGAGAGTCGGCTCGGCGTCGCCCGATGCCTCGAGCGCTATTTCCAGCGCGGGGGCTACCCTCGGCTGCACTCGGGCGCAACTCCCGACGACTCCTGGGCCGACTACCTGGTCGAGTCGGTCCTGGAACGCGTCCTCGGCGCCGACATCCCCGATCTCTTTCCGGTCCAGCAGCCTCGCCTCCTTCGCCACGTGTACCTGCACGTCGCGAGACTCACGGGACAGGAAATCACGCAGGTGTCCGCCGCCGAAAGCGCGAGGTCCGCGGGCTACGAGGCCAACCAGGTTACGGTCGGCCGGTACATGCACTACCTCGTCGAGGCCCTGCTCGTTCGGGAATTCCGCCGGTATCCCTTGGCACGCAAAGCGTCGTCGCGACTGCCCGTCAAGATGACGCTCACGGATCTGGGCGTCCGGAACGCGCTCTTCCGCGGCGCGCCGTCCCTCGCGAGTTCGCCGCCGGAAACCGTAGGACCCCTCGTCGAAACGCTCGTTCAGGGCTGCCTGCGCGGCCCGAATCTCCAGGTCCATTGGTTCCGGGACAACCTCGTGCCCGGAAACCGAAAGACGCCCGTCCTCGAAACGGACTTCGTGCTCGAAGAAACCGACGGGCGGGTCGTTCCGGTCGAAGTGAAGTTCCGCCGCACGATCTCCGGCGAAGACATCCGCGGACTGCGGCATTTCATGGAGCGCTTTGATTCGCCGTGCGGAATTCTGGTCACGCGGGATTCGAGGCAGTGGAATGCCGAAAAGCGGATCCTGAGCCTGCCTCTGCTCGACTTTCTCGTGCGATTCGGAGGGGTGTGAAGTCCGGTTCTATTTCCCGCTCCGCTCGATCTCCTCGCAGTAGCTCAGCCCCTTCTCCGCCATCCGCCAGAGCTCCGCCAGCTCCTCTTCCGAAAGCGCCCTGTCCCACACCGCCAGCTCGTCCATCAGGCCCTGGAACGCGGCGAGCCCGGGGTTGTTCTTGACGGTGCAACGGCCGACGACGGTGTAGTCGGATTTGGGGCGGGGGGTGTCGGGAAGCGTGAGCGGCTGGGGGCCGGGGCGGGGGCGCTGCGCGGGGCGCGGGCCGGCGCGGCGGTCCGCGACCATGCCGTTCACGAGCTTGCCGTCGATGGCGAGGCGCAGGGCGCGCGCGCCGTCCCAGGAGACCGCGACGTGGTGCCAGCCTTCGGCGAGGGAGGGGTCTGGGAAGAGGGCTTCGAGCTGCCAGAAGCCGACGAAGGCGGCGTCGGTTTCGAGGGCCCAGCCGAACTGGCCGGGGTGGGCGAGGCCGAGGAGGAAGCCCTCGAGGCGCGACGAACCGCCGCCGTCGTACCAGACGGCCTGGCGCGGGGCGTCGGGGCGGAGCCAGGCGGCGACGGAGCGTTCCTCGAACGCGGGGAGGGAGAGGTACGAGTCGTCCCCGCCGAACCGGATGGCCTGGCCGGTGCGCCCTTCCTCCGACGTGGTGTTCGTCGCCACTGCGAGGAGGACGCTTCCCTGGTAAAGACGCGGGGAGAGGTTGCGCCAGCCGGGGCGGCCCTCGTACTCGGCCGCGGTTTCGGGTTCGAAGGAGAGGGCGAGCAGGCATCCGTCGGCCAGCGTCGAGCGCACGGGCGGCGGATCCGCCGGGGGGGTGTCCGCCGGCGGGCGCACGGGATCGGCGGCGGGGCGCGCCGGGTCGGCGGCGGGGGAAGAGGCGGTTGCCGGCTCCTCGGGGTTGGCCGCGGTCCGGACGCCGGCGTCCGCGGGAGCGGACGTCGTCTTCGTCATCAGCCGGATCGCGATGAGGAGCATGAGAATCGCGCAACCGGCGATGACCCAGGCGGGCTGGATTTTTCGCAGCGCCGCGGTGGCGCCCGTGCCCGCACTTTCCGTGAGATCCACCGGTCCCTGCGAGAGAACGACCTCCGAGCGGGCCTGCGGCGGCGGAGGCGGCGCCGCGCCCGCCACGGGCTCCAGTTCCAACCGGTCGGACGGCCCGCCCCTCTGAATGTCCGCCAGCAGCTCCGTCGGCGTCTGGTACCGCCGCGCCAGGTCCTTCTCCAGCATCTTCATGCAGAGCCGCGCGGTGGATTCGCCGATCCCGGGCCGGAGCGACCGCGGGTCCGGCGTCGGGTCCGACATCACCCGGTGGATGACTTCGAACACCTGGTTGCCCGGAAAGGGCGGCTTCCCCGTCATCAGGTGGAACATCGTCGCGCCCAGCGACCAGAGGTCGCTTCGAATGTCCACGTGCTTCGCGTTCTGGATCTGCTCGGGGCTCATGTAGTGCGGCGTCCCGATCGCGGTCGAGGACTGCGTGACGCCGAATTCGGTCTCGCCCGCGACCTTCGCGAGCCCGAGGTCCGCCAGCTTCACCCGCCCGTCCTTCGTGAGCAGAATGTTGTCGGGCTTGATGTCGCGATGAATGATGCCTTGCTTCGTGGCGGCCTGAAGCGCCCTCGCGATGGCGGCGACGACGGCGAGCGCCTTGGCTTCAGGAATAGGCCCCTTCCCCAGCCGCTCCGCCATCGAGCCGCCGTCGATGTACTCCTCCACGATGTAGTAGAGGCCGGTCGCCTCGTCGCGGTCGGCGTCCATGACCGCGACGACGTTCGGGTGGCGGAGGCGCGCGGCCATGCGGGCTTCGCGGAGGAAGCGTTCCGCGTAGCCGGGGTCGCGTTTGGCGACGTGGGGCGGGAGGATCTTGAGGGCGACGGGGACGTCGAGGGTGGTGTGGTGCGCGAGGTAGACGGCGCCCATGCCGCCGCGGCCGATTTCGCGTTCGACGCGGCATTTGCCGATCGTCTGGCCGGGGCGGAGGTCGCCGGCGTCGGCGGGGAGGTTCACCGGCGGGCCGGCGTCATTGAAGTTTTCGTTTGTAGTTGGAAGTTAACAAGCCGTGTCTGGCGAATTGAGTTGCGGCCCACCCGACCCTACTTTCCTCCCGCCTGTTTCTCTATCTCCTCGCAATAGCTCTTCTTCTCAGCAGCATACCCCGCCAGCGACGTCAGCTCCTCCTCCGTCAGCTCCCGCTCCCAGATCGCCAGCTCGTCGATCACCCCGCGGAACGGCGCCATCGCTTCCCAGCCCGGCTGCCGCCCCGCGCCCAGGATGAGCGACTGGCGCGCGTCGGGGTTGGGAGCGCGTGGAAGCGTCAACTTCCCCCGCTCCGTCGTGATGTCGGTTCCCGAGACGACCCCGCCCGGCATGAGCTTGCCGTCGACGGCGTAGCGGACGCGGGTCGCGCCGTCCCAGCTCACGGCGAGGTGATGCCAGTCGGAGTGTGTCTGGGGCGCCGGGATGACGACGTCGAGCTGCCAGAAGCCGAGGTAGACGCCGTTGTCGCGCTGCTTCCAGTTCCGGAACGTGCCGGCCTCGTGGAATCCGAGGATGAACGCCTGGATCGGTCCGTTCGTGCCGGCCCAGAACCAGATCGCGGGGCCGGGTCCTTCCTTTTTCACCCACGCGGCCACGGTGCGCACGCGAAGGGCAGGCAGTTCCATGTAGGCGCCCTGCTGCGATTCGGGGTCGCCCTGCCCGTCGAACTGCACGCCCTGGCCCACGCGGCCGGGGCGGAAGTTCGCCTTTCCCTTCTTGATCCGGTGTCCGTGCCCGCTCATGTCGCCGAGCGTTCCGTCGCGCAGGTTCGCCGTGACGTGCTCGAACGACATCGCCATCACGCAGCCGGCCGCGAGCTTGCCCGTCAGGTCGGGAGTTGCCGGCTCGACCGGATCCGGCGGCGCGTCGACCGGCGGCTCCGGCGTGTCCGCGGGAGGTTCCGGCGTCGCGGCCGCAACGTCCGCCGCGATCTCGGCCGCGATCGCGTCGCAGTAGCTCTTCCCGTCGCCCGCAAACCGGTGGAGGTCGGTCATTTCCTCCAGCGTCAGCGCCCGGTCCCAGACCGCGACCTCGTCCAGCGCCCCGCGGAAGAACTCCGAGCCTTCGTTCCACCATTTTCCGCGGATGCGCCCGACCAGCGTCGGCGCGTCGCCGGGGACGGGGGAGGAGGGAAGCGCGAATGGCTGGGAGGCGGCCCGCCGGTCGAACGGGAGGTCGGCGACCACGACGTGCCCGTCGAGCGGCTGCCCGTCGAGGACGATGCGCACCGCGCGCGCGCCGTCCCACGAGACCGCGACGTGGTGCCAGCCTGAGCGCAGGTCCTCGCACGGCACCGCGACGTCGAGGTGCCAGAAGCCGAGGAAGAGGCCGTAGGCGTTCAGCGCTTTTTCCTGGAAGCCGTTGGGCTGGAAGAGGCCGATCTGGAAGGCGGCGAGGGGCTGGTCCTGCGCGCCGCCGTCGAACCAGCCCGACTGCAGGGGGAGGTCGGAGCGGACCCACATCGCAACGGTGCGTTCCGTCGCCGCCGGCAGCTCGAGGAAGCCCGTGGCGCCGTTGAACTGAAGCGCGCGGCCGACGTGGCCCGGCACGGCGGTGACGCCGCCGCGGACGAGCCCGTCGCCGGTGCGCCCTGTCAGGTCGCGCACGAACCGGTCGTTCCCGCGCACGACGATTTCTTCGCAGGAGAGCGCGATCCGCGCTCCTTCGGACAGCCGCCTGCGCGGCGCCGGCGGTGCAGGATCCGGCCGCGTCGGCGGCATGTCGGCGGGCGGCGTCCGGACTTCCGGACTCTCCGGCTTGTCCGTCGGCCTGGCTGGCGAGTCCGAGGGGGCATCCACCTTCTCCGGCCCCGTGTCCGCGGCGGGCTCCTTCGCGACCTCGCCGGAACCGGTTTCGCCCGGCTTCGGACTGCCTCCGCGCAGGTTCGCGAAAACGATGATCGCGAGCACGATCGCCGCCGCAATCGCCGCCATCACCGCCATCGGGTTTCCCCGCTTCATGTCCGCCGTCAGGTCCACGGACTTCGACGGCGCCGCGGCCGATAGCTCCGGCGGCGCCACCGGCGCCACGCCCCCCGCCGCGGTCGCCGGCTCCATCTCGATCTGCTGCGCCGGCGCCCCGCCTTTCGCCAGATCGCTGATCACGTCGCTCGGCGTCTGGTACCGCCGCGCCACGTCCTTCTCCATCATCTTCATGCACAGCCGCGACGTCCCGTCCGAAATCTCCGGCCGCGACGCCTTCGGATCCGGCGTCGGCGCCGTCATCACCTTGTGCAGCACCCCGTAGACGTCCGACCCCGGAAACGGCGGCTTCCCCGTGAGCAGGTGGAAAAACGTCGCCCCCAGACTGTAAATGTCGCTCCGGATGTCCACCCGCTTCGAATCCTGGATCTGCTCCGGACTCATGTAGAACGGCGTCCCGATCGCCGAACTCGACTTCGTGATGTCCGCTTCCTGCGCCACGTCCTTCGCCAGCCCCAGATCCGCCAGCTTCACGCGCCCGTCCTTCGAGATCAGGATGTTGTCCGGCTTGATGTCGCGGTGAATGATGCCCTGTTTCGCGGCGGCCTGGAGGGCCTTGGCGATGCCGGCGACGACGGCGACGGCTTTCTGTTCTGGGAAGGGGCCTTTGTCGAGGCGGTCGCCGACGGAGCCGCCGTCGGCGAATTCGGTGACCATGTAGTAGAGGCCGGTCGCGGCGTCCTGGTCGGCGTCCATGACGGCGAGGACGTTGGGGTGCTTGATGCGCGCGGCGAGGCGGGCTTCGCGGAGGAAGCGTTCGGCATATTCGGGGGCTTTGTAGGCGACGAGCGGGGGCAGCACTTTCACGGCCACGGGCACGTCGAGCGTCGTGTGCCGCGCAAGGTAGACGGCGCCCATCCCGCCGCGGCCGATTTCGCGGACGATCTCGCACTTGCCGATGATCTGGCCGGGCTGGAGTTCGATGGGTTCGGGGGGGATGCGGACCGTCGGCGCCGAGTCCCGGGCCGTCTCCGCGTCGCCGAAGGCCGATCTCATCCGTTCGCGCTGGCTGTCGTTGGGGGGGCGCATCGGGTTTCTCCTTGCCTTACTGAACAGGAACCGCGGGGAGTTCGGCAGGGAGAGACGGAAAATTTTCGGGAGTTAGCTGGGTGTTAGGTCAATGGTTGACGGAGAAGGGCAATTTTGAATGATGAATTTTGAATCTTGAATTTGAGACTTCGGACGGGCGCACGGCGGGTACGAAGTCTCAATTCAAAATTCAACATTCAAAATTCAAAATTGCCCTTCCCGTCAGCCTATACTCCGCCGCGATGCCCTCTTCCCCCGAGTCCTTCCCTCCCACCCTCTGGACCACCATCCTCGCGGCCCGCGACCGCCAGTCCCCCGAGTACCGCGACCGCATGAACCGCCTCATCTCCCGCTACTGGAAACCCGCCTACTGGGTCCTCCGCTCCCGCTGGAACCGCCCGCACGAGGACGCCCGCGACCTCACCCAGGCCTTCTTCGCCGGCCTACTCGAACGCGACTGGCTCGCCACCGTCCAGCCCGACAAGGGCCGCTTCCGCTCCTGGCTCCGCGTCGTCCTCGACAACTTCATGCGGAACGAACTCGAAGCCGCGCAGGCCCTCAAGCGCGGCGGCGGCGCGCGCACGCTCTCTCTCGACGCCGTCGACCCCGACCCGCCCGTCGAGGCCGCCGGCCTCTCCCCCGAGCAGGTCTTCGACCGCGCCTGGGCCATCCACGTCTTCCACGAAACCGTCGAGGACCTCCGCGACCTCTACCGCCGCGAGGGCCGCGCCGAGTGGATCCCCGTCTTCGAACGCCATGAGCTGGACCGCGACCCGCCCAGCGCCGCGCAGCTCGCGCAGGAGATGGGAAAGAAGCAGCACGAGGTGGAGAACGCGCTCAAGGCCGCGAGGGTGGCGTTCGCGAAGCTGCTGAGGGCGCGGGTGAAGGAGACGATCGGGGAAGGGGCGAGCGTGGAGGAGGAGTTGAAGGCGCTGGCGGAGGCGTTGAGGTAACCACTTCACCGTGGGGGAGGACGACGCCGAAATTTACACACCTCTGGGTGGTTGTCGATTCTCCACCCAGAGTCCTCTCGGCAGAAATACACGCAGAGGACGCTCAAATTGACCGCCGTATACCAGCCCATGGCATAAGGCCAGTCCAATTCCAGACCGCCATAGACCATGCTCGTCAGCCAGTGGTGGTGCCACCCGACCAGATTCCAGATTCTCGCGAGCTCTCCACGATCGCGTGATACGACCTCCGCCTTCGGCATTCGCAGATGCCTCGCGATCTCTTCCACCCGGTCCTCATACCCCGGAGTTCCGGGAGAAACCTCACCGATTAGGCGGGTCTGTCGATTCGTCGAGTGCAGGCGCCACAGCCGCTCAGCATCGCCCGACAGTGCCGCCTCGCGTGCCGCCTGGAAGACAGCATCCGGGTGCTTCGCGCAGGCCGGATCTCCGATGTCGTCGTCCAACGGGATCGCGCACCCGCTGACGAGCCCCAGGCAAATGAAGGTGATCAGGGGGCGGCGCGTGAGCACTTTGTTGTTCATTTTGGCGGCATCCCCAGCCCGAGATTCCCGTCCACGATCAGCCCGTACCGCTTCCCCTCGTCGAACCGCACCCGCAGGTACCCGACCCGCTTCTCCTTGCCTTTCACCGACAGAATCGCCAACTCGTATTCCCCGGGATAAACCCCGATTTCCTTTACCGCCATCCTTCCATTCCCCGCCAGCGGCGGGAGCTGGATCATCCGCGGGCACCCGCCCCGCAGCACGATCGTGACCGTGTCCGATCCTCCGTTCCCGACCACGAGCCGCGGGAGCAGCGACCACTTCAGAACCTCGCTTGGAGGCGCCTTGAGCGCGATTTTCTTTTCGTCGGCGATGAGATCGTCCACGAGGTCCGCAATTTTCGCCGCGGCGCCTTTCGCGGGCGGCTCGAACATCGGGTTCCCGAGGTCGGCGAGCGCGAGCGCCGCGCGCGCCCGCTCGGGCGCGTCCTTCGCGCGCTCGGCCACCGTCGAAAGCCCCTTCCAGGCGGCCTTGTAGCCGGGGATGTCCTCGAGCGCGTCGACGGGGATGGCGACGGCGGCCTGGAGGGCCTTGAGCTGCCCCGGCGTGTCCTTGGCGGACTCGTGGGCTTTGGCGAGGGCGAGGGCGATGGGGCGGTTGAAGGGGTCTTTCGTGAGGGCGTCGGCGAGGAAGGTGACGGCCTGTTTCGGGTCGCCGGATTTCAGGCAGGCCTCGCCGAGGAGCTGGAGGACTTCGGCGCCGGCTCCGAGTTCGGCGGCGCGGCGGAGGAGGGGGACGGCGTCCTTGAATTTCCCGAGGGCCATGAGCGCGCGGCCGAGCGGCTCGGCGGCGGCGGGCGCGTCCGGGACGACTTTGCGGGCGTTTTCGAGGCAGGCGATGGCCTTGTCGTGGCGACCGGCGTCTTCGTGGAGGCGGCCGAGGGCGAGGTTGGCCTCGAAGTTCATGGGGGAGAGCGCGAGGGCGCGCTCCCAGGCGGGCTGCGCGGCTTTGGCGTCCGCGGCCGCGGAGCCGTCGGCGAGCGCCTTCGCGAGGGCCGCCACCGTCCCCGTCGCCTTCGCGATCCGCCGCGCCGCGAGCTCGCGCTCGAGGAACGACGTGTCGCGCCCGCCTTCGAACGGCATCGGGAGCCGCGCGACGTCGTCGAGCGATTTCTGCGCGGCGTCGAGATCGCCCGCGTCGAGCCCCGCCGCCACGCTGTCGTACACCGCCGTCGCCAGCCCGCGGTTCCGCTCCTGCGCTTCCTTCATTCCTTTGGACCATGGCGCATAGAGCGGATCGCCGACGAACACGCACATCCACGAGAGGATCCGGCTCGACATCGCCGTCGCCTCGCCCCACGTGTACCCCTCGAGCATGCGGTCGTAGACGATGTGCATCGCCGGAAAACCGATCGTGAACGGCTCGAACACCGTGCCCATCGTGCACGTCACGCCGTGCGCGAGCAGCGGCCCGACCCAGTTCGCCTTGTCGTTCCGGATCGTCGCCGCCGAGAACGAATGGAGATGCGCGGCGACCGCGCCGGTGTTGAACTTGAAGCTGCCGGTGCCGTTGTACGTGCCGGTGTACCAGCCCCAGTAGAAGAGGCAGTTCTTGATCGTCGAGATGTCGACTTCGGTTTCGGTGTCCTCGTCCTCGTACGGGATCTTGTGCTTCTCCCACACGAGAATCGTCCGCCGCATCTCCTCGTCCGTCGTCCCGTACGACCCGCCGTCGTCCCGCATTCCGCGCGTGTCGAGAAACGCTTTTCCCTCCGGGCCGTACGTCTCCGCGTACACCGCCTTGTCCACCAGCTTGCGCGCGATCGCGGGCGTCGGGCCGTCGAGGCGCGAGATCAGGAGGAAGCGGTCCTCCGTCGTGATGTGCCGCGCGGCGGCCATCAGCGGATTGTTGATCCAGGCTTCGATCTCATGGTCGGGCTGAAGGGCGAGCGCGAGCTCGGCGTCGACGCAGGCCGAGTTGCCGAGGCCGTACTGATCGGTCTTGTCGCTCTTCTCGACCGAGATGCGCAGCGGCACGCCGTACGTCGGGACCACGTACAGCAGCTCCGGGAACTTCGCGACGAACTCGGTGAACGGTTTGAGGATCTTCTCGCGGAAGTCCAGCCACGTCGTCGTTTCCGCCTTCGTGACGTTCAGGTGCAGGACGTTCGCCTCGGGCACCTTCCGCATCTCGCAGTAGTGCTTCCCGATCTCGACCGACTCCGGCACGGCGTCGTTCACGAGGACGATGACGTGTTTCGCCGGGTCGACGGCGCGTTCCGCGAGGCCGGTCTGGGCAGACAGGCGAGTGGCCTCGGTGAGAAGCACGGCTGCGAGGAGAGCTCGGCGCATTCGGAGAGGTTATCGCGGTCCGGTTGGCTTGCGCGCGAAAAAGCGTTCGGCGTTCGGCGTTCGGAGTTCGGAGTTTCGTAGGTTGGTGAACTCATCGGTTCGCGCGACGTTTGTAGAGAGTCATGGGGACTCGCGTGCTCGCACTGGGTCTGGCACTCGCCACTTCGGCCTCGGGACAGGTGTGGAACTCGGATCGCGAAATCGCCAGGCCGGGCGTCTTCGATCTGATCACGGGGCAGTTTCCGCGTCATGGACGCACTTACTGGGAGGACCAGGCATTCCGGTGCGAGGCGCGGCTCATCAGGCGCACCTTCGATCTCCAGGTCCGCAACGATCTGGCGTCGGCCTACATCGAGCTGGGGGAAACGGGGAGAGCGCGCGCGGTGCTGGAGATCGTCGAGTCGCTGAGCCCCGGACGGCCGGACGTGCTCTACAACCTGGGGGCTTGTGCAAAGAAGGAAGGGGATTTTGCGGCCGCATTGGCGCTGGCCACCCGGGCGGGGGCGGACGATTTGGAGCTGAAATCCCTCGCCTGGCGCGCGGCGCTGGCGGCGGGGTTCTCGGATCGGGATTTCCTGGGGCGCGCCTACCAGGAGTGGCCGGGCTCCTCCAGCGTCGTCGAATACGAATCTCTTCTTGCGCTGATCGTCCGCGACCGCGAATTCGTCGACGCATACCTCGTTCTCGGCGACGAGCTGTTCCGCCGCGGCGCCCGCAACGCGGCGATCTGGGCCTGGGTGCGCGCGCTCGTCACGGGCCATCCCGCGGCCTTCCAGCTTCGTCGCCGTCTGGATTTCGCCTTCTACGTCGCCGGCGCCGGCGGCGGCCGGGATCCGGACCCCGTGGAAGCGGCCATCCGGGGAATCAGCGCCTGCCTGGAGTCGGCGGAAGAGTGGCACCGGCGATGCGAGGCCATCGAGCGGCGTCTCGTGTTCGAAGGATGGCAACCTGATCTCGAAGGGCTCGAGCGGGAGTGTGCCCGGCGCCGGCTGCGCAAGGTCGGACCGGAGGACTTCCCATCCGTGGCCGTTTCTCCCGCCGAACTTGCGCTCGCGGAATCGCGCACGCCTGTCGCGGCGACCCCGGCGGCCCGACAGGACGCCTCTTCCGTCCCCTGGCTTTCTTTCCTGTCCGCCGCCCTCCTGTTCGTCCTGGGTTATGGACTCTCGGTCCTGCTGCGCGGCATTCCGCGCTGGTCGCCGCCTCGCGAGCGCCCGCTGAATGTGACTCGGGCCCACGCCTGACTGTCGGCCAACGCCGAACTCCGAACGCCGAACTCCGAACCGCGCGTTACCATGCGCGTCACATGAATCCAAAGTACAAGAAACGCGCGGCGCTGGTCGGCGGCCTGTTCCTCGCCGCGCTCGTGGCAATGTTCTTCGTCCCGGCGATTCCGCAGGACCCGGCCTACCACGACTTCGCCGACCGCCGATCGTTCCTCGGCATCCCGAACTTCGGCGACGTCGTCTCCAATCTGCCCTTCCTCGCCGTCGGCCTCGCGGGACTCTTCTGGCTCGCGCGCCGGGACCTCGTCGGCGTCGCCGGACACTTCCTCGAAAAAGAAGAACGCCGCGCCGCCGTCGTCGCGTTGTTCGGCGTCTTGATGACAGGCGTCGGCTCCGCGTACTACCACTGGGCGCCCGACAACACGACGCTGTTCTGGGACCGGCTGCCCATGACCCTCGTGTTCATGAGCCTGTTCGCCTCGCAGATCATGGAGCGCATCAGCGTCCGCGCGGGCGCGCAGCTGCTCGTGCCGCTTCTCGTGTTCGGCGCGTCGAGCATCCTGTCGTGGAGGTACGGGGAGGGGATGGGGAAGGGCGACCTGCGGCTGTACGCGCTGGTGCAGTTCTATCCGATGATTGCGATTCCGCTGATGCTGGCGCTGTTTCCGCCGAAGTACACGCGGACGGACATGATCCTCGTCGTCTTCGGGTGGTATTTTCTGGCGAAGGTCCTGGAAGCGGCGGACCGGCCGGTGCTGCGGCTGACGCTGGGGGTGGTGAGCGGACATACGCTCAAGCATCTGGCGGCGGCGGCGGGGACGGGGTGGCTGCTGTGGTGGTTCATGAAAAGGAGGCCGACGAGACGGCAGGAGTCAGGTGTCAGGAGTGAGGAGTGAGGAAGGGCGACGAGAAAGAAATCCGCCTTCATCGGCTTTTATCCCCAGCCAGGTCTTTCCTATCGAAGTTCATCCTCTTTTTATCCAGAGAGGATCGAAGGCGGATGAACGGTGATAAGAACGACCTGGCTGGGGATAAAAGCTGATGAAAGTGGATTCCTTCTTCATAGCTCATCGAGGCTGCGCGGCCAGTCGCCTTTGAGAAGCCGGGAGAGCGAACGGTCGGCGAGGATCCGGCCGCCGGTCTGGCAGCGGGGACAGTAGTTCGTCTCGTTGTCCGCATGGACGATGCGCTGGACCGGCGCGCCGCAGGCGGGGCAGGGCTTGCGGAACCTGCCGTGGACCGCGAAATCGGGGCGGAACGCGGTCACGCCCTCCGGGAAGTCGCCGCCGGTCTCCCTCCGCAGGCGGTCCGTCCACTCCGCGAGCGTTTGACGCGTCGCGTCAAAGAGCCGCCGCGCCTCGTCCGCCGTCGCCTTGGCGGTCAGCTTCACAGGCGACAACCGCGCCCGGTGCAGAATCTCGTCCGAGTACGCGTTTCCGATCCCGCTGAACAGCCGCGGGTCCGTGAGCGCCCGCTTGAACGTGTGGTTCTCGCGCCGGAGCGCCCCCTCGAACTCCTCCTTCGTGCAGGCGAGCGGCTCCACGCCGCCCGGGTCGAGATCGCGAAGAGCCGGCTCGCCCCGCACGGCATGAAGCGACGCCCGCCGCTTCGAGCCGGCCTCCGTCAGCACGAGGGTCCCATCCGCAAAATCGAACGCCGCGAGCCCGATTTTCCCGGGAGGCTTCGCACCCGGCGGCCTCCAGTGCAGGCGGCCCGCGACCATCAGGTGGAGCACGAGGAACAGGTCGCCCGGGAAAGTAAAGATGATCCGCTTCCCCAGGCGGCGGAAACCGCGCACCGCGAGTCCGCGGAACGTGTCGAGGGGCGGGTCCACGGTGCGGAGGAGGAAGGGCGTGGTGAGGCGGACGCCGAGGAGCGCGCGGCCGGCGCAGCGGCGCTCGAGGTGTTCGAGGTAGAGGGCGATGTCGGGGAGCTCGGGCATGGGGGCGTGCATCGTGCTTCGTTCCTCGTGGTCCGTCCAGCGCGGGAGGTAGAATGCGACGGGGCGGAATTGGCGGGAGTTCGCATGAAGAGGTTTACGCGCGTGCTGTTTTTCGCGGCGCTTCTCAGTGCGCCGTCGGCGGCGGACGACAAGGCCGACGAGCAGGATCGTCAGGCCCGCGAGCGGTTCGCGCGCGACGCGGTGCGGTTCGAGGCCGGGGACCGCTGCCGGGCGAGCTCGAAATGAGCGACGGAGAGCCTCAGGAGACCGCTGCGGAGGCGCCCGCGCCGCCGAAACCGTCCCGGGTCCGGCAGCGCGTCGCGCTGTTCGTCGTGCTCGGCGCGTTCGCGGTCTTCGGCGGGATCGCCTGGTGGCGCGCGAACTCGTTCTCCCACCAGCTCGAGCGCGGGGCGGAGCTCATGGGGGAAGGGCGGTACGCGGAGGCCGAGGAACATCTGCGGCGCGCGCTCGAGATCGCGGGGCGCGGCCGTGGCGCGGAGCACGAGAGGCCGCAGGCAAACTGGGCGCTCGCGCGGCTGTGCCTGGAGAGGGAGCGGCTGGCGGAGGCGGAGTCGTTCGCGCGGAAGTCGCTCGAGGAGTACGAGGCGCTGGGGGCGAAGGAGGCGGACCCGCTGCTCTGGCCGCTGGACGTCCTGTGCCGCGCGCAGGGCATGAACGGAAAGTACGCGGAGGCGCGCGAATCGTGCCGGCGGGCGGCGGACCTGCTCGACCGGAAGCCCGGCGCCACCGCGGAGGACTGGGCGGACATGCTCGACGCGAAGGGCTGGATCGAGTTCGGCGCGGGCGATTACGCGGCCGCCGACGCGGCGTTCGCGAAGGCGCTCGCGAGCGCCGAACGGGTGTGGCCCGCGGGCGACGAGCGGTCGCTGCCGTTCCTCGTCAACTGCGCCTCGAGCCGCGCCGCGCTCGGCGACGACGGCGCGGAGCGGGAATTCCTCGCGCGGGCGCGGCCCATCGAGGAGAAGCGGAGGACGCGCGGGGACGAGCCGGAGGCGTACCTGCGCGTGTGCGAGGCCGAGCGCGCGCTCCGGCTGGCGCGGTTTGACGAGGCGCGGGAGCGGCTCGGGCCCGCGCTGGAGATCCTCCGGAAGCAGGAGACGATCCTGATTCCGTGCTGGGCGTCGGGGGTCGAGGCCGACCTGCTCCTGGCCGCCGGCGACCGCGCGGCGGCGGAGCGATCGCTGCGCCGCGTCGTCGCGCTCGAGGTCAAGGCCTTCGGCCGGAGGCACCCGGTGACGACCCTCGCCGTCCTGCACCTGAGCGCGTTCCTCGGCACGACGGGCCGGCCGGCGGAAGCGGAGGCCGGCTGCCGCGAGGTGCTCGATGCCCTTCACGCGTTCCGGTGCGACGAGCACCCGAACGCGGCGTGGGCGCAGCACGTCCTCGCGGAGGCGCTTCTCGACCAGCGCAAGGACGCCGACGCCGCGGCGGCCGTGGCGCAGGCGCTCGCGATCCGCCGGAAGCGGCTCGGAGACCGCCACCCCTTCACGGGCCTCACCCTCGCGCTGGCCGCCCGGATCTTCACGCGCGCGCGCCGCGCCGGCGAGGCCGCTTCCGCCGCGACGGAAGCGCTTGCGATCATCGAAGCCGCCGTGGGCGATGCGCATCCGGCCAGGGCGGCGGCGGAGGCGGGAGCCGCGGAGGTGGATCTCGCCGCCGGGCGGGCCGACGCGGCCGAAACGCGCTGGCGGCGGGCGCTCGGAATTCTGGAGACCGTTTACGGCAAGGACCATCTGTTCGCGGCCGGGATCCTCGAGGGGCTGGCCCGCGCGGTGCGAGCCGCCGGCGACCCCCAGCAGGAGGCCGCTTCCCTGGAGGCGCGCGCGAAGGCGATCCGCGCAAAATGAGGAACTACGCCATGCGACTGATGATTCCCGTGATATTCGCTCTCGTGATGCCGGCGGGCGCCGACGAGCCGCCGAGCTGGGAGGAGTTCTCCGTGGCGTCGCCGGGCGGGACGCACGTGGCGCTCGTCGAGCGGGCGCCGGACGCGGACGCGAAGAAGCCGGGGTGGGAGGTGGAGTGGGTTCTCCGGGTGCACAAGTGCGGGGGCAAGCCGGGAGCGCCCGCCGGGGAGCCGCTCTGGACGGCGAAGTACGCGGCGACGGGATATGCGGGGGGGCACCTGTCGGACGGCGGGAAGCGGTTCGTGCAGGTCGAGGACTGGTTCCATCCGGGCGCGGCGGCTCTTCGGTTCTACTCCGGCGGCGCGGCGCCGGTGGTGGTGACGGGGACGGAGCTGGGGATTCCCCCCGCGAAGCTCCAGCGTACGGCGAGCCATCGGGTCTGGAGGGGCACTCCCCAGCCGGACGTGCCGTTTTCGGACGGGGGCCGGGTCTTCACGGTCGCGACGGTGGACGGCGTCCTGCGGGCGTTCGACGCCGACACGGGGCGCTCGGTGGGGCGGGCGTCGGGCGATTTGCGGGCCGCCGCGTGGACGGCGCCGCGCACCGTGACGCTCGGCTCGAAGATCCCGGTTTCCTTCGCCGTGCGGAATGATTCGGACGCCCCCGTCGAAGTCTGGCACGCCGACGACTGGGTCAACCACCGCCTCGTCCTCGCGGGACCGGACGGAAAAGCCGTCGACCGCACGGAAACCGGCGAGGGCGCGCTCAAGCGTTTCGGTTCCGGCGACCGCGACCGCAACGAGTCCGTGGACCTCGCGCCCGGCGCGTGGGACGAACAGCTCAAAGGCGTGGATCTTGGGGAGCATTTCAAGATCGAGGCGCCCGGCCGCTACGAGCTCCGGATCGAGTACTCGGACCTGTGCGGGGAGGAGAAGCTGAGCGTCGTGTCGGCGGCTCTCGCGATCACGATCGTCGATCCCACATTCGCGAAGTTCCAGGCTCTGGCGGAAGCGCTGATCGGCGCGATCGAGGACGGCGAGGACGATCTGGCCTGGGCGCTCCTGGGCGAAAAAGGCCAGGAAGATCTCGACCCGATCCGCGAGGTGATGGCGAAGCACAACTACAGGGCGCTGGCCGCCGACCTGGGCGAGCCCCAGGGCGACAAGGCGACGCTGGGGGGCCATGACAGCGGCCATCTGCACGTGAGGATGATCCGGGTGGACGGGCGGTGGAGGGTGGCGGAGGTTGCGTGGTGCCGGTAGGGCGGTAGGGCAGGGCGGAAGGGCGGAAGGACAGGGCGGAAGGGCGAGAGGGCGGGAGGGCGAGAGGGCGCTGCGGCGATGTGCTGACGTGTTGTCGGCGTCGACGGAGGGCCTGACATGCCGGTGCGATGTCTCGCGGGCGTGGCGACCCTCCCGCCCTTTCGCCCTTCCGCCCTTCCGCCCTGTCCTGCCGCCCTGCCTTACCGCCTCTCCCGGACGACCACCCGCAGGGGTGCGCGCACCGTCCCGTTCTGTGGCGTGTAGTACTCATACGCGCCTGAAGCGGCGGTCTTGGCGACGATCGGAAACCGCGGCGTCAGCTCGTACTGGATCCTCCGCGTCTCGCCCGACTGGACGCGGCCGAAGTAGAGCGTGATCTGCCGTCCGGCCAGCGCGAACTTGTCGATCTCGCCGCGCCGGACCATGTCCTCGAACAGGGCCGCGTCGGGATCGAAGCCGGGCGGAATGCCGAGATCGGCGATCAACATGAACGTGTCCGGGCCGCGGTACGTGAGCGTCGCGGTGGCGTGGAGCGTCTCGCCCAGCACGAGATCGGACTTGTCGTACGCGACCTCGATGGACACGGGCGAAGGCGGCTCCGGCGGCGCGAGGTCCCAGTCCACGTAGTAGCGCCCCGCGACCTGGAACGTCGCCCGGATGTCGGCGTCCGCTTCCAGCTCAATCGTGTTCTCCCCGGCGACGGCAGGAATCTCCGCCTGCTGCACGAGGTCGTGCGTGTCCTTCTCCAGCGCGCGAAACGCGCCGGGAATCTCTTTGCCGTTGACGCGAAGCGTCAATTTCACGGGCCGGTCGGGCGCCTTCGGAGCCTTCATCGCTTCCAGCAGCGCCTTGAGGCACAGGATCGTGGCCTGGGTGGAGTGCCACGTTCCGGCCTCGTCCTTGGTGCGCGTGATGTGGGTGAGGGCCTTGTCGATGAGGGGGGAGCGGGCGTCGCGGAGGAGGGCGAGGGCCGAGAGGGCGGTGGCCTCGATGCCGGCGACGTTTCCGCGCGCGTGGCAGAGGCCCTCGCCGGCGGTGTCCCAGGAGGCGGCGTCGCCCTGGACGTTTGCGTCGTGCTCGATCGAGGACACGGGGAAGCGGCTTCCGAGAGCGAGGGCGGTGAGGGCTTTCACGTAGGGATCGCGGGCTTCGGCCTGGTGCGATTCGAGCCAGGCGAGTCCGCGCTGGACGGAGGCGTCGGCGTAGCCCGCGGACTGGAGGCACCAGAGGACGTAGGCGGTGAGGGGCAGTTCGGCCCGGCCGAGCTGGCGCCAGGTGTGCATGGGGACGTCGAGCGACCACGACCCGTCGCGGTTCTGGCGGGAATCGAGGAGGCGTTTCGCGCGGTCGATCACGCGGGTGTCGATGGGATACACGCGGTTCATGTCGGCGAGCATCATGACGCCGTACGCCGAGAGGATGGTCTTGGCGGGGGCCTTGCCGTACCAGTCGAATCCGCCGCCCGAAACCTCGAACGACAGGATGCGCTGCCAGCCCTGGGCGATGGCGGCCTCGGTCTTCAGGGCGACTTCGGGGGTCAACCGACCCGATTCCCGGAGGTAACTCATCACCAGCACGTTGGGATAAGTCACGCTCGAGGTCTGCTCGAATCAGCCGTAGGGGAGGCGCACGAGGTTTTCGAGGCCGGAGACGATCTCGCTGAACCGCGAGGGGTAGAGCCGGACCCAGAGCCGGGTCGCGCCTTCGACGGCGTCCGCGGGGATCGTGACGCGCGCGACCGCCCGGCGGTTGAGCGCGTCGCTCACGTTCACGGGCATCGGCTTCCCGTCGGGCACGACGTCCAGCGGCCGCCGCACGGCGTCGCTGAACGTGGACCCCACCGCCGTCACGAGCAGCCTGTGGCGGCCGAAATCGCGCGCGCGTACGTGGAACCGCACCGACGTCACCTCGCCCGGCGCGACCTCCACCGTCCGCTCCGCGCCGTCGAGCAGGTCGAACCCGCTCTCCGCCGCGAACGTCAGCTTCACCGACTGCCCTTCCTTCAGATAGTTGTACACCGCCACCGGCAGCCACACCTCGTCGCCCTGCGTGAGCGCGACGGGGAGGTCGAGGTCCACGAAGAACGGCTGGAACACCCGCACGCCGCTCTCCGCCGCGCCGAGGCGGCCGTCGCGCGTCACCGCGCTCGCCGCAAGACGCCAGGTGGTGATGGAGTCGGCGCCGGGGAAGCGGACGGACGCGCGGCCCTGGTCGTCGGTCACGATCTGGGGGTTCCAGTAAAGCGTCTCGGGGAACCACTCGCGGACGCGGGGCGCGGGGAGGCCGCCGTCGGCGCCGGCAGGCGGCGTCCTGCCTTCGGCCAGGAGACGTTCGATCTCGGCCTGCTTGGCCTTGTTCCTGAGATCCGTGGCGACGGAAGATTTGCGCGCCGAGGCCAGCGCCGGCAGAAGCAGCGCCGCCAGCACGCCTCCGCCGACGATCGCGACCAGGAAGAACGGCAGGGAGCACCCGGACGTGTAATGCAAAACCATGAACAGCGCGATCAGACCCGTCAGCACTCCCAGCAGCATCAGGATGCCCGTTGCGGCCTGGTTGAATTCGCGCACGCTGCGACGGAGGCGGTTCGCCTTGTCCCTGTATTCGATCGATGACACCAGCGGCACGTCCGCCTTGACGGCGACCGACACGCGCTCGGGCGTCAGCACCGGCGCGGACAGCGCGAACGCGTCCTTGATCTGCCAGCGCGACTTCAGCAGGTCCTCCTCGATCTGGAAGTACGTCTTCTCCAGGCCGGGCCGGGAGGCGTGAAGCGCGAACACCGCTTCGTCCACCACCGCGAGCCCGAGCGCCGCCGGGACCGGCCGGCCCTGACCGTCCACCACTTCGAAATTCACCTCGATGTCTTCGCCCGGCTCGAAGACGGCCTTCCGGGGAAGCGGCCGGATCTGGAGGTCTTCGGGGAGGTCGACGACCACGACGCGCGTGTCGCGCGTGATCGAGCTGCGGCCGTTCCGGTCCTGGACGCGGTAGGCGCCGATGCGGAGGGTGCCCTGGAGCTCGGGAGGGAGGTCCACGTCGAGGGTTCCGGCGCCGGCCCGGACGTCGACGGATTTCGTGAGCAGCGTCTGGCCGGCCTTGACGAAGTCCACGTAGACGAGGCCGTCGCGCGCGGAGAGGACGGTGAGGCGCAGGGTGTCGCCGGCGCGGTACGAGACGCGGTCGGTGCGGAGAATGAAATCCTGCAGCGCGGCCTCGCGCGTGAAGTCCACGGCCAGGTGCGCCGAGGACCCGCCGGCGTCCGCCGCTTCCACGCGAAACGACGCCGCGGGGATGGGCAGGCGGACGACGCCGGCGTCGTCGGTGGCGAACGCGACGCCCAGGGCGGCGCCCGACGTGCGGGCGGGGCGGCCGTCGGCGTACGACGTCACGACGAACATGTCCTGGGGCACGCCGGGGACGTACTCGCCGCCTTCGGGAATCACGTGGATGCGGAGCGGGGTGGCGGTGACGGTCACGGCCTCGGCCTTCCGCTCCGTGTGACCGGCGGCGTCCGTCACGGCGGCCTCGACGCGCAACATCGCGTCGCCCTGGAGCAGGTCCATGCCGAAGAACCGGTCGGGCAGCTCGATTTCGAACGACGTGCGCCCGCCCTGGTCCGTGCGGCCGGTGCCGGATCCGACGGTCTCGAACCGGTCCGCGACCCACGCCGAGATTTCGAGCACGACCGCCGCGCCCGCGACGGGTTTGCCGAAGAAATACGAAGCGTGCACGTCGGCGACGAGCGTTTCGCCCGGCGCGTACATCGACCGCGCGGGCTTCACCTCGACTCGCATCTTCGGCAGCACGTAGCGTTTCACGTCCACCGTCCGCTCGGACGAGACCCCGCCCGCGGAGGCGCGCACCCGCCAGGCGCCGGCCACGAGCTCGTCGGCGAGGTCGAAGTCGGCGCTGGCGATGCCGAACGCGCTCGCGGGCGCCGTGCGGCGCGCGATCCGGTTGCCGTTGGCGTCCTCGAGCTCGAGGGTGACGTCGCCCTGGAAGGGCTTCATCGTGAGCGCGCTCAGCGCGAGCGCGCGGACGTGGATGGTCTGTTCGGGCTGGTAGACCGGCTTGTCGGTGGAGAGCATGATCCGGACGGGCCGCTCGATCGCGAACGTCCGCACGATCTCGTCGCGCCCGAGCGGCGACACGACCGTGAGCGTCATCGTCGCCCGCTCCGCGTCCGGCACCGGCACGCGTACCTCGGCGCTTCCGTCCGCCCCCGACACCGCCTCGAACGTGCCTCCGCCTTCGAGGCGCGCCGTGACCTTCGCGCCGGGCTGCGGGGTGCGCGACCGGCCGTCTTCGACGATCACGCGCAGGACTCCGTGCGCGCCCGCGACCCAGCTCTGCGAGCCCACGACGAGCACCTGCTGCGGGTCCGCGACGCGGACGTTCATCCAGCCCCAGCACCCGAAGAAGCCGGCCAGCAGAACGGCCGCCGCCAGGCGGAGGGATCGTGCGTGACGTCTCAGCATTCCGGGAGGAGGGGCGAAGGGCCGCCGCGCGCTCGTCTTCTTCGGCAGGAACGTCTGCGCCGCCTTCGAAATCAGCAGGCTGGCGTCGCGCAGCTTCTCCAGCTTCGCCCGGCAGTCCGCGCACCCCTCGAGATGCTCCGCCACCTCCGGCGCCTCGCCGTCGAGGTACCAGGAGAGCTTCGCCTCCGCGTCGCGACAGTTCATCGTCATCCCATCCTCTCCACGACCATCTTCCGCACCCGGTGGAGCTTCTCGCCCACCGCGCCCACCGACATCCCCAGCGCTTCGGCAATCTCCGCGTACGACAGCCCGTCCACGAACCGCAGCAGCACCAGCTGCCGGTAGTCCTCCCGCAGCTCTTCCACGATCCGCGCCACGCGGTCCACGCGATCGTCCCCTTCCTTTGCCGCCGGCGCCGCCACGTCCACGTTCAGCTCCTCCACCCTGTGGCGCTTCTCGCGCCTCAGCCAGTCCATCGCCGCGTTCCTCGTGAGCGTGTAGAGCCACGGCTTGACCTTCGTCAGGTCCCGCAGCGACCCGATCGACCGGTACGCCCTCAGGAACGCCTCCTGCGCCACGTCGTCCGCCGCGGACGCACTTCGCACCCAGGAATACGCCAGAGCCCGGACCATCCGCTCGTGCTCGCGCACGAATCGGTCGAATGTCTCGGCCTTCATCGGCGGTGCCCCGTGTGCGTGTTGGGTGCGTCCGGGAGAATGGCGGGGGAGGGGGGAGGGTTCTTAGAAGGAAATCCGCGCATGAAGCGGCCAGTCTGGAGTGCGGGGGGTGGAAGCGGCAAGGGATTGAGTGGTGAAACGGCCCGGGAGAAGGAGGAGGAGAAGGAGCAGGAGGAGGAACGGCCCCGGTGGGCCGACCTCCTCCTTCTCCTCCTCCTCAGTCGTTCCGGGAGCGCCGCCGGAAAACGGACTCTCATTGCCTCGCGCCCGCCTCACTCCATTTTTCATCCCCAGGGTGATCCCCGATCATCGGTGACTCTCAGAAATTAAGGGCATTTCCGAAAGGGCTCGCATTGGCATTCCGCACTCGATACGCTTTTCGCCAGTTCCTGGCGGCTTCCGCGGGGTGGCGGAAGCCGGCCGCTCTGGGTGCGACACCATGGCGTCGTCCGGTACCGGATCGGGGACCTACCCTGCGATCCTTCGCGCGATTCCTTCGGATCCCGCGCTGCGCGCCGAATTTCAGGACCTGCTGAGTCTCCTCGCTCTGGCCTGCGGCGTCCCGATGGCGGGCCTCAGCGTGATGGACGGCGACCGCGTCTCAATCGTCGCCGCGCACGGGCAGGCCCTCTCGACGCACACCCGGACCACATCCCTCTGCGAGCTCTTCGTCGGTTCCGAGGGACTCGTCGTGGTCCCCGACGTCCTCGCCGATCCCCGCGTTTCCGACTGCCGCGAGTTCGCGCGGGAGTCGGGCGTCCGGCTCTTCGCCGGGGTGCCGGTCATCGACGCCTGCGGGCGGCCGGTCGGGACGCTGTTCGTCTGCGACCGCGAGCCCCGGGACCTGGATGCGGCGAGGCGCGAAGCCCTGACCCGGACGGCCTCGCGGGTCGCGGCCCGGCTCGGCCAGCGCGCGGACGAGCGCGTGGCGGAACGCCTGCGCCTGGAGCGCGACGCGGTCATCCGCAAGCTGGATCTCCACCAGACCGTCGTGTCGAACATGGATGGCGGCGTGATGGTGCTGCGGGCGGGCGACGAACGGATCCTCTACGCGAACCCGACGTTCGAGCGGATGTTCGGCTACGGTCCCGGCGAGCTCGAGGGCCGGCCCGCGGCGATCCTCAACAGCCCGCGCGGCGCGGACAGTCCGACGACGGTCGCCGCCGGCATCCTCGAACAGCTTCAAAGGACGGGAAACGCGCGCGGGGAGCTCCTGACCACACGAAAGGACGGGACCGACTTCTGGTCCCGCTACCGGATCACGACGCTCGATCGACCCGGCGAGGGAACGCTCTGGATCACCGTGCAGGAAGATGTCTCGGAGCGGCACGAGGCTGAGCGGGCTCTGCACGAAGCCGAGGCCCTTCTCCGGCAGTCGCAGCGCATGGAGGCCATCGGCAGGCTCGCGGGCTGGGTCTCTCACGAATTCAACAATCTGCTGACGACCATCCTGGGACACAGCGAGCTGGCGCTTCTCGAACTGTCCCCGGAGGATTCGCTGCGCCAGCGCCTCGCGGAGATCCGGGATGCCTCCCAGCGGGCGGCGGGGCTGACGCACCAGTTGCTGGCCTTCAGCGGGCGGCAGATCCTGCAGCCGCGTTCGCTCGACCTCGTCTCGGTGATCAGGGCGCTCGACGCCCGGCTGAGGCACCACGCGGGTCCGGCGGTCCAGGTCGCGGTCCAATCCGCCGCCGGCCGGCCCTGGGCGAAGGCGGATCCGCGGCAGCTGGAAAACGTGCTCCTGAATCTCGTGAGCGCGGCGCGCGAACGCATGCCCGGCGGCGGCCGCCTCGTCTTCTCGCTCGCCACGGAAATCGACAGCGACCGGGTCCCTGAAGCGCGGTGGGCGATCATCACGGCGCGCGACACGGGGCCGACCCCGGATCCCGACCATCTCGCCCGCGTCTTCGAACCGTTCCACGGCCCCCCGGGCTCGAAGATCTCCAGCGGACTTTCGCTCGCCGTGGTCTACGGCGTCGTGACGCAGAGCGGCGGCCAGGTCTCCGCGGCCCCCGTCCCCGGCGGCGGGCTCGAAATCCGCATCGCCCTGCCGGCGTCGAGTCCGGAAGAAGCGCGCCTGCGGCCGGACACGTCCCGCACGAACCTGCGCGGAACCGAAACCATTCTGCTCGTGGAAGACGAGGATCCCGTTCGCGGGCTCGTCCGGCAGATCCTCGCCGCGCACGGGTACGCCGTCATCGAGGCGGCGAGCGCCGTGGAGGCGCTTCAGCTCGTCGAGTCCCGCGGGATCCTGATCGGCCTCGTGCTCTCCGACATCGTCATGCCCGGCAAGTCGGGACGAGAGCTGGCGGAGCAGCTGAAGCGGGAGCACCCGCGGATTCCGGTCCTTCTGATGTCGGGCTACGATTCGCAGGGCGAAGGACCGCCGGCGCCTGAGGAAGCGGGGACGTTTCCGTTCATTGCGAAGCCGTTCCGGCCGAAGGACCTGGCGCGCATGGTCCGGGGCGTGCTGGACGCCGGGCACGGGACGACTTCATAAACTTTCAGGTAGACGAAGTCCGCTTCCCGATGTTTACTCCTTCGCACGACATTTCGCTTCCGAAGGAGACCTGAACATGAGCGGCTGCACTCCCGACACGGCAACTTCCACCCTCACAACCCCGGCCGGCACGATCCCGAGAATCGGCGACGCGGCCCCTGATTTCACCGCCGTCACGACGCAGGGCGAACTCAACTTCACCAAGTGGGCCGGCGACCGCTGGGTCATGCTGTTTTCGCACCCCGCCGACTTCACTCCGGTCTGCTCGACCGAGATCGCGGAGTTCGCGAAGCGGCAGGCGGACTTCGAAAAGCGCGGGGTCCAGCTGATGGGCGTTTCGGTGGACTCGATCCACTCGCACCTGGCGTGGCGCGAGAATCTGCAGAAGCTGTTCGACGTCCGGATCACGTTCCCGCTCGTGGCCGACAACAACATGGCGGTTGCGGCGCGCTACGGGATGATCCATCCGGGCCAGAGCGCGACCGCGACGGTGCGCGCGGTCTTCGTGATCGATCCGAAGAAGGTGATCCGCGCGATCATCTACTACCCGCTCAATGTCGGCCGCAACGTGGAGGAGATCTTCCGCCTGATCGACGCCCTGCAGACCGCCGACCGGAACGCGGTTGCCTGTCCCGTGAACTGGAAGCTCGGGGACAAGGTGATCGTACCGCCGCCGAAGACCGAGAAGGACGTGGAGGCGCGGCACGCGATGAAGGACGCGGACAAGCTGGATTTCTATCTGGTGAGGAAGTCGCTGTAGGGGCGGGGAGAAGGGCAGGAGGGCGGGAGGGCGGAAGGGCGG
>JACPRD010000046.1 GCA_016190145.1 Planctomycetota bacterium | reverse complement strand
GCGAAGCCCTCCGCGCGCGCGCCCTCGCCCGCGCGAAGCTCGGCAACTGGGGCGCCGCCGCCGACGACTTCGAACGCTGGTTCCGCCAGGACCCCGACGCCCCCCCGCCCCTCGACCTCGAGTACGCCCGCGTCCTCCGCACCGCCCAGTCCCTCCCCCCGGACAAGGCCGTCCTCACCCTCCGCGATTTCAACTTCGACGAAATGGCCGCCTCCGTCTCCCTCCGCCTCGCCGGCCGCTTCGTCTCCATCGACGACCTCATCTCGCGCTCCGTCACCCTCGCCGCCGACAAGTACAGCGCTTCACCCCCCGAAGTCCTGAAAGGCTACCTCGCGGCCAAAATCCCCGCCCGCCTCTACCGGGTCCCCGCCCTCCAGGCCCTTCCCGCCATGGATACCTGGGCGCGCTGCGAATGGTGGGTCTACCACGGTCTCGGCGCGGCCGACGCGGTCCACGAACTCGTCTCCGGGACCGACGAGTCGAAGACCGAGCCGAACCTCCCCGCGCCGCCGTACCGCCAGGGCACGGAACCGCACTACCTCGCCGTGCGCTGCCCCGTGCCGTGGGCGTTCGTGCACCACGCGCTGCTCGTGATGGCGTACGACCTGGCGGAAGAGCTGGCTGACGAGCAGCCGCAGGTGCGCACCGAGCTGCCGGCGATCCGCGACGCCGCGGTGAAGCCGCTTCTCTACCTCGGTTTTGGCATCGGGTTGGAGTCCCAGGGCGTCTGACACTCGTCCTTGGATAAGTGGCGACGGCGCGCTACGCTTCTTTCTTACACGAAACGGGACCCCTCGATGAGACTCAGCCTCGCCGTCCTCGCCTTCCTCGCACTTCCCCTCGCCGCGCGCGCGGACGAGAAGATCAAGACGCTTTTCAAGAAGTGCGCCCCCGCCACCGTCTACATCGAGAACAAGCCCAACGAGGATGGCTCCTATTCTTTGGGGAGTGGCTCGATCATCGACGCCGCGGGGGTGATCGTCACGAACCACCACGTGATCGAGCCGTGTCTCAAGGGCGACCGCGAGGTGAAGGTGTTCCTGTTCGACGGGCGGCAGTTCACAGGGGAGGTCTTCGCGGAGACGAAACCGCTCGACCTGGCGCTCGTGCGGCTCAAGGACTCGCCGGGCGGTCTTCCGACGATCGAGTGGGCGGACTCGGAGGCGATCGAGGTCGGCGAGGACGTGATCGCGATCGGCAATCCGGACGGGCTCAAGTGGACGATCTCGCAGGGGATCGTATCGGGGAAGAGGCAGGACATGATTCAGACGACGGCGGCGCTGAATCCGGGGAATTCGGGCGGGCCGCTGATCGGGCCGGACGGGAAGCAGGTGGGGGTCAACACGCTGTCCTCCTACGCGGACCGGAACAACATCGCGTTCGCGCGGACGTCGAACGTGGCGAAGCAGTGGATCGAGCAGGTGACGGCGGGCGACGTCGACTCCGCGGTCACGGCGCGCTACAACGACCCGGACTACGGCTTCTCGTGCACGCCGCCGCAGGGCTGGCGGCTGCTCGAGGACAACGACAAGGTCGCGTTCCAGAGGATCGCCTGGGAGGGCGACGAATCCGCATTCCGCGTGTTCTTCGTGGAGGGCGAGGGCAAGCGGGGCGTGCGGAAGCATTCCGAGGACCAGGAGGCGGTGCTCAAGAAGGACCTGAAGAAATACAAGCGGCTGAAGCTGGACTTCTACGACTTCCGGGGGAAGGAAGACGCGTACGGCCTCGTCTACCGGTTCGACTGGGATGGCGCCGGATACAGTTCCTACCAGGTGACGGTCAACGACGCGGGAAACGCCTGGACGCTCCGGTTCACGACGCCCGAGGCGAAGTACAACTCCCTCGTCCCGAAGATGGACGAGACGATCCAGAGCGCGAAGTGGACGTCGGATCCCGGAGGCGCGCAGTTCGTGTCGCCCGAGCGCGTCCTCGAAACCTGGGTGCAGTCGATCCGGAACTCCGATGCGGACCTGTTCCTCGCCTGCTTCGACGTCCCCGCCTACCTCGACTCGCTCTCCTCCGGGGCGTGGACCAAGGCGAACGCCGCGGGGCGCAAGGACATGGAGGCTAAATTCCGGAAAAACGTCGAGGACATGCTCAAGACCGGAACGCTGGCCAAGCAGGTCGAAAAAGGCGTCCGCATCCTCTCCGCGACGGTGGAGGGCGACACCGCGACCGTCGGCCTGATCAGCGTCTCCGATACCGGACAGACCGTGATCGAGGAAGCCCGGCTGGTGAAACGCGGCGAGCGCTGGTTCCTCACGGGATTCGGCGAGTCGAAGATCTATGAAGACCCCGGCGAGAAGAAAGATCCCGGGCCGACCCGGGAGACGAAACGCAAGACCTACAAGGACGCGGCAAAGTCCTTCTCCGTTTCCCACCCCGCGACCTGGTCGTGCGGCGCGCAGGAATTCGAGGGCGGCGTCATCGTCCACTCCTTCTCCGAAAAGGAGGCCGCTTCCAATCCCACCGCCCACACGATCGTCGGCGTCGCGGATCTCCGGAAGGATCTCGCGCAGGACGCGCTGACCGAGGAGGAACTCGACACGCTGACGGAAAACGTGCTGGCGGGAGTGAAAAGCGAGTTCAAGGCGCAGTTCAAGGTCAAGTCGAAGAAGAAGTCGAAGCTGGGCGGGCTGGACGCGCTCGAAGTGCACTATGTCGGCCGCGCGAACGCGATGGCGCCCGAGTACGATTGCCGGCTGTGGGTCGCCTACAGGAACGGCTGGGCGTACATGGCGACCGTGATGCACAAAACCGGGGACGACATTTCACCGGAGTACCGGAAGATCGTGGATTCGTTCAAGGCGACGGGGAAGCGGTAATCCGCCTCCTGCGGATTCCCCGAAATGGTCCGAGTCTCTTCGTACCTCTCCTGGGAGTCACCCATGACCTCCGTTCCTCCTCCTCGCGGCATCCCCCTCTACGCCGTCGCGGCGATCGCGGTCGCCGCGCTCGCGATGGGGGCGACCGGAGGGGCGTGGTTCATGAACGGCCGCCAGGCGGCGGCCCCTTCCCCGGCGCCCGTGGTCGAAAAGGGCGCGCCCGCCGCAGGGTCTCCCGCGGGTTCTCAGGTCGGACAGGAGCCCGCGCCCCCCGCGGAGGCCGCTTCGGATCTTCCCGCGAAGCTCGCCGCCGCGGAGAAGGAGACGGCCGCGCTGCGGGAGCGCGTCGCGGAGCTGGAGAAACTCGTCCCGAAGCCGAAGACGGCGGACGACAAGATCGCGCTGGCGAGGGAGATGGTGGAGTGTCTCCGCAAGGGCAAGAGCAACCCCGAGTCGTTCCGGCGGCTGCTGCAGCTCATTTCCGAGCTGGATCCGGCGATGGGGCCGTATTTCCTGGAGCGCCTTGCGGACCCGGACGAGACGGCGGACAAGGATCCGCTTTACGATCTTGCCCTGGCGTCCGGCGGGCCCGAGGTCGCGGACTGGCTCCTCGCGAGGCTGACGGACACGGGAACGCCGGAGGACGTCCGGCGCCGCCTGCTGCGCGTGCTCGGCGGCGGATCGAAGGAACTTTTTTCGATCCGCAGCCTCCCGGTGCAGGGCCGGCTGGCCGACACCGCGTTCCAGTACGTGTCGACGGGGAATTCGTCTGAGCGCCAGGCCGGGGCGGGGCTCCTGGGCGGGGTCGACTCCACGGAGTCCCGGACGGTTCTCTACCGGCTGGCGTCGACCGACGCGGACAACTCGGTCCGGGAGCAGGCCGTGCGCTCGCTGGGGCACGCGGGCGACGGCGAGACGCTCGCCTGGCTCGACACATTCCAGGCGACGATTTCCGGCCTGGAGGCCTGGCAGCAGAAGAGGCTGCAGGGGGCGGTGGACTCGGCGAGGGAGTTGCTGGTGAAGAAATACCCGAGGTGATGGAGTCGTCGCCTTCGCGCTCTCCTGCCCGCCATAAGCCATAAGCGGCGCTGTCCGCAAGCTTCTCGCCTCTTCCGGAGCGATCATGAGGCTTGAGGAATCACCATACGGCCCTGCTGGCGAATAATCTCCCCGACCCACGCAGCTTATGGCTTCTGGCTTATGGCTTATGGCTGCCTTCCGCCTTATCTCCCCTCGAGCGTCTTCAACCTCTCCTCCGCCTGCGTCACCAGATCGCCGACTTCCTTCTCCGCGCCGTACTGGGCCGTGATCCTGCGGAAATAGTCCTTCGCCAGCTCGGGCTGCCCTTTCTCGGCATAGGCTTCGCCCAGGTTGAACAGCGCCGCGGCGGCCCAGTAGGGATTGTCGGCGAACTTCTCGACCGATTTCTCGTAGTGCGCCGCGCCGGCCGTCAGGTCGCCCGTCGAGACGAGGCTCATCCCGAGGTAGAACTCGGCGTAAGGCACCTGCGACGATTCCGGATACTCCTTCAGGATGCGGTCGTAGAACGCGATCGCCTCCGGCCAGTCGCCCACCATCAGCTCGGAGCCGCCGAGCTCGAGGAGAACCTGGGGGACTTTCGGATCGTTGGGGAAGCGTTCCAGGAAGGCGCGCAGGAGCGCGTTGGCGCGCCCGGTCAGGCGGTCCTGCCGCGCCATCTGCGCCTTCTCCCAGATCTTGTCGGCGGGCAGCCCCGCGATCTCGGCCTCGATCGACGTCTGGGAAGCGCGGCTCAGTTCCTTCATGCGTTCCTCGAGCCGGTCGACGTCGCGCTCGAGTTTCGCCAGGCGCTTGTCGCCCGCGGAGGACTTCGAGTCGCCGCCGGCGACGGGCGGCGGCAGGCCGTCCGCGGGCATGGGCGCGCCCTCCGGCTCAGGGGCCGGGGCGCGCGGCGCCGCGCGGAGCGAGGCCACCTCGGTCTCGATCGCCGCGAGCCGCCGCTCCAGGTCCTCCGCCCGCGCCGCCTCGCGCCGGAGCGCGAACCCCGCGAGGCCAATCGCCAGCAGCGCAACCGCCACCGTCACCGCATTCTTCAAGCTCGAGCCTCTCCGACACACCGTTCCCTCCCCCATCCTCTCAAATTCACAATTCTCATTGTGCGCGAATTCCGGCGTGCGTCGGCGTCCGGACCTCGCTCGCTGCGCTCACTCGCCCCGGCCGCGCAACGCACGCCTCCATTCGCGCACAATGAGGACGGCTC